>CAZBIB010000358.1:0-1510 GCA_964491575.1 uncultured Salinivenus sp. | reverse complement strand
AGCTGCCCCACGATGTCGCGGACGCTTCGCTGGGACGAGGGCCCTGCCGGATCCGCCGGGACGGACGAGTTCTGGAACGGGAAGGCCCAGTATTGCTCGTCGGTGCGCTCCCGCACGAGCAGCGGAAACCCCACGGCAATCAGCAACAACACGAGCTGGACGGCGATGGCGGGGCGCCAGCCATACTGACTGAGCACCATGCTCATGCCCGCTCCGCCGATGGCGATGCCGCCGATCTTGCTGCTCCACATGGCCCCGCTCACAAAGCCGCGCTCGTCGGGCGTCAGAAGGTCCACCGCGAGGGCGTCGGTTGCCACGTCCTGCAGCGCCCCGAAGAGGTTGTAGACGAAGATGATGAACGCGATGGGGACGAGTCCCACGCTGCGCACGCCGGGTACGGCCAGCAGGACGCCCAGCGACACGAGCATGCCGGTTTGGGCCCCCAGGATCCAGGGTCGGCGGCGGCCCATGTCGGAGTGGGTGTGGCGGTCCAGCCACGGACCGTACAGCACCTTGATGCCCCAGGGGATGTAGTTGATCGTCATCAGGGCGGCCACGGCGCCTGCCGAGTAGCCCTGCTCGGCCAGGAGGGCGGCGAGGGTGATGGTAATGAACCCGGTGGGAATGCCCTGGACGAGGTAGAGCGCCGAGAACGTGACGAGCCGAAGCCGGGACGACTGGGCGAGCGTCATGCAGGGGGCGGAGGGGCGAGGTCGGGCGGCAGGTCAACAGGACGTGTAGGCGCCCGGACGGGATGAGTTCACGACGTGCTGTGTGACCACGCTGGTCCCTTCGGCCGTTCTCCCCCTGCAGCTGCGTTAGGCAGCAGCCGAGCTCGTTTTGGCCTCGTCGATCATTTGATTGAAGGCCCGCACGGCATCGTCCGACGTGTGAGGGGATTTAGGTCTCAGGTCCCCTGTCTGAAACGACGTGCGGTCCCGGAGAAGATCGTACGTAACGGACTCGACGAGGCGTCCGGTCGTAGCGGCCACCTGCGCCGCTTCGCGTCGGAGCGATTCGACTCCCCACGCCGCCGGGGCGCGACGGCTCGCGTGTTCGATCGTCAATTCCTCCAGGCGATCCTCTCTGTAGTGGGCCAACGTTTGTCCGGACTGGTCCGCCTCGCGCGTTTCTACCTCAACAGGCTGAGACTTCTCGACGGTCTCAAACGCCCTTTCTTCTCCTGTTGCGCCTCGCTCCGCTCTCTCTGCGTGCCCCTTCCTTGGGGACGCAAAGTGAAGGTCGACCGTATCGATGTCCGGGTAGTAGATGAGCCTCATCGCAGGAGTTAGGCCATGGCCGGCTCCGTCGTGATCGAATCGGTCCGGGCCGCCTCCTTGAGCGTGGTTTTTTCGAGGGCGGTGCCCAGGAGTGTGCTGGAGGTGCAGTCGTCGATGCACACCTTTACGTAATCGCCCTGCTTGTAGTCCTCGCGGTCGAAGACAACGCCCTTGTTCGTGTCCGTGCGGCCGAAGAGCTGCTTGTCGCTCTTCTTGCTCGTGCCCTCCAC
>CAZBIB010000357.1:0-1512 GCA_964491575.1 uncultured Salinivenus sp. | reverse complement strand
CGAGGCTGTGCACCGTGCGGTGGCTCTCCAGCTTCATCATCGCCGGCACGATGCGTAGCATGTCCATCAGGTTCTGGAATGGGACGTGCCCGAGTTCCTCGAAGCCAATCTCGAAGATCTCCTCGCTCTTCTTCAGGAAGCGGCGGTACCCCTTCACGTCCTCTGGTGCGAAGCGGGCGATTTCCGCCTCCATCTCGTCCGCATCGCCGGTGTAGCGAAAGGTCGTGCCGTCATTGAAGCGGATGCGGTAGAAGGGGTCGACGGGCACGAGGTCCACGTCGTCCGACAGATCGCGCCCGCAGAGGGACCAGAGCTCTTCGAAGAGAAACAGCGCGGTGATGACGGTGGGCCCGGCGTCGAACGTGAATCCGTCCTGCTCGAACACACGGGCGCGGCCCCCCGGCTGAGCGAGGCGGTCGACGAGCGTCACGCGGAAGCCGCGCACGCGCAACCGAATCGCCGCCGCGAGCCCCCCAAAGCCCGCGCCCACGACGACGGCGTGCGGCGACTCCGGTCCGACGGGAAGCGGTTCGGTGCGGCCATTCAGCGTAGCATCGTCGCGGCGGACGAGGCGATCGATCCAGCTCATGTGGGGAGAGAAAAGAGGCCAGTAGACGAGGGACCGCAACAACGCTCCTGCGACGCAGGGAGTTCACCCCGTATCGACACGGGTTGGTTACGTGTGTGCGGCAGGCCGCAGCAACCGACGGAAAAGCACTTGGGCCGTCCTCAGGGCAGCCGAATCTTAACGATAGCGGACTGCTCTTGCGGTTCTATCGGGACAGAACGTCAATACGCCCGCGCTCCCACACGCCCTTTCGTCCATGCACTCATCGCACGCTCAATCCCCAGTCGCGTCTTCGCTGCGTGTCGCCCTGGTTTTGGCCTCCCGGTCGGCCTCCACGTGGCGCCGGATTTCGGGCACGGAGTCGCCGCCGTATTTTCGGAGGAACTCGTTGGCGACCGTGTAGGCGACGGTGGCCTCGGCGACGGTGGAGGCAGCCGGCACGCTCGTGATGTCGCTCCGCTCATAGCGCGTGGGCTGTGGCTCGCCTGTGGCGGTGTCCACCGAGTCGAGCGGCTTGATGAGAGTGGGAATTGGCTTCATGTAGCCGCGCACAATGAGGGGCATGCCGGTGGACGTGCCCCCCTCGGTGCCGCCCGCGTGGTTGGTCCGGCGCGGGTATGCCCACTCGCCGTCTTCGCGGGGCTCGATGGGATCGTGAACTTGGGACCCACGGCGCCGCGCGTTGAAGAAGCCGTCGCCCACCTCGGCTGCCTTCTGGGCCTGAATGGAGCAGATGGCCTGCACGAGCTGCCCGTCGAGCCGGCGGTCCCAGTGGACGTAGGAGCCGAGGCCGGGCGGCACACCTGTGACGACCACCTCGTAGACCCCGCCGAGCGAGTCGCGCTCCTCCTTGGTCTGATCGATGTGCTCCACGCAGCGCTCCGTCATCTCGTCGTCGAGCATGCGCGTGGCGCTCTCGTCGGCCGCCTCGTAGAGGGCCTGCG
>CAZBIB010000356.1:0-1517 GCA_964491575.1 uncultured Salinivenus sp. | reverse complement strand
CCAGAAGCCCATAGCCCTTAGCCACGATCCCTCAACTCCTCAATCAACGGCGGCAAAATGTCATACAGGTCCCCCACCAGTCCATAGGTACAGTAGTCAAAGATCGGCGCGTCAGCGTCCTTGTTGATGGCCGCAATGACACGGCTGTCCTTCATGCCCGCCACGTGCTGAATGGCACCCGAGAGGCCGACGGCAATGTAAAGGTCGGGCGCCACGACCTTGCCAGTCTGCCCAATCTGAGCGGTGGCGGGGAAATGCCCCTCTTCCACCATCGGCCGACAGGCCCCAATTCCTGCATCCAGTACGTCGGCCAGTTCTTCGATCAGCTCTTTGCCTTTCTCGTCCGCCACACCGCGCCCCGCCGCCACCACAATGCGCGCCTCGCTCAGGTTGACGTCGCTCGCGACCGCGGTCACCGTCTCGCGCACCCGCCGACGCAGATCGCTCTCGTCGAACGAAAAGGAAATGGGAGTGACATTTGCATCGACCGGATGCTCCTCCGCCTCGTACGCCGCAGCACGCACCGAGACGAGCGTGGGGGCAGTCGTGGACTGCGTTCGCGCCATCGCCTTCGCCGCCATCACGGGCCGCACCGCGTCGACGCCCCCGTCCTCGCTGAGCTCAAACGAGGTCACCTCCGGCAGCGCCGCCGCGTCGGTGCGCACCGCCAGCGCCCCCAGAAGCTCCCCCACGGTCTCGGACGACGAGAAGGCCACCACCCGGGGATCGACCTCGTCGACAACAGCGGTAAGAGCATCAAGGAGCGGCCGCAGATGCGACTCCGCGAAGATCGGAGCCTCAACCGTGTAGATCGCCTCGGCGCCGAAGCGCTCGACCGCCTCCACATGGGCCTCGGGGTCGGGAGCGAGAATCGCGGCGGCTAGCGTGTGCCCGTTCGATTCAGCAAGCGTCCGGCAGCGCGTGAGCACTTCTTGATCGGCGCGCTTCACCTCCCCATCGTTCGGCAGGACAACCGTCAGCAAGGTGGACATAGAAGAAAAGTTGGTGCGTAGCGTCATCACTCAATTGAAATCGCAGAGGATACGCGAACCCGTCAGCATGGATGCAGCGGCGTCATCCCGCCCAGACTCCCATACTCCCACACGCCCACACGAAAACCCTACAAGACGTTCCCATCGTCGAGCCGCTGAACCAGCGCCTCGACCATCTCCTCCGGTTCTCCCTCCAGCATCGTCCCCGGCTCGCGCTCCGGGACCGGCTCGTAGCCGACGGTCGTCGTCGCGGTCTTGGAAGCCCCGCCGAATTCCTCGGCCGGATGCTCGTCGACGGGCTTCTTCTTCGCCGCCATGATGCCCTTCAGCTTCGGGATGCGGGGCTCGTTCATGTCGTTGGAGCAGGTGACGAGGCACGGCGACGGGAGTTCGATGATCTCACTGCCCGCATCTCCCTGTCTTTCTACGACGAGCCCCTCCCCTTCCAGCTGAATGTCCACGACGTTTGCCGCGTACGGCAGATCGAGCAGAGCCGCCAGCATTGGCCCCGTCAGGCCCGCGTCG
>CAZBIB010000355.1:0-1526 GCA_964491575.1 uncultured Salinivenus sp. | reverse complement strand
CTCCAATGTTGCCGTAGCCGGCCTCGACGAACGCCGTGGGTGCTACCCACGCCCACGCAGCGTCGTACGTGATCATGACGACGGCCATGGAACCGGCTACGACAACCATTCTTACGAGCTTATGTAAATGTCCACCGTCCGCTGCCGAACTACTCATCCGCTACCTTTCCGCGCTGTGCGACTCAGGAATCAAGCTCTGCAAGTTGTGGAACGTCGTCTCCCGCCTGGTCGGAGGACTCTGTGGTGAGAGCACCTCCAACCTGGCGGGAGACGATGGTCGTTTCTAAGTAGGGGTCACCCCGCCGCCCGAGTGCCCCGCCTCGCCTCGATTCCACAAAACTCGGGACACAACTCGAACCCGCCGGCCAGCGGCGCCAGCCTCGGGTCGGATCGCGTCACGTCGCTGCCTCCTTCACGTCTCCTCCAGCAGATAGGCTTGCTCCAGGATCTCGAAGAACTCGGTCGCCGCTCGAAACGAAGCGCTGAGCTCGATCCCTTCCATGGTGTCGGTGATCGTCGTCCACTCGCCCTCGGCCAACGCCGTCCGCAGCGATCGGCAGCGCTCCCGAAGGCGTTGGAAGTCGGCGGGCTCTTCGAAGGGCCGGTCGTGCTTGGTCCGGAGGATTCCCAGGTAACGATCCACTTTCGCCTCGCCGGGCTCCTCGTCCGGATCGTCGACGACGAACAACGCGAGCGACCACAACGCCTTCTCCACGAACGCGCCCAGCATCACGAGGCACATCGCCCTGGTCACGACGGGTTGGAACCACTGCCATCGGAGGATGACGGGCGTCTCTTCTCCGTCATCCCCGTCCTCCTCGAACGCTTTCTCGAAATTCCCGATCAGGAGCCCGTCGTCGGCCTTGAGGTAGTTCCGGGAGGCGGCGACACGCCGCTCGTGCTCCTGGCGGAGCGCCTCCAGCACCGTCACGCAGTAGTCGTTGAGCTCGGCCATGCCGTCTTCGATGACGACAAACTCGATTCGGCGTGTCTCGCTGCCGAACAGGTAGTCGGCCTCGAGGCTGCCGAGCAGCGTGTGGCGAGCAGGCATCGGAGTCTCTCCGGTGTTGATGGGGGGTGCGGCGCGGGTAGGTCGAGGGAACCGTGGGGGAGTGATTCGCCAGGACCGTCGCCTGATCCCCTTACGCCGCCGGTCGTTCCGCTCCATCATCGTTTCCCGATGTGGGTGGGAGCGCAACGGCGGTGGCGTCGGGCAGGCCACCTGAAGGGACTCCTCCGTTGCCACCCACCGGAAACCTCGAGGAACGGGACGCCCGGGTGGTCCTGGCGGATGCGGTCGAGAACGCGGTCTTCGGGCGTCCCGGGTGTTCAGGGCATGATACCGCCCCTCCCGTATGGTCCCACGTATTGCGCTGCGTCCGCCGGGGATGCCAGCCTTGTGAGAGGAATCCGTCGAGGCGAGTCGTAACGCCGGGCTCGCCTCTCTGGAAGGCAATGGGCACCCGAGGATCGCGCATGAACCTCCTCCTGGTCGAGTCCGACGCCAAGGCCCGCACCCTCCAGAA
>CAZBIB010000354.1:0-1669 GCA_964491575.1 uncultured Salinivenus sp. | reverse complement strand
ACACCCTGGTAGACCCTTTTGTATGTCGCCCCGACGCGCTCATCGTCATGATTCTCTTCCGGGGTGCGCCCGACCAGGCCGACGCCTGCATCGAGCGCGACCTGCCACAAGCCATGCAGCGCGTCGCCGATTCGTTTGCGAAGGAGGGCAACCGGACGTGACGCCTCAGCCCTAGAAATTCTACGCCGATTTTGAAATGCTCGTCGGCACGTCGGGGAGGGCCGTTCGTATCTTATTGTTGTACCGATTCCGTCGTCCGGCGGAGCGAGGGCCGGAAGGGGCCCTGCTCACGGAGGCGGCGTGTGCTTGCATTCATCAATCTTTCCTTGTCCCTTGGCTTCTCCGCTTCGCAACAAGCCCGCGCCGGAAGATCAGCGCAACGTGATTATCGCGACCATCCTCGTCGCGGTCATCATGTTTGCCTGGATGTTCTGGTTTAGCCCCCCGCCCCAGCAGCAACAAACCGCGGCACCGGGCGACACCACCCAGCAGACCGAACAGCCGAGTGCCGCGGCGGACACGGCTCCCGCCGACCGGTCGCCCGACACGACCCGGCCCACGGCCGACGCTCAAACCGAGGCCACGCCCGACCAGGCGGCCCCGGAGCCTCCGAAAGCAGATTCCGTGACGGCCGCTGCACTGGAGGGAACGGCCCGCGACGTCGTGGTGGAGACGGACCTCTACACGGCCGTCCTGTCCACAAAGGGCGGCACCATCCAGCGCTTCACGCTCAAGGAGTACGATCAGTTCAACCAGCAGGACCCTATACAGATCGTCGACACCACGGCCGGGGGCACCCTCTCGCTGTCGTTCACCACGCCCACCCGCCGCCAGGTCGACACCCGGTCGCTCTACTTTTCGACCAACACGGATGCCGACACGGTCCGGGTGCAAGATGAGTCCTTCTCTCTCACGTTCGAGACGGAGCTGGGCCGCGGCACGCTCCGCCAAACCTACACGTTCCACCCGGACAACTACGACCTCGGCCTGTCCATCCAGCAGGTGAACCCGGCCAGTTTCGTATCCACCGAAGGGTACGAGATTGCATGGCACGGCGGCGTGCCCTATTCCGAAGGTGGGGACGATGAGCAGGAGTTGCAGTATAGCGGCCTTTATGCCCAGAATGGGGGTGTCATCGAGAGCGTCACGCTGTCGAGCAACGACCACAGCGAGAAGCGGGTCGACGGCGAGGTTTCGTGGATGGCGGTCAAGAACAAGTATTTCACCGCGGCCCTCATGCCGGACAATCCCGAGCACGCACGCGGCGCCACACTCATCGGTGACAAGGTGGCGCAGGCTGGAGGTGGAGTCGACATCAAAAATCTGACGGGCCGCATTCAGTTGCCTCGCCCGCGGGGCCAGTCGGAAGTCGACCAGTTCCATCTCTACGCGGGTCCCATCGACTACTACAGCTTGGCCGACTACGATCGGGGCCTGTACGGCATGGTGGACTACGGGTGGGACTGGTTCGAGTGGATTACCAAACCGCTCGCCAAGTATCTGTACATCCCCATGCTCACCTATCTCGGAGGAGGGCTGCCCACGTCAACGGTTCAAGCCTGGGGATTGCCGTCGTGGCTTGCAGCGGGACTTCCCTACGGCATCGTCGTCATCCTGATGGCCGTTCTCATCAAGACGGTGGTCTACCCGCTCACGAAGTCGTCGTACC
>CAZBIB010000353.1:0-1686 GCA_964491575.1 uncultured Salinivenus sp. | reverse complement strand
GGGGCGGCGCCCGGGATCAAATGGATGCGCGATCCCACGCGGGGCGGGGTTGCATCGGCACTAAATGAGCTTGCGAAAGACGTGGGGCTGGGGGCCGTGGTGTCCGAAGAACAAATCCCCTTCCACCCGGCGGTTCGGGGCGCGTGCGAGATCCTCGGCCTCGATCCTCTCCACATTGCCAACGAAGGGCAGTTCCTGGCCGTTGTGTCATCGGACTACGCCAAGGACGCCCTCGACGCGCTCCGCGAAACCCCTGGGGGCGAAGACGCCGTGGTCATCGGCGAAATGCGCGAAGAACCGGCTCGGTCGGTGCTGTCCGTCAGCAGCTACGGCGGGACGCGCATTATCGACATGCTTGTCGGGGATCCGCTCCCGAGGATCTGTTAGAGAGCGGGTGGCGAGCTACTCGTCCAATTCCACCACGTCGTGCGCCACCGCCAGGAATTCAGCCAGCATCATCGCCGTGGCGCCCCACACCGTATGCCCCGCCACGTTGTAGTAGGGCACCTCTACATCTGAGCCGTCCAGCTGCCGCAGTTCCGTCTGTCGCGTGGCCGGATTCAAGAGGTGAGCGAGGGGGACCTGGAGCACCTGTTCCACTTCCGCGTCCGTGGGGCGAAGGTCGGGCACGGCGTCGATGCTGCCGACGAACGGATGCACGCAGAAATTGGAGGGGGGAATGTAGAGGGGCGTCAGGCGACCGAGCACCTGGACGGAGGCCGGAGGCAGATCAATTTCTTCCTCGGCTTCACGGAGGGCCGTTTCGGGCAGCGATTCGTTGTTCTCGCGCTGCCCTCCCGGAAACGAAATCTGACCCGCGTGGTCGGGCAGGTGCTCGCGGCGGACCGTCAGCACCATCGCCGGATCATCTTCATACGGGAGCAGGAGGACGAGGACCCCGGCTTCCCGGCAGTCTCGCTCGTTCACCGACAGGTCCGCACGGCGTGCAGGGTACCGAGGCGCCATGGTCAAGTGGGCCTCGTGGCCGGGCAGGGGCTGCTCCAGGCGCTTGGTAAGCCTGTCGGCGAGGGTGGAGAGGGAGGAGGCCATAACGCTGTCGGACGGGAACGCCGAGTCGTGGAGTTTGGACGGCGATCCATACGACACTGATCCACTCAGTTTGGCCCCTCTGCCTCGCCATTCCCAATCGGCGAGGGCGCCGTAAGGACTCAGGGGATAGGCAAACAAAAAAGCGGCACCGCGGATCGCCAGATGCCGCCAGGAGCGGAAAATTGTTTTCACGTCCGCACGTCCACCCTCAAGCCGTCCAGACGCGCAAGCGCATCGAGCGCTACCCCATATTCTCCACAACCGCCTGCCCGAACTCGCTGCACTTGAGGAGTTCGGCGCCCTCTAGATTGCGCTCGAAGTCGTACGTCACGCGCTTCTGGCCGATCGTCGTTTCCAGGGCATCGAAGATCACGTCGGAGGCCTCGTTCCAGCCCATGTACTCGAACATCAGCCGGCCCGACAGAATCAGCGCCGACGGGTTGACCTTGTCCTGACCGGCGTACTTGTTCGCTGAGCCGTGGACCGGCTCGGCGAGGCAGGCGGCATCGCCAAAGTTGGCCCCCGGGGCCACGCCGAGTCCGCCGATCTGAGCCCCGCAGGCGTCGGACAGGTAGTCGCCGTTGAGATTCGGCATCGCCAGGATGTCGTACTGGTCGGTCCGCGTCTGAATCTGCT
>CAZBIB010000352.1:0-1724 GCA_964491575.1 uncultured Salinivenus sp. | reverse complement strand
TGCTGCGACTCCACGTCGATGCCCACCGGATGCGTTCGGCTGAATGCCGCGACGACCACGTCGGCCGTGTGTGCGACGTTGAAGTGGAGGGGGGGGCGGTCAGCCTCCGGCGGCTCCTGCAGATGGGGCTTGCCGTGGGGACCGTCGGTGAGGGAGAAAACTCGGGGATCGCACTCGTATCGGCGGGAGAGGACGAGGCGGACCAGAGCCCGACCGGCGAGGTGGCGGTGCCGGTCGGCATCGAACTGGTAGCGGCGCGCCCGGGCGTGCTCGGACGGAACGGTGAGCGGGCGAAGCGTCTCCAGCGGGTCGTCGTCGAGATCGCTCAGGCGAAGGCGCCAGATCTGCACTGCCGGCGCGGGCGCTTCGGACTCAAGGGAGGGGTCCGTCCAGTCGGGGCTGTGCAGGTGCATCGGGCCGGGGCTCTGTCGCGAACAGGGAATCTACACGCTTCCCGTTGGGAACGAGTTGGCTGCACATCGAAACGATTGAGGCCGACCAGCGGTCCCGGCTGCTGTCGGGGTGAGGTCTACTTCCCTTCACGGCACATTCTTCACGCGTCACGCATCACGATTTTTCCCAGCAGCAGGCTTAGACGAAGGCACCAGCATCTGGAAAATGAGCCCAGACGACGAACTAACACGTCGAGTGAAACAGCCCGCCGACCGGCTTTTCCGCTTCCTGCAACTCGTTGTAGCGCTCTACGGCCTGTTTGGTCTGCAGCACGTGGGTTTCCACGCCGGCCTCGTCGAGCATGTCGAGCGTTTCGGACTTTACCTGGAGGCGCCGGTTCATGCCCTGGGACAGGACCACGACCGACGCTCCGTGCTCTAGGAGTTCCTCCACGTCGGCGGGTTGAATGCCGGGGGTGTGCGAGGTGCCCGTTTCGTTCCAGTCCCACGCCCGGGCCCCACCCGGGTACAGCTTCGCATCCTTGAAGGACTGGGCGCCGTTCTCGGCTCCGTTTTCAATTTCGAGTTGTCCCCACGAGACGTGTGTGATGCGCGGTGACGTGTCGGTCATCGGCATGGCGACAGTGGATGATTGGGCGACAGAGACGACGAGACGTCTGCTTTTAAAACAGCAGAGAGCGGCGTCAGGTTCAGGGGCTGGTCACGTGACGATCGTGCAGGTTCCAGTTTCGTACGCCTCGCGCAGCGCCTTCGTGGCCTCGGCGCGCAGCGCCTCCGGATTTTCTCCGTCCCATACGGCCACCCCGACGCTCACGCCCCCTTCGAGCTCGCCCTCCTCCTGCGCCATCTTTGCCTCGAATTCCGCCATCCACGGCTCGATGGTCTCGGCTCCCTTCCGAAAGAAGATGCCGTACGTGAGCTCACCGAAGCGCTCGACCCGCCGGTTCGGGGCCAACTGTTCGAGGCGTGCCTGAAACAGGCGCTCGGCGGAGGCTACGGCCTCCTCGCCCCGGCGAGCGATCGACTCGGCTCGGTTGAGGTGCACAAGGGCGAGGGCCAGCTTCTCCGAGTCGGACTGCGCCGCCTCTATCTCTTCTGCGATGAGTTCGCGACGCGGGCGCGGGTCTTCGATCTCTACCCCGGTTGAGGCGGCACGGTCCTCCGTCGATCCGTTCGACGTCTGCTCGGACGGAGAAGCGTCGATGCTCTTCGCGCCAGACGGCTCCGACGTGGACCGATCGGCGTCGAGGAGGAGGGCCACCGTCTCGGCAAAGTGCTCCAGCAGCGTGCGTGCCCGCGAGGACCCGAGGT
>CAZBIB010000351.1:0-1728 GCA_964491575.1 uncultured Salinivenus sp. | reverse complement strand
TACAGCCGCTTGAGCGCCGAGCGCCGCGAGAAGGTGTAGCGGGAGAGTGTCCCGAACGGGCGCATGACGGTGGGCACGCCCCGCGCACTGCTGATCCGGGCCGACAGGCTGCTTACGGGATTGAAGAGGCCGTGGACGTGGACGACATCAAACGAGTTGCCGCGTTGCCACAGCCACACCCAGAGGCCGGGGGCCACGACCCAGGCGTGCCGCCCCACGGAGTTGAAGAAGTGAAACGTCGCGTCGGGCAGTTGCTGGTGGAGCCACGCTTCGTCGCCTGTCGACACGGCGGGGGCCGCCACGTGCACATCCACATCCTGGGTGCGGGCCGCCTGCGCATACCCGATCAGAGACTCGGTGGGGCCGCCGAACGCCCGCGACACGTTCGGCATTACGTGGAGCACCGTCATGCAGAGGCCGAAAGCAGTTGATCGTAGACGTCGAGAAACCGCTGTCCCGTGGCCGCCAACGAAAACGAGTCAACGACTCGCTCCCGACCGGCCACCCCCATCGCATCCGCCCGGTCCGGATGACGAAGCACCGTCGCCATGGCCTCGGCAAGCGCTGCCGGATCGCCCACCGGCGTTAGCAGCCCGGTGTCGCCGTCCACGACTGTGGTAGAGGGCCCGCCGCACGCCGTGCTCACCACCGGGCGGCCGCTCGCCATCGCTTCCAGGATGGTGAGGCCCAGCCCTTCCTCGTCGGACGAGACGACGTAGAGCGCCGCGTCCCGGTACAGCTCCGGAAGGGTCTCTGCCGGCACGTCCTTGTGGAAGGTGACGCGCTCGCGGATGCCGAGACGGTCGGCTATGTCCCACGCCTCGGGGGGCGGCGAGGACAGGCCCGCCAGCACGAGCGGCGGCACGTCTAGCTCCCGCTCGCAGAGCCGGGCGTAGGCCTCGAACAGAAGCGAGACATTCTTTCGGGGATCGACGAGCCGCCCCACCGACAGCAGGTAGTCTCCATCTGAGGGCGGCCCGCCGGGCGTGAACCGGTCGGTGTCGACCCCGGGTGGCGCGAAGACCACGTCGTCCGCCGGCATGTGCTCGGTCAGGTGGTCGTACATCCACTGGTTTTCCACGAACGCCGCGTCGACGTGGCGAAGGGCGCTGTGGTCCAACCGGTCGGTGACGCGGAGCATGAACCGGCGCCACAGGGCCAGCGGGTGCCACCCGTCGGCGAGCGCAGAGGTTCGTTCCTCCCGGGCGAGCGTGGCCACCTGGAGAGCAACCGGAACGTCCACCGTCCGGGCGACGTGGGCCCGGGCCGGCGACCCCGCCACCACCTGCACCAGGTCGTACGCGTTCAGACGCTCTGTAAGCGCCGAACGGGGCTGGTGCCGGCAGTACTCAATCTCCGAGGCCACAGCGCCGACGTGGTCGTACGAGGTCCCGTCGGTCGTTTCGGGGCGCACCTGCACGCCGCGGATCCACGTGTGCGGACGACGGAGCTGCACGCTGGCCCGGTCGGAGGAACTGAGCGCGACGGAGATCAGATCGGCCGTATACCGATCGGTGTCTGCCACGACGCCCGCCAGAAAATGCGCCACGGAGGCAAGCCCCCCCGTGCGGGTGAGGTCGGGGACGACAATCGCGATGTGGTGTGGCGTGCTCATCGACTGATGATTCGTCTTCTCCCATAGAGAAACGACGCCCCTGTCTCGATGTCGATTGTCACAAACTTGTGCATCTCCTCGTCGATGTGGGGCCGCACGTGTTCTTCGAAGTT
>CAZBIB010000350.1:0-1753 GCA_964491575.1 uncultured Salinivenus sp. | reverse complement strand
TAACGAAGGGACTTGATCTTGCCAGTCAGAAAAGTTCATCGCTCAGAAAGAAGCAGCTTTACGAATCACGTTTCACGCATCACGAATAATAGAACATGAGCACCACAACGGACAAAACCGTAACCGCCGTCACCGGCCCCGCCGTCCCCGTCCGTGGCAACGACATCGACACCGATCAGATCGTCCCCGCCCGCTTCCTCAAGGAAGTAACGTTCGATAACATGGGCGAGTACGCCTTCTACGACGTGCGTCGGGACGACGACGGGACCCTGAACGACCATCCGTTCAACCGCTACCCGAACGCCACCATCCTGGTGGTGAACGAAAACTTCGGCTGCGGCTCCTCCCGCGAGCACGCCCCGCAGGCGCTCATGCGCTGGGGAATCGACGGCCTCATCGGGGAATCCTTTGCCGAGATCTTCGCCGGCAACTGCCAGGCCCTTGGCCTCCCCACCGCCACGGCCGACTCCGAGACCGTGAAATGGATCATGGAGCAAGTAGAGGCCGATCCCGCGCTCGAACTCACGATTGATGTAGAGGCGGAAACGGTCACGGTTGGCAACGAGACACTCGACGTAAGCATCAACGAGTCGCAGCGCGAGGCGCTCTTGCAGGGCATCTGGGACACGACTGCCCTCATGAAGAGCTATATGGACGAGGTGGAGGCAACCGCCGATCAATTGCCCTACCTGAACGACTTCGTCGGTTGCTAACTAGCTCCCGCGCTCCCTTTCCCCCACTCCCCCATTCCCAATGTCCTCCCAAAACGGCCACTCCGCCAAAATCCAGAGCCAAGATGTCACCGAGGGTCTGCAGCGCGCCCCAGCCCGTGCCATGTTCCGGGCGATGGGCTACGACGACGAGGACCTCGCCCAGCCGCTCATCGGCATCGCCAACCCGGCGGCCGACGTGACCCCCTGCAACGTGCACCTCGACCGTATCGCGGACGCGGCACGCGAGGGCCTGAACGAGGCAGGCGGGACGCCGATCGAGTTCGGCACCATCACGGTCAGCGACGGCATCTCGATGGGCACGGAGGGCATGAAAGGATCGCTCATCTCTCGCGAGGTCATCGCCGACTCGGTGGAGCTTGTGGCTTTTGCTGAGCGGCTCGACGGACTCGTCATCATGGGGGGCTGCGACAAGAACATGCCGGGCATGATGATGGCCGCCATCCGCGCCGACCTTCCAAGCGTCTTCCTCTACGGGGGCTCGATCATGCCGGGCCACCACCGCGGACAGGACATCACGATTCAGAACGTCTTCGAGGCGTGCGGGGCGGTCGCCACAGGGCAGATGACGGAGGAGGAGCTCGGCGAGATCGAACGCCACGCCTGCCCCGGTGCCGGCTCCTGCGGCGGCATGTTCACGGCCAATACGATGGCCTCGATTAGCGAGGCGATCGGCTTTGCACCACTCGGGAGCGCGGGCCCGCCCGCCGTGGATGAGGCCCGCGACAGAGTGGCCCGCGAGACGGGTCGGCTAACCGTGGACGCCGTCAAGGAGCGGCGCCGGCCGTCGGACTTTCTCAGCAAAAAGTCGTTCGAGAACGCGATTGCCCTGCAGGTCGCCGTGGGCGGTTCCACGAACGGGGTGCTTCACCTGCTTGCCATGGCGGCGGAGGCCGACGTCGACCTCTCGATCGAGGAATTCGACGAAATTAGCCGGCGGACGCCGAAGATCGGGGACTTCCAGCCCGGCGGCTCGCGCGTGATGAATGATCTTCACGAGGTGGGCGGCGTGCCCGTCGTTC
>CAZBIB010000349.1:0-1754 GCA_964491575.1 uncultured Salinivenus sp. | reverse complement strand
GCACGAAGCTGCAGGCGCTGCTCCAGGACGTGTATCCGTTCCAGGAAGAGGAGTAATGCTACCCAGTTCTCCCGAATGCTTTCGGGAGCGCTTGGGGTCACACCATTCCCATACGCCGGATCCCTTCGGGGGTCCGGCGTTTTTGTTTGTCCCCTCGATCTCTCTGCCTTGGCATTTCTTCCCCCTCGCCGATGGACGTTCCCGATCCGCGCCGCCTTCAGGTCGACACGGACGCGCAGACCCTCACCATCGAGTGGGCGGACGGACACGCGTCCGTTTTTCCGCTCGCACGGCTCCGTGCAGCCTGCCCGTGTGCCGAGTGCAACGGGGACGCGATCGACCACATCGCTCCACCTGATTCCGAGGAGTCGAACCTCGACGAGGAATGGACTGATCTCCACATCGAGCCCGCCGGGAGCGTGGGCATCCGCATCACGTGGGACGACGGGCACAGCGCCGGGATTTTTCGCTGGGATCGCCTGCGCCGTCTACAGCCGAAGCGTGATGCGTGATTTGTAATACGTGACTCTGATCCCCAGGAGAGCCGAACTCACGCCTCACGTTTCACGCGTCACTCTACGCGTCCTCCGATTCGTTCTCATCACCCTCTCGGATGTCCTCGATGCGGGCAAGCACGTCCTGCAGGTGCACGCGCGTCGCTTCGTCTGACGTGCGGCGCAGGCCCTGCTCCACCTCCTCGCGCAGCGTTCGAAGCTCTCGTCGCACGTACGCCCGGATATCCGACTGGCGCACGTTCACAGGCGTCTGAATCATATAGTCCTCGAGCTCCTCTGGGAAGTCGTCGGGCTGGGCCTCCTCGGAGAGAAGGTGGTCCAGCCGTTCGAGGTAGCCGCGCTGCAGATTGCGGCGATACGGGCCAATTGCCTCGCCCGCGTCCAGCTCCTGCCAGATTCCTTCGCGGAGATCCTCGAGCATGGCGCCGAGCGAATATGCCTCGTCGTCGGCTACAGCCTCGGCCTCCAGCAGACGGGCCATGCGCTCCGGATGCAGCAGCATGTTCACGACGTTCACCTGGGCCTCCCGCACCCGATCCAGGGCACCGGACGCCTCAATCCGGCGCAGCACGTTCGCCTCAATGAGCCACGTGGGCGGCTGGAAGGCTTCCGCGTTGAGGAACTGGAGGGCCTCTCTTTGCTGGGCAGCCGGCACCGGCTCGTAGACCGGGCCCTCCTGTTCGTAGGTCTTGAAGGTCTCGGAGACGCCGCCGACGTGCCGGGCTGCGTGCCCGAGATACAGCTCCCACTGACCGACGACGGCCCCGTATAGCTCTTCGAGCTCCTCATAGTTCGCGCCGTCCTTGCGCGTCCACTTCACGAGATTCGGCACGATGCGTTTCAGGTTCTCGACCCCGAGGCTGCCGGCCGCCACGGCATTTCGTCCAAGATCCTCGCGCTGCGAGCGCGGGTCGACGGGCTGAAAGGTCTGCCGGCCGTAGAAGTAGCGGGGATCGTCCGCGTGCTCCATGATCATGTCGTCGAGGCGCTGGGCCTGCTGCTCGGCCCCCTCCGCGCCCGGTACCGGCTGGTAGCCCCACTGAATCGCCCACCGGTCATAGGTCCCAATCTCAGGCGTAAAGTCGTCGACCCCGTCGCCCGGCTGAGCGACGTAGTTGAACCGGGCGTAGTCCATGATGGAGGGGGCGGTGCCGTGGTCGGAGGTGTAGGACGGCGACCGCAGCGAGTCGACCGGCACGGCGTGGCTGGAGCCCCAGTTGTGGGGAAGGCCGAGCGTGT
>CAZBIB010000348.1:0-1772 GCA_964491575.1 uncultured Salinivenus sp. | reverse complement strand
GCGTCTCGCTGCACATTCCCTGGGACGAGCCGGACGATGTCGGAGCCCTGAAGGCCCACGCGGACGATCGGGGGCTCGGCTTCGACGCCGTCAACTCGAACACCTTCCAGGATCAGGAAGGCCAAGAGCACAGCTACAAGTTCGGCTCCTTCAGTCACACCGATCCGGCCGTGCGGCAGCAGGCCGTCGAGCACAACCTGCACGTCGTAGAACTGGGCGAGGCCCTCGGCTCGGAGGCCATCACGATCTGGCTCGCCGACGGGAGCAACTATCCCGGGCAGATGCACCTGCGTAAGAGCTTTAAGCGGGTCGTCGATTGTCTGGAGACGGTCTACGACGCCCTGCCGGATGGCTGGCGGCTCTTCACGGAGCACAAGCCCTACGAGCCCGCCTTCTACGCGACGGTGGTGCAGGACTGGGGCTCGTCGCTGATGCTTGCCAACCGGCTCGGGCCGCAGGCGCAGTGCCTCGTCGATCTCGGTCACCACCTTCCGAATACGAACATCGAACTGGTGGTGGCCCGACTCCTGACGGCTGGCAAGCTCGGCGGCTTCCACTTCAACGACTCGAAGTACGGGGACGACGACCTGACGACGGGCTCGATTAAGCCCTACCAGCTCTTTCTCGTGTTCAACGAGCTGGTGGACGCGGAAGAGGAGGGGGTCGACGGGTTCAATCCGGCCTACATGATCGACCAGAGCCACAACGTCAAGGATCCGATCGAGGCGTTTCTCCAGACCGTCGACCAGCTGCAGACCGTCTACGCAAAGGCGGTGCTCGTCGACCGGGACGCCCTGGCTGAGCACCAGCAGGCCAACGATGTGCTCAAGGCTGAGGAGACGCTGAAGCGGGCCTACGAAACGGACGTGTCGGCCCTCGTGGCGGAGGCCCGGCGGCGGACGGGCGGTGCCCTCGCCCCTGTCGAGACCTTCCGGGCTGCTGGCTACCGCGAGGCCGTGCGCGAGGAGCGAGCCGACGAGGGGTACACCCCGCCGCAGAGCCTGTGATTGGGGGTGAGCGTATGGGAGTTTGGGTGTTGGGGGAGGGGTGAGGGGTCACGCACAATCGCCCACACACTCATACCAAATACAGAAAGCTACGCCATTCGGGATTGCTACGACGCAACATGGACACCGCTCCGCCTCAATTCCTCGCCTTCGACCTCGGAGCCTCCCACGGGCGTGCTGTTCTGGGGGCGCTCGACGGTGCCGATCTCGACGTGGAGGTGGTGCACCGTTTTGAGACGCCACTCGTGGAGGAGGGGGATCGGCTGTTCTGGGACTTGGAAGAGTTAGAGCGGGAGGTGGACGCGGGGCTTCACGCGGCGCTGGCTGCGGCCTCCAACCTCCGGAGCCTCAGCGTCGATGCGTGGGGGGTTGACTACGTGCCTCTCGACGAAACCGGCGCGCCACTGCGGAATCCGCGCTCCTACCGCGATCCTCGCACGCAGGCCGTGATGGAGGAGACGCTGGAGCAGGTGTCCCCGGAGGCCATCTACGCGACGACGGGCACGCAATTCATGCCCATCAACACGCTGTATCAGGTGCGGGCCGACCAAAACATGGAACCGGACCTCGTGGAGCGGACGACCGAGCGGCTCTTCATCGCCGACTATTTTCACTATCGGTACTCCGGGAGGGCGGTCGCAGAGTTGTCGATTGCCAGCACTGCGCAGCTAATGGACGTGCGCTCCCACCAGTGGGCGACGGATCTGATAGAGCGCCTCGGCATCGACCCGACGACATGGCCCGAAATCGTCCCCCCTGCGACCA
>CAZBIB010000347.1:0-1806 GCA_964491575.1 uncultured Salinivenus sp. | reverse complement strand
CGTGGATTCTTCAACTCCTCCGTCTGCTCCGTGCGTTCTTCCACGGTGGCTCGAATCGTCGGCTCGTCGAGGTCCTCCCAGCCGCCCCACAGTTCCTGAGCGATTTGCCCCGAGGTGGCCGTGATGTAGCCCACCGCCGCAAGACCGAGGTAGGACAGCGCCAGCGAGTCCTCGAACACCGTGGCGAGCACCGCAGGAGCTGCCATGAGAATGACGACTAGGGAATTCCCGACGAGACCGACAGAGAAGAAGGCGTAATCGGCAAGCAGCGTCCGCTTCAGTGAAGCGCTCGGCATCGGTGATCACGTCGATGGCCTCGTCCTCGGGAGGGTTTCGCCGGTCCCACCTGCGGCGTCGGTCAATGTGCGAAATTGGCGTGTGATACGGATATTAATATTTAGAAATTGCCATGTTTACAGTGGGGCCGCGAGAGCAAAGCACCGTCGAGCGGAAGGAGGCCAACGGCGACCTCCGCGCAGTCACCGATCTGCTCGTCAACTTGCGCGTCCCGATTTAGGGCTTTGCCACCTCATTGAGGACCGCGAGTCGGAGTTCGAGCGGTCGTAGGCGTACCCGCAGTCAGTCGAACAGGTCGCCCCGGTCACGCTCGGCGACCGCCTGCTTGAAGCCGACCTCTTCGCAGCGTTCCTTGAACGCGACGCCCTCCGGAGAGTGGCGCGCCATCCCGTCAAACAGCGTGGCGAAGGTCTGGGTCGTCTCCAGACCCATGTTCTCGTAAGCCTGGTTGATGGCGAGTTTCTGCATCATCAGCTGATTGGCCGGGATGCCCGCGATGCGGGCGGCGAGGTCGGCGACATGGTTGTCAAGTTCGTCAGCGGGCACCGCCTCGTGGACCAGCCCCATCTCGGCGGCCTCGCTGCCCTCGACGAGATCCCCCGTCAGCAGCATCCGCTTCGCTCTCTCGGGGCCGAGACGATAGACCCACATCATCGTCGTGGGACAGCCCCAGACCCGCGCCGGCGGGTATCCAATGGGAGCGTCATCGGCCATAACGACGAGGTCCGCACATAGCGCGATGTCACTACCGCCGGCGACGACGGGGCCGTTCACCTTGCAGACAACCGGCGTATAGCTCTCCCAGATAGACATGAACGCTTCCGTGTTCGACTTCATCAGTCGGTAATCTTCCATCGGGTCCCAGGGCATCGACTGGCTTCCGTCGGTGGGGCGGGGGTGCTCGGCGTAGCGTTCGAGATCGTAACCCGAACAGAACGCGTCGCCCGCACCGGTAAGCACGGTCACCCGCACATCCTCGTCGGCGTCCGCGCGCAGAATCGCCGCACGGAGTTCGTCGGGCATCCGATCGTCGATGGCGTTGAAGCGGTCCGGGCGGTTGAGCGTCACGGTGGCGACTCGGCCGTCGGTCTCGTAGCGAACGGTCTCAGCCATGTCGGTGCCTCTCGGGCGGCCCGCTTCAATCTCCCGGGGATACGCCCCAAGCTTGATGTGCTACTTGATGGCATTACACGTATGAACGTCACAGCCAGATTGCAGTACCGCCTTGAGGAGCGCGGCGACGCCACAGCAGTCGTCGACCCCCACGGTGACGACCTGTCTTACGAGGACATCGACCGGCAGGCCCGTCAGGTCGCCGCGTGGCTCGATAACCGCGGCCTCGGGGAAGGCGATCGCGTGGCGGTGTACTTGCCCGACACACCGACCTACCTCCCGGTCGTGCTGGGTTGCTGGCGAGCCGGCGTCGTCCTCAGTCCACTCAACACCCGCTTCACCGTCGATGAACTGGAGTACACGCTCTCAGACCTCGACCCCGCGGCGCTGCTAACC
>CAZBIB010000346.1:0-1816 GCA_964491575.1 uncultured Salinivenus sp. | reverse complement strand
CAATCGCCTCGGTGTCGAGGGCGTGGTTGACGATGCGGTGCAGGCTCACGGCCGACACGTCGAGCGTCTGCTCGTACCAGTTGTAGTTGAGGTCCTCGTAGGGCACGTCCTTGCGCACATTGACGCCCATGCCGATGGAGTGGACGATGAAGTCGATCTTGCCGTGTTTCTCCTTCACCTCCGCAAAGAGGTCGGCCAGCTCCTCGTCGTCGGTGGCGTCGGCCCAGATGATGTCGCTACCGGTCTCGTCGGCGAGCTCGTCGAGATCGCCGAGCCGGCGGGCCACTGGGGCGTTGGACAGAACGAAGTCCGCTCCTTCGCGGTCGCAGGCCTGGGCGATGGACCAGGCGATGCTGTCCTCGTTCAGGGGGCCGAAGATGATGCCCGTCTTTCCGTCGAGCAGGTCGTAACCGTCCATGACAGTCGAAGTCGTCGTGAGTGAGAGAGGCTGAAGGATTTAGAGAGGCAATTTCGCGCTACAGGCGCACGTCGTCCATGGGGACCAAGTGGTCGAGCAGGGGCGCGTGCACGCGGCCGTTGGTGGCACAGACTTGTTGGTCGAACAGAGGCGTAAGGCCGGCGTTGTCGTGATAGTTGGTCACGCGCCCGCCCCCCTCTCGCACGAGGAGAATGCCCGCCGCCGCGTCCCAGGGCTGCAGGCCGGTCTCAAAGAAGCCGTCGAACCGCCCGCAGGCCAGCCACGCGAGGTCGATGGCAGCGGCCCCGTGCCGGCGTACGCCCCGGGCGTCGCGGAGAATGTCGGCCAGCACGTCCAGATAGAGCTCTGTGTGCTCGAAACGGCGGTAGGGAAACCCGGTGGCGAGGAAGGCATTCTCGAACGCGTCCGTCCGACTCACGCCGGTGGGCCGCCCGTTTACCTGAAGCCCGTGCCCCGCCACGGCGGTAAAGAGCTCCTCGTGCGGAACGTTGAGCACCGCTCCCGCGACGATCTCGTCGTCCTCCTGCAGGGCCACGCTCACGGCATAGGGCGGCACCTGATGCATGAAATTCGTGGTGCCGTCGAGCGGGTCCACGATCCAGCGGCGCCCGTCGACGACCGGGGGAATGGACGCGGGTCCCTCTCCCTCCTCCGCCAGGATGGCATCGTCCGGGCAGGCCTCGCGGAGCGTCTCCACCACGGCCGTCTGTGCCGTCTCGTCGGTCTCGGTGACGAAGTCGTTCCGCCCCTTGGTCCGCACGTCGCTGAGCGAGCCGGACTGATCCCGAATGACGGTGGCGGCGCGGCGGGCCGCCCGGATGGCCGTCTCCAGGGCGTCGTCGTACGGCGAGTTGTGGGTTGGAGTCTCCATCTGAGTAGCGCCGGTTGTGCAAGCGGGGTCGGGGATACCGAAGACTTCACGAAGCCCCCTCTGCGCTCCGAAACTTTTGTGCGGTTCCGTGCTAGCGGTACCGAACCGCGTCCCAACTTATAAATCGACGACGAGTGATGCAGCCCGCCCCGTCCAAACGCTCCCGTTTTTTACAAATGGCCGCAGGCGGGCTGCTTCTGGTGGGAATCGTCGTGGGGGGCACGGGCTGTACCAACCAGGCCCCGCGGCCCGGCACATACTCGTCGTTCGGGACGATTGACACGATCGCGACGACGGAGACACCGCGCGATTCGATACTCGCTATCCTCGACCAAATGAACCGGGCGGCGTTCGATTCGGCGTTCGCCCGCCTCGACGAGTATGGCGTCACACGGTACGTGCGCACCGAGCAGATGGACACGACCGGGGCCATCACGGCCTACCGCGCGCTCACGCTCCGGTATGCGCCCGATTCGGCGGCCGGTACCGTCCAGCGGGCCGACTCG
>CAZBIB010000345.1:0-1845 GCA_964491575.1 uncultured Salinivenus sp. | reverse complement strand
ACGTCGGGCCTGGAGGGCGGCGAGACCGTCATTACCGGCCCGTACAGCGCCATCAGCCGCGAGCTTCAACCGGGAACGAAGATCCAGACCGGCAGGGGCAGAGGCGGGGGCGGCGGATCCCTCGCCATGACGCAGTAGGGCGATGCGTATGGAGGCGCGGAAGGGCGGAAGGGAAGCGTGGACCTCTCCAGACTGCGCCTCTCCACTCAATCCACGCCTCGTCCTCTCCCCCATTCATCGACCTTTGCTCACATTCCAATATTGAACGGCCATGGAAGCACTCGCCACCGATGGGGCCCCGACCGATGCATCGGAGCGCGCCCTCATCGAAGTGAAGGACCTGAAGAAGCGGTACATGATGGGAAGCGAGGAGGTGTGGGCGCTCGACGGCGTGACCCTCTCGATTGAGGAGGGCGACTACGTGGCCGTCATGGGCCCCTCCGGCTCCGGCAAGTCGACCCTCATGAACATGCTCGGCTGCCTCGACACCCCTACCAGTGGGACCTACCACCTGCGGGGCGAGGACGTAAGCACATTTTCCGATAACGAGCTCGCGGAGATTCGCAACCACGAGATTGGGTTCGTCTTTCAGACGTTCAACCTGCTGCCCCGCGTCAATTGCCTGCGCAACGCCGAGCTGCCGCTCATCTACGCCGGCATGTCGAAGCGAGAGCGGCGCGAGCGGGCCGCCGAGGCGCTCCGCAACGTGGGACTTGGCGACCGGCTCGACCACCGCCCCAATGAGCTGTCCGGCGGCCAGCGCCAGCGCGTGGCCACGGCCCGCGCCCTCGTGAACCATCCGTCGCTCCTCCTGGCCGACGAGCCGACCGGGAATCTCGACACGGAGACGGGCGACGAGATTATGAAGCTCCTGGAGGGGCTCCACCGCCAGGGCAATACAATCCTGCTGGTGACCCACGAGAAGCCCATCGCGCATCACGCCCGACGCATCATCCATCTCCGCGATGGAAAGCTGGAGCAGGTAGAGACGGTGGAGAAGCCGGTGCTGGCAGGGACGGACATCTCGATTGGGTAGGCACGGGCGGCGTTGCCCCGAGCGTCTCGTCCAGGTCCGAACAGATGTTTCGGACCATTTCGATATCGACCGTGCACGGAGGGACGACCCGCCAGTCGTCCTGTTACGCATGCGTGGTGAACGTTCAGAAAGGGTACTCACATCCCCCTGCTTCCATGTCCCGGTTCAGTCCTTTGGGCCTTATTCGCCTCGTCGTGCTCGCTGTCGTTCTGGTGCTGGGGAATGCCCAGACGGGGCACGCCCAGGATCGCGTCGCCAAGACTTTGCGCGGTCGGGTGGTGAACGCGGAGACGGGCACCCCCCTTCCCCAAGCCAATCTCCGCATCGCGGACACGTACCAGGGCACCATCACGAACGTGGACGGGCGGTACACGCTCCGGCTCGACAGCCTGCCGGCCACCGTTGTCGTCCGCTACGTCGGATACGAATCGGCCCAGCGCCGCATCACGGCCGACACGCCGTCCCGGCAGACCTTCCGTCTGACGCCCTCGACCATGCAGCTGGAAGAGGTCGTCGTCACTGGCTCGGGGAATCCCGGGGAGACCATCATGCGGCGCGTCATCGAGCGCAAGCAAGAGTGGTGGCCGGAACTGAAAAGCTACGCGGTGGAGGCGTACAACCGGTTCACGCTGGCTAGCGACACGACAATCGCGGCCATTGCGGAGAGTCAGACGACGGCGTTCTGGGACGCGGAGCGCGGAACCCGCGAGGTGGTGCGCTCGCAGCGCGGCACCGCCAATCTTCAGGAGTTCACCGATTCGGCCCTGCCGGCCGCCGCAACGGTTCTCAACCTGTACCGCGACAACGTC
>CAZBIB010000344.1:0-1892 GCA_964491575.1 uncultured Salinivenus sp. | reverse complement strand
CATCAAGAGCGACTACGGCGTGGGGCTCGGGCAGGAGATCGAGGCCACTGTCAGCGTCCCGAAGCGGACCGACGGCCTCGCGGACACCGTGCATCAGTACGCCGACTACTTCGACAAGCTGGCGAGCGTGACGGACCTCACGGTGCAGCCGGGGGCCGAGAAGCCCAAGGCGAGCGCGTCGGTCGTGGTGGGGCGCTGCGAGGTGTTTGTGCCGCTGGCCGGCATGATCGATCTGGAGCAGGAGCGCGAGCGGCTCCGCAAGGAGATTGAGGAGAAGGAGGGTTTTCTGGAAAGCGTCGAGCAGAAGCTCAACAATCCCCAGTTCGTGAACAAGGCGCCCGACGAGGTCGTCGACCGGGAGCGGCAGAAGAAGGAAGACGCGAGGGTCGAACTGGATCGGCTCCGGGACAACTTGGCAGATTTAGAGGGAGTTCAATAATCTCTTTTCGGTTCTGCGTCGCGGCTCACGGGCCATGAAGTACGAGTCACGAAGCCAGAAGGGAGGAATCAGGAGGGCGTCCGTTCGGGGACGAGGAGCGACCGGTGGGATTTGGAAACGGGATCCCGGAGGCACTGGTCAGGGACCCCGTGATTGTTTCGTGAACCCTTCCGCCTGGGCAAGCGCACGGGGATCTGTGGATGCCGGCGCGTTTACGTCCACGGTGATTCCCCCAGATCAAAGATGTGCACTTCTCGGCGTCCTGCTTTCTCTGAACGATTTGCTGTCCACATGATCTCGTCCTTTTCTTCAGTGCGCCACCGTCCACTGTTTTTTATCGCCGTCTTCCTGGTCGGGCTCCTCGGAGCGTGTGGGGGCAACGGCACTCAGAAAGACGCAAAGGTCGCAAATCCGCGTCTCATGCAGACTCCGGATGGCCAACGGGTATTTGCGGGGACCTTCGTAAACCAGGGATCCTCCACCGTCGGCATCGCCGAGGTTGAGGTGGCCCTGTACAACGATAAGGGAGCCCGGATCGAGACGATGCGCATCCAGGTGGAGGACATACCCCCGAACGACTCGACCGAGTTCAGTCAGGCCATCGACTCTGATCAGCCCATCCAGCAGGCCCAGGTGCAAAATGTGCTCATTCCGTAGCGGTTGGTCGGGCGCGTTCGCCGAGCATCCCCACTAAAGCGAAAGGGATCCCGCAGCTCCGTGCTGCAGGATCCCTTTGCTGTGCCAACGACGTGTCGCTAATACTTCGGCACGTCCGAATCAATCTCGTCGCTCCACGCGAGAACGCCGCCGTCGAGATTGGAGGCGTTGTAGCCCTTCTCGCGCAGGAGCTTGGTCGCCTTCGCGGAGCGCCCGCCGGAGCGGCAGTGCACCACAATCTCGTCGTCCGGACCGGCCTCCAGCTCGTCGAGGCGGTCCTCCAACTCGTCGACCGGGATGAGTTGATCGGCCCCGATGCTGGCGATGTCGGCCTCGTAGGGCTCGCGCACGTCGAGCACGAAGGGGGCGTCGTCCGCGTCGCGGCGGCGTTTTAGGTCGTGGACGGAGATTTCGGGGAGCGCGTCGTCGGAATCAGACACGTCGGTATCGGCGGTTCCGTTCGAGGAGGCATCGTCCTGTGGGATGCCGCAAAATGCCTCGTAGTCGATCAGTTCCGTCACTGTCGGATTCTCGCCGCACACCGGGCAGTCGGGATTCGTGGGCACGTTGACCGTGCGGAAGTCCATGTTCAGCGCGTCCACCATCAGCAGGCGTCCCACGAGCGGCTCGCCCACGTCGGCCAGCAGCTTGATGACCTCGGTGGCCTGGAGCGTGCCGATGAGGCCGGGCAGGATGCCGAGCACGCCGCCCTCGGCGCAGGAGGGGACGAGGCCGGGCGGGGGCGGCTCCTCGTAGAGGCAGCGGTAGCAGGGGCCGTCCTCGGTGGCGAAGACGG
>CAZBIB010000343.1:0-1921 GCA_964491575.1 uncultured Salinivenus sp. | reverse complement strand
GGGGAAAGGAGCATGGACGCAGGAGGTCCGGATGCGAGGGAATGAGGGAAGCCGCCGCACGCAGAGGAAACAATCTGATAAAATTTCCTCAAGCAGCATCGATCCACTCCGCCTTGCATTGAAGTGAGTGGACCCTTTGACACCCGTCCCCCTCTCTCCCATTCCCCATTCTCACTGGGAATTGGCCTCTCGTTTGATCGTGACTGACCTGCCCGACGTTCTCAAGTACTTCCATGAGGAGCCTGCGCTCCTGGAGCCGGTCACGCCTGACGCGGACCCCGATGCGCGCCGCCGGGAAGATCGCTCCGACCTGCCGGAAGGAACCTCTATTCCGCTTGAGGAGCTGCTCGACACGCGCGACGTGTACCGTGGCTACCTCGCCGGCACCAACCACGCTGATGATGAAGTGGGACTGACCGCTCTCCGCTCCCCCGACGCGTACGTGCCTCCCCTGCTGGAAGCCTTCGGGCGCTCGTGGTGGGCCCGCTGCACGGCCCAAGACACCGTCGAGGCGCTCAGCGAACGGGCGGTGCGACGCGTCCTCCGTGCACCTGCGAATACGACCCTCCTCGTGACCGCCGACGCCCTGATTGAGACGGAACGGATCACCGCCGTAGCGGGTAGGGCACCGCGCCGCGTGGCCGAGGCCCTGCGAACCCTGCTCGACGACGCTCACATCGTCTTCTTTCCCGAACCAGCCCACGACGGGTACGACTGGAGTGTCTTCTCTGCCGCCCCGATGCGAGATCGGCTCGTGGCAACCTTCCGCGAACATCCAGCCCCCGAGACGCGCCGGTTCGTTCTCCCCTACCAGAAAGCGCGCTCCGAATCCAAGTTCTACTTCGACGAATGGCAGCTGACAGCGTCGTCGCTCCCGAATTACATCGAGGAAGTGTGAGCCCCGTGGACGACCAGGGGCACGTGCCCTGGATGGAGCAGTGCCTGACGCTGGCGCGAAAGGGCGCCGGTACCGTGAGCCCCAACCCCATGGTCGGGGCTGTGCTGGTAGGGCCGGACGGAACGGTCCTGGGCGAAGGCGCGCACCGGGTCTACGGCGGGGCGCACGCGGAGGCCCACGCCCTCCAGTCGGCCGAGCAGCGGCACGGCCCCGACGCGCTCCGCGACGCCACGCTGTACGTCAACCTCGAGCCGTGCAGCCACCACGGCAAGACACCGCCCTGCACAGATCTCATCATCGAAAAGGGCATTCCGCGGGTCGTCGTGGGCACCATCGATCCGTTCCCGCAGGCCCAGGGACGCGGCATTCGACAGCTGCGTGAGCACGAGGTGGGCGTCGAGGTGGGCGTTTGCGAACGCGCCTGCCGTCGCCTCAACGAGGCCTTCTTTCACCACGTTGAGACCGGACGTCCCCTCGTGACGCTCAAGGTGGCCCAGACGCTGGACGGACGCGTCACCACCCGCACCGGCGACAGCCAGTGGATCACCGGCGAGGCCGCCCGCACGCTCGTGCATCGGTGGCGGGCCGAACTGGACGGGGTGCTCGTGGGTCGCGGTACCGCTGAAAGCGACGATCCGCGCCTCACAGTGCGCCACGTGAACGGCCCCCAGCCGCTGCGCCTCGTCCTAGACCGCACCGGCACCCTCCCCCCCGACCGCACGCTGTTTACCGACGACCACGCCGACCACACGATCGCGGTCGTTGGGGAGGAGCGCCCCTGCCCAAACTACGCCGACCGCTTAACCGAGGCGGGGGGCACGGTCCTGCGCATCCCGGAAACCGACGACGCACACCTCGACCTCTCCGCACTCCTCCGGCGCCTCGGGACCGATGCAGGGCGCGACACAGAGCCGCTTCAGTCGCTTCTCGTAGAGGCGGGGCCCGGACTCGCCACGGCCCTCTTCCGACAGGATCTCGTCGATCGCTTCTTCTGCTTCGTGGCACCGAAGATGGTGGGCGAGG
>CAZBIB010000342.1:0-1960 GCA_964491575.1 uncultured Salinivenus sp. | reverse complement strand
CCGTGGGCCGTGAGCGAGGGCTACGGCTCCGACGCCGACCTCGACGTGATCGAGGAGGGAGGGCAGGTGGACGGCGCCGATCCCGATGCAGTGTCGAGCCGGGCACGAGAGCGCGGGCTGCCTCAACTCGGCACGCTCGGCTCCGGCAATCACTTCCTGGAGGTCGGCTACGTGTCGGAGATTTACGACGAGCAGGCCGCTCGCGCGATGGGGCTCCACGAGGGCCACGTGACTGCCATCATCCATTCCGGGTCCCGCGGCTTCGGCTACCAGGTGTGCGACGATGCCCTCTCGGACATGGACCAGGCGATGAACACGTACAATATCGAGCTTCCCGACCGTCAGCTCGCCTGCACCCCCATTGACTCGCCGGAGGGACAGAAGTACATCCGCGGCATGCAGTGTGCCATCAACTACGCCTTTGCCAACCGGCAGGTGATGGCTCACAACACGCGAGTCGCGTTCGAGGAGGCGCTTGACGTAACGCCCCGCGAGCATGGCCTGCACACCGTCTACGAGGTGGCGCACAACATCGCCAAGTTCGAGACGCACCGCGTGAACGGCCACGAGCAGGAGGTGTGCGTACACCGGAAGGGGGCCACGCGGGCGCTCCCGGCTGGCCATCCACTCGTGCCGGGCCGCTACCAGCAGGTGGGCCAGCCCGTCCTCATCCCCGGCGACATGGGCCGCTACTCGTACGTCCTCGTGGGCACCGACACGGCAATGGACGAGACGTTCGGCAGCACGTGCCACGGCGCCGGGCGCAAGATGAGCCGCCGCCAGGCTCGCAAGATCTCCGGCAACCGCAACGTGACCGCCGAGCTGGCCAACGAGGGCATCATCGTGCGGGGCGAGAGCAACCGCACGGTCCGTGAGGAAATCTCAGACGCGTACAAAGACGTGGCCGACGTGGTGGAGGCCGTAGAGGGCGCCGGCCTGTCTAAGAAGGTAGCCCAACTCCGACCTCTCGGCGTGATCAAAGGATGATCGGCGTTGTCGTCGCCGTCTTTGAACATGGCCGCAGCAGCTGTGCCATCTGCCTGTCGGTTCGCGGAGGGAACGGGGGAAAGGGGGACAGGGAAGACTTTCGGATCAGTAGTCAATCCGTTTTCGATTTTCTCGGGCAACACCCGACTCACTTTCCCCACGCTCCCCCCACCTACGCGCCACCGGCCCCGATCGGACCGTCGCCGCCCCCCGGCCTCTCCACGTGCGCCCGAAGGGTCGGTAACGCCTCAGGATAGTGCTCCCGAACGTACGCCACGAGCTTCTCGCGGATCTCGCAGCGCAGATTCCACAGAGTCGGCGCGTCCTGGGCGCTGGCGATGGCGCGCAGTGTGACCGTCCGCTCCGAGGTGTCCGTGACCTGCAGGCCCACGACATCTTCGTCCCAGTGCTCCGAGTTCTCGACGATACGCTGTAGCTCCTCTCGGAGGGCGTCCACCGGCACCATGTAGTCGACGTAGAGGAAGACTGCGCCGATGAGATCCGTCGAGGTGCGGGTCCAGTTCTCGAAGGGATTCTCGATGAAGTGGGTGATGGGGAGGACGACGCGCCGCCTGTCCCACACGCGCACCACGACATAGGTGAGGGTGATCTCTTCGATCCATCCAAACTCGCCCTCTACGATCACCACGTCGTCGACCCGGATGGGCTGGGTGAGCGCAATCTGAAGACCGGCAATGAGGTCACCGAGCGTGCTCTGGGCGGCGATGCCGACGACGATGCCCACGATGCCGGCCGAGGCCAGGATGCCCGTGCCCACTTCGCGAAAGGGGCCGTACTGCAGCAGCACGATCCCAATGGCGAGGACGATGATGACGGCCGTGGCGATGCGGCGCAGAATGCGGACCTGGGTGACGACCTTGCGCGCCTTCAGGTTGTCGGGCGTGTCCATCGCGTAGTACTCCGCAATGGCCTCCTCCCCCGCGAGCAGGAGCGTAATGACCAGCCACGCCAG
>CAZBIB010000341.1:0-1985 GCA_964491575.1 uncultured Salinivenus sp. | reverse complement strand
AAAAATATTCAGTCGAGTCGCTTCCATCTCCGGTCGCACTGCGTAGTCGTTCGAATGCCTGGAAGTGGCGACCAGGCATCCCCACTCCACGGCCACGAAGCTCCGGGACAGTCCCTTCGCCTCTCGCCCATCGCCCTTCTCCTCTCCCTTTCCGCAACGAGCCGCTACTGGCACAGTCCTTGATCCTGGAAGAAGCTGCAGTATAGCACTCCACTTCTTCTTCCAGTTATGCCTCCGGACACCGCCCAGTTGCTCCCGCTCACCTCCTCTCGCGAACAAGATCAGGACTTTCGATCGGTGTTGACCCGCGTACTGCACACCGGACTCCGCCAGTGCGGCACCATTGGGCTCGTCGCCGCCCTTCTGTACGCAAGCCTCAGCGTCTTCGGCCTCGGATACGAGCTGAGTTGGACCTACGAGGCCATCGCGAACGGGGCCATCAATCAGCAAATCGTCGTTGCCGGCATTCTGGTCGTGGCGGCGCTAAGCGTCATCGGGCTCGTCCTCGCCCAACTCCAATGTTCTCTCCACAAGGGTCGTCTCTTCGGCTGGGGAGCAATCCTGCTGGCCACGACCGTAGCCACATTCGAGGGCGCGGTGCGAGACACCTTTAGCACGGAGTACGTCATCCTACTGTACCTTCTGATCGTTGCCATCATCCCCTTCCGCCCCATCCAGGTCGTAGGCATCGGCGGCACGGTCGGCCTCGTGGTCTACCTGCTCGGGCCCTCCGGCCCTGCCTGGACGGGGGAGCTCGCCCTTTCTGCTGAGATGGCCAAGCACCTGCTGTTTATCGGGGGCGGCTCCGTGCTCGTCACAGGAGCCAGCATTGCCCTGTATCACCGGCATAAATCCTTTGGCGCCACCCAGGCGTCCCTCCAGAAGAACCGCGCCCTCCTCCGCCGGACGCAGGAGGTGGCCCAGGTGGGCGGCTGGGAATACGACTCCGCGTCCGACACCGTGCGAGGCACCGAGGAGCTCTACGACATTCTCGATCTTCCGGACGAGACACAGTACGATCTGGATGCGTGGCTCCAGTTTTATGCTCTGGAGTCGCGCCCTCAGGTCCGCGCTGCCATTGAGCAGTGCCTCCGGGAGGGCGACCCATTCGACCTTGAGGTGTCTCTGATTACGGCCACCGACGATCGACGGGAGGTGCGCCTTCGGGGAACCGCCGAACGCCACCACGATGGAACGGTCCGGCTGACCGGCATTCTCCAGGACATCACCGAGCGGCAGGCCATGCAGAAGCGCCTCCATCAGCGAGAGCGTCTGCTCCGCTCGATCACCGAGAACGTGTCAGACGGCATCTACCGACTGGTCCCGGACGAGGGACTCGTCTACGTCAACCGGGCGTTCGCACGGCTCTTTGGGTACGACAACGTATCGGAGATGCTCGCGCTCGACCCTGCCGACCTGTACGCCCACCCGGACCAACAGGCCGCCCCCTTGCAGGCGCCCGAAGATGTCCCCCGGAACGACGCGGAAGTAATGTTTCGGCGGAAGGACGGCTCTACGTTCGTCGGCCTTCTCGGCGGCACCGTCGTCCGCGACGAGGACGGCACGGTGGAGTACGTGGACGGGGTAGTCACCGACATCACCGACCTGAAGGAACGCGAGCAAACCCTCAGAGGGGAGCGCAACCGGTTCGAGACGCTTTTTGAAACGCTTCTGCAGGAGGGAAACGGGACTCCGGCATAGAATCCACGTCCTGCCGCGCCCTAACGGCCGGTTTCATATTGCGTATTTCGCATTGCGTAAGGAGGCCGTCAACGAAATACGCAGTACGCATTATGCCACCGCCGGCTCGCGCACGTTCTTGGCGGCCTGGACCATGTTTTCGAGTGAGGGGCGCACTTCCACCCAGCGACGTGTCTTGAGGCCACAGTCCGGATTGACCCACATCTGCTCCGGATCGAGCACGGTCAACGCCTTTCGGATGAGGGCTTCCATCTCTTCCACCGACGGCACGCGTGGGGAGTGAA
>CAZBIB010000340.1:0-1995 GCA_964491575.1 uncultured Salinivenus sp. | reverse complement strand
TGCTTTACGACGACGCTGACAAAGAACTGCGTTACGCCGCGCCCGCAGTACGCTGCGTACTTCTACCGCCGGGCGAAGTGGGCCATCAAGCATGCCGACCGCTTTGCGCGGGTCATTGCACCCAGTGACGGGGCGCGGAAAAAGTACGAAATATCGGGCTTCGAACAGGCGAGCATGTCGGTTCTTCCGTATTTTTGCGAGCTGGAGCCGGCCGACACGCCTCGTCCTGTGCCCGATCCTCCTACGATCACGTATCTGGGACGCATTGCGGCCAACAAAGGGCACGAGTACTTCATCCAGGCGCTGGGATGTCTGCCGGAGGTCGTTCAAGGTCTTATGGTCGGCAGCATCTCCAGTGAGGGGGCCGAGAGACTTCGTGGATTGGCGGAGCAACACGGATGTGCCGACCAGCTTGAGCTCCACGGGTGGGCCTCCCGCTCAGAGGTGGTCGACCTCCTCGATCGGACGTCGGTGTTCGTGTTTCCCTCGCTCTGGCCCGAGACCCTGGGCATCGTCGGGATCGAAGCGCTCAGTCGCGGGGTGCCGGTGGTGGCCTCAGACGTGGGGGGCGTGCGTGAATGGTGTGTAGAAGGGGAAACCGGATACCGCGTTTCGCCCAAGGATGGTGGTGCTATTGCGGACCGGGTGGAGCACCTCCTCTCCAATGAAGGTCGCCTTCGAGCGTTTGGTGAGCGAGGCATTGCGCTGATTCGAGAGAAGTTTCGACCTGAGCAACACGTAGATCGTCTCCTTCGCCTCTACCAGCGCGCTCAGACTTCAACCCGATCTGCAGCCGGCTCTCATGTCTGATCTGACTCCCCCGCTGCGTGTGGGGTTCTACGTATTTTTCCCAGGAGGCGGTATTGGGCGGTACACCCATCATCTCATGGAATCGATGGGGCAGCGCCCCGACGTGGAGGTCGAGGTGATCTGCACGCCGGACTACCAGTGGGCCCACTCTGACGGGTACGCGACCTGGGACGGGCTGACCAGCATCTCACACGACGTGCCGACGCTACGGCGGTGGCGCTTCCTCAAGGGCCAGTTCATCAATCCCTCGCGGGCCATCGAGTACGCCGTCTCTGCGGGGATCGACGTGCTGCATATGGCGAACATCAACCACCTATCGTTTCCCTACTGGCGGCCCAAAATCGAGGAGACCGAGGTGAAGGTGGCGGCCTCTGCACACGACGTGAAGCGGGAAAAGAGCATCATTAGTCGGTGGTGGGAGGACCGGCAGCTTAAGGCCTTCTACCGATTCGCAGATGCCCTCTTCGTGCACTCGGACTATCAGGCTCGCGAGCTGGCTGCGTTTGCCAACGTGCCCCGGGAAAAGATTCATGTTGTGCCCCACGGGCTGTACTCCCACGGTTCCGTCGACAACTCGCAGACAACCCTGCGTGAGAAGTGGGACCTACCGTCGGACCGACAGATTGCTCTCTTTTTTGGTAAAATTCGTGACGACAAAAACCTGGGCAACCTGCTGCAAGCCCTGCACCGCACCGAGCCGTCTCCGTTCCTCGTCGTAGCGGGGAGGGAAGATGCACGTCACCGCGGCGTGGACTATTATCAACAGTTGGCAGACGATCTGGGCCTGACGGATCGCGTAAGGTTCATTTCACGCCACATCAAGGATGAGGAGGTGGGGGAGCTGTTCGTCGCCTCCGACTGGGTGGCGCTGCCATACAGGAATGATTTTACCTCTCAGAGCGGAGTGCTCAACGTGGCCGCCCACTACGAGCGCCCCGTTCTCGTGAGCTCAGCGCCGGTTCTTCAAGAGACGGTTCAGACCTGCGACATCGGGGTTTCCTGTTCAGGGGACACACCTGCGGCCCTCGCCGAGGGGATTGAGGCGATGCACCGGCGGCTTGAGACGGCGTATCCCCACCCCTTCGATGCATACCGACGGCAGTTTAGCTGGGAGGAAAACGTGGCTCGAACGCTAGATGTATATAAAGAAGAGGTCGAATAGATGATTAGAGTTGCGTTTCTAGG
>CAZBIB010000339.1:0-2033 GCA_964491575.1 uncultured Salinivenus sp. | reverse complement strand
TCGTCGCGGCATTCAGCCGAACGCATCCGGTGGGCATCGACGTGGAGTCGCAGCAACGGGACGCCGACGTGGACGCGCTCGCCCAACGGGTCCTCACCGAGGCGGAGCGGCGGCAATGGCGCACCCGCCCTGAGTCCCACCGACGCGACGTGTTCCTCCACCTCTGGACCTGCAAGGAAGCCTTCTTGAAGGCGACCGGCCGCGGCCTCCAGCGCGCTCCCCACACAATCGAATGCACCTTCGATGGAGACACGGTCGTGGGGCTCAACGACGCGAACGGACACGCTCCTCCCTCTTCAGAAGTGTCCGCCGCCCGGTGGGCCGTGCATCCGTTTTCAGCGTCGGACGGCGCTCTGGGAGCAATTGTCCGAAAAGAACGTCTCCCGTCGTCTGTGGCTTGGGTCGATGCGGCGGAGTTCCTAAACCGCCGTTCTTACTCGTGAGTGAAGTCGCGGCGCGTGCCGCAATGGAATTCTTCTCCGACCCTTGACTTTTACAACATTTTTACTTAACACTTACGGGTAGCTTGGAAGTTCTTCTAGGCTGTCGTCTCGAACGCCCACCTCAGACCTGGCAGCTGTTGCTTATGGCCCGTACGCACTTCGACGCTGTCATTGTAGGGTCGGGCTTCGGCGGATCGGTGACTGCTTACCGCCTTGCCGAGGCGGGGCTCGACGTGTGCCTGCTGGAGCGCGGCAAGGACTACCCACCGGGCTCATTTCCACGCACGCCTCACGAGATGAAGCGCAACTTCTGGGACCCGAGCGAGGGGCTCTACGGCCTGTTCGACCTCTGGACCTTCGATGACTTTGAGGCACTCGCCTCCAGCGGGCTGGGAGGCGGGAGCCTCATCTACGCCAACGTGCTGCTGCGCAAGGATGAGGACTGGTTCGTCCAGGAGGGCATCACCGGCGAGGGCTACGAGTACTGGCCCGTGACCCGCGAGGACCTCGACCCGCACTATGACCGGGTCGAGGAGAGGATGAACGTGCAGAAGTATCCCCTTGAGGAGAAGCCCTACCGGGACACGCCGAAGACGAATGCCTTCCGCGAGGCCGCCGATGAGCTGGGGCTGAACTGGAAGCGCACGCCGCTCGCCGTCACGTTCGGCAACGAGGGCGAGCGGCCCGTGCCGGGGGAGCCCATCAAGGAGCCCCACGGCAACCTGCACGGCCGCTCGCGGCAGACGTGTCGCCTCTGCGGCGAGTGCGACATCGGCTGCAACTACGGGAGCAAAAACACGCTCGACTTCAACTACCTCTCGGCCGCCGAGCGGGAAGGGGCCGATCTCCGCACGCTGCACGAGGTGCGCTCCTTCTGCCCGCGGGACGGAGGTGGCTACGAGATCGTGTACGTGGAGCACGACCTCAAGCGCGAGGGTCGGAAGACTGACACCCGCCAGCTTGAGCAGCAAACCCTCACGGCCGACCGGCTCGTCCTGGGCGCTGGCACGCTCGGCAGCACGTTCCTCATGCTGCGAAGCCGGGAGCATCTGCCCGGCCTGTCCGATGCGCTGGGCACGCGATTCTGTGGCAATGGCGACCTGCTCGGATTTGCCCTCGACGCCGAGGAACCCGATCCGGTACACGGAGGCAAGCAGGCCCGCACCCTCGATCCGAACAAGGGGCCGGTCATTACGAGCACGATCCGGATGGGGGACGCGCTCGACGGTGGCGACGCGACGGGCCGAGGCTTTTACCTTCAGGACGCCGGCTATCCCATCTTCCTGAGCTGGATCGTGGAGTCGACGAACCTCTTCTCCACTGCGAGCCGCGCCTTCCGCTTCCTCCGACGCGTCCTGTCGGCCCGCCTTCGCGGCGATACGAACCTGAGCGCCGAGTTGCAGGCGGCCCTCGGTGGCAACTTCTCCAAGTCGACCCTCCCCCTGCTGGGCATGGGGCGAGATATCCCGGACGGCACGATGGCCCTCGACAGTCCGAAGCGCCTCACGAACGACTGGCGTCTCAAGGGCTCGCGGGACTACTTCCAGCGCCTCAAGAAGACGATGCAGGAGGTGGCAAACGCGATGGGCG
>CAZBIB010000338.1:0-2102 GCA_964491575.1 uncultured Salinivenus sp. | reverse complement strand
TGCTCGGCGGCCCACGCCCCGGCCAGATCCGTGGCCGCCACGACGTGCGCCTCGATGAAGGACTGCAGTTCCATGTCCGTCAGGAGGTCGTCCACGCCGTAGTAGCCGATGAAGCCGTCGCCCATCTCCGCCACGATCACGTCCAGCTCTTCGGTCTCGTTGAGGTGATGAATGACGCCCTTCGCAATGGGCGTAATTGCGTCCTCCACCGTGCAGGCGATGCCCGCGTCGGTAAAGGTGGAGACGGCGGTGGCCCCGTGCTCCCGCATTCGGCGCACGTCGCGCATCAGCGAGGCTCCCGTCAGCTTGGCGGCGCCGACCCGGAGGCCCGTCTCCGCGAGTCCCTCCACGATGCGACAGGCCGCCTTCGTCTTGCCGGTTTCCATGGCCGTGCCGCTCACCGTAACGAGCGGCACCGACGATTTGAGGCGGTGCATCATCTCCAGCGCATCCTCCTGGATCCGGGCGTGGAGCCACTGGTCGTTCCGCTGCACCATCACCGACCCGAGCACCTCCACCGGCAGGGCCGGGCCGAGCTCCGGGTGCGCGGCGGTGCACTCCCCGATGAGGCCCCCCAGGTTGAGCACGTTGAGGGTGTCGCCCGGGGCGATGTGGCGGGGGACGCGCCCGCTGTACCCCTTCAGCGCCTGTCGCCCGCCGAGGGTGCCCACGAGCACATCCCCCTTCCGAATGTGCCGAAAGACCCCGTCGCTGCACTCGACTTCGTCGTACTGGTCTTTCTCATCGAGGGCCCGTACCACAATCACGTAGCCGTGCTGGGCTACGACGTAGGGGGAGAGGGTCACGGGCGATTCGATGTTGCAGTGGGCCGTGCTGGAGGCAATTTTGTCGATGGGGCACGTCTGGTAAGCGTCGTCGGTCATGTCGGGGCGTGGGGGTGGAGAGCGTGGGGGCGTGGGAGGATGAAGGAAGCGCTACGCCGTGGCAGGTTCGGGGGATGACTCCTCGGGGTCTAGAGTTGCCGTATTGGACCGGGCCTTTTTGGCGAGCAGAGACGGCACGGCGGCGAGCGTGGTGTAGCCCTCGGCGTCCCGCCCGTCCCACAGCGCGTTCTCCTCGCCGTACGTGCCCGTGCTGGCGTCGAACATCGAGTGCGGGCTGTCGACGCCCTGCACCGTTGCGCGGCCCTTGAAGAGCTTGACGGTGACCGTGCCGGAGACGACGTTCTGGCTGTGATCGAGGAACGCCTCTACGTCCCGCATCACCGGATCGAAGTACTGCCCCTCGTGGAGAAGGCGGCCGTAGAAGTCGCCAAGCTGCTCCTTTTGCACCTGCTGCCACTTCGAGAGCACCACCTTTTCGAGTTCGCGGTGGGCCGTAATCAGGATCTGGGCAGCGGGCGCCTCGAAACCGATCCGGCCCTTGATGCCGAGAATCGTGTCGCCAACGTGGATGTCGCGCCCTACCCCGTGCGCTCCGCCGAGGTCGTTGAGTGTCTCGACGAGATCGACGCCCGGCAGCGGTTCACCATCGAGAGCCACAGGGAGTCCATCGTCGAACGTAATCGTGAGGGTCTGGGGGGTGTCCGGCGCATCCGTGGGCGCAACCGTGTCCGGATAGGCGTCCTCCGGCAGGGGCTTTTCCGCCGTCAGCGTTTCCTTCCCCCCGATCGTGGTGCCCCACAGGCCGCGGTTGATGGAGTAGTCCGTCGTGTCGTCCGGGACCGTGAAGCCCCTCTCTTCGAGGAAGGCAGTGGATTCCTCGCGGCTCAGGCCGAGTTTGCGGATGGGCGCGATCACGTCGAGGTCGTCGCCCACCAGTTGCAGCGCCACGTCGAACCGCACCTGGTCATTGCCGGCGCCGGTGGAGCCGTGAGCGACCGTCGAGGCGTCCACCTCCTGCGCCACCTCCGCTACCGCCCGCGCCTGCACGATGCGCTCCGGCCCCACGCACAGCGGGTAGACGCCGCCGCGCAGGACGTTGCCCTTGATGAGGTACGAGAGATGGTCGTCGTAGAGCTGCGTCCGCCCGTCGACGAGGTGATGACTGTCGGCCCCGAGGCTGTTTGCTCGGGCCTCCACCGCCTCGCGGTCGTCGGCGGTAAGGCCGCCGGTGTCGACCGTGACGGTGTGAATCGGGGC
>CAZBIB010000337.1:0-2125 GCA_964491575.1 uncultured Salinivenus sp. | reverse complement strand
AAAAGAAGTACGGCTTCATGCGCGAGCTGCGGCCGGACCTGCCGAAAGACGAGGACGATCCCTTCATGCCCCCTCCCCTCATCGGAAAATTTAACCTTCGAGACGGGGTCGTCATCAAGGGCGATCTGAAGCCAGGCCGCAAGGGCGGCATGCAGGTCGGCTGGATCGACACCGTCATGGGGCTGCCGCCCAAAGAGTGGGCGCAGTTGAAAGACTTCGACCAGGGGGCAAGCGTCTATCCGGACGAGAAGCTCGACCTCATCACTGGCCCCGACGACGAGTCGATGCGGGTCCTCGACCTTGCTGCACCTCTCGGCAAAGGGCAGCGGGCCCTCATCGTCTCGCCCCCGCGGGCCGGCAAGACCATGCTGCTAAAGAGCATTGCTGCGGGCGTCACCCAAAATCATCCGGAGTGTGAGCTCGTGGCGCTCCTTGTTGACGAGCGGCCCGAAGAGGTAACCGACTTCCGCCGCACGACTGAGGCACAGGTGTTCGCGTCGTCCAACGACCGGGGGGAAGACAACCACGTCCGGGTCTCGACGCTGGCCCTGGAGTACTCGAAGCGGCTCGTGGAGACGGGCAAGGACGTCATCATCCTCCTCGACTCCCTTACGCGACTGGGGCGCACCTTCAACCTCTGGGTCGACGGCAGCGGGCGCACCCTTTCCGGCGGCCTCGACGCGGAGGCGCTCAAGGTGCCGCGCCAGATCTTCGGGTCGGCCCGCAACATCGAAGGGGGCGGCTCGCTCACGATCATCGCGACTGCGCTCGTCGATACCGGAAGCCGGATGGACGAGGTCATCTTTGAGGAGTTCAAGGGCACCGGCAATTCCGAGGTCGTGCTCGACCGCGAGATGGCCGACAAGCGCATTTTCCCGGCCGTCAACCTTCGCGAGAGCGGAACGCGGAACGAGGAGCGGCTCCTTGGCGAGGTTCGGCGCAAGAAGCACAATCAGCTGTTTCGTGCGCTCAACTCGCGGGCGCCCATCGAGGCGATGCAGGCCTTGCTGCGCCATCTGCGAAACAGTCCCTCGAACGCCCACCTCCTGAACGAACTGGTGCCGGAGTAGAAACTCCGTCGCTGTGCCGTGGCGGAACCGGCTCCTTTTCGTTTGCAGGCGTCGGCTTTCTCCTCGGCACCGGTGTCACGAGTTCAGGAGTCATGAGAGCGCCCGGGGTGTGGGATCGTTGAGTGGCGTCCATGCGGTCCCCCATCCCTGGCACTTGAAGAATCAACGATTGCCAGGGAGAGGGGAAGAGCACTCTGAGCGAGAGTCTTGGGAGAGAGGCTGGAGGGGAGCGTTATGAACTCGGGGGAGAATGTGTCTGGAGAGTGTGCGTGCACTCTTCATTCGAGTCCCCTTTCCATGACCCCTCCCGATTCGTCTTCCGCCTCGACCTCCGACAGTTCGTCGTCCACCGATGGGTCGGAAGAACCCGCGCTTCTGTATCACGTCCCCATCCACGAGTGGGACCCGTCCGACCAGCCCCGCGAGAAGCTGCTGAAGCACGGGCCCACAGTCCTGTCCGACGCGGAAGTGCTGGCGCTTCTGCTCGGCTCCGGCACCCGCACCAGCGATGGCCCCGTCTCCGCCGTCGAACTCGGTCGCTCGCTCCTGCAGACGTACGGCTCGCTGCACGCTATCTCCCAGCGCAAGCCGAAAGAGCTGACGCGCACTCGGGGCGTGGGGCCGGCCAAAGCCACCAAACTCGCCGCCGCGTTTGAGGCCGGGCGCCGCGTCGAATCGCAACGGCAACAGGATGATCGTGTCCAAGTGACCTGCCCCGACGACGTGGCCGATGTCTACGGTCCCCTCCTGCGCGACCTCGACAAAGAAGTGTTCAAGGTCGTCCACCTCAACACGGCCAACGTCATCATCGGCGACTACACCGTGAGTGAGGGTGGGCTCTCGTCGAGCATCGTTGAGCCGAGGGGCGTCTTCGAGCAGGCCATCCTCGACGATGCGGCCGCGGTCATTTGTCTCCACAACCACCCCTCCGGCAACCCTGAGCCCAGCCGCGAGGACATCCGCATCACCCGGCAACTCGTGGAAGCGGGCGACACGATGGGAATTCCAGTGCACGACCACCTCATCATCGCTGGCACCGAGCACACGTCTCTGGC
>CAZBIB010000336.1:0-2182 GCA_964491575.1 uncultured Salinivenus sp. | reverse complement strand
ACGCCTGAGGTGCGACAGGAAATGGGCGAGGCGGCGGTGGCCGCGGCGGAGTCGTGCGGGTACCGGAACGCGGGCACGGTCGAGTTTCTGGTGGACAAGGACCTGAACTACTACTTCATGGAAATGAACACGCGCCTGCAGGTGGAGCACCCGGTCACCGAGTGGGTGACGAGCGTGGATCTGGTGGCCGAGCAGCTGCGCGTGGCGCAGGGCGAAAAGCTGGGCTACACCACGGGGGACCTCTCAATCGACGGGCACGCCATTGAGAGCCGCGTCTACGCCGAGGATCCCGCGTCCAACTTTCTGCCGGACCCGGGTCCGCTCAAGCGCCACGCGGCCCCGTCCGGCTTTGGGGTGCGCGTGGACGCCGGGGTGGAGGAGGGAGGCGAGGTGCTCATCCACTACGATCCCATGATCTCGAAGCTCACGACGTGGGGCCGCGACCGCACGGCGGCCATCGATCGCATGATCCGGGCGCTCGACGAGTACGAGGTGGCGAGCATGGCCACGACGATTCCCTTCTGCCGCTTCGCCATGCGGCACGAAGGCTTCCGGAACGGCACCTTCACGACCCACTTCGTGGAGGAGGAGTTCGACCCGGCGGTGCTCCAGGTGGACGACCCCGAGCGCGACGAGCTTGCGGCCCTGGCGGCTACGCTCTACTACGCCCGCACGCAGGAGGACGAGGCACCAAAGATTACGGCGATGTCGGACGGGCGGGATGGTCTCAGTCCGTGGCGGCGCCGTCGGCGGCATGCGTCGTAGTTGTGCGAGGTGTCTTCGGGACGGATGCGTACGCACGTTTCTACTCCCGGCCCGCATTCGCACGAGAGCGAGTTAGCGATGAAGCCACTCAACCACGCGGCGGACGACGGATCGCGGTGCGAAACGGACCATGAAGGCGCCGATCTTATTGGGCCAGCCGGGTACAATGAGCGTGCGCCCGTTGCGGAAGGCATCATATCCCGTCTCGGCCACGGTCTCGGGCGTCAGGGTAGAGGCGGTCTCAAACAGCGTGGTGCCGTGCATGTCGGCGCGATCGATGAAGGCCGTTTCCGTAGGCCCGGGGGCGAGGCACGTGACGGTGACGTTCGTGTCCCGCACTTCGCCGGCCAGCCCTTCGCTGAAAGAGAGGACGTAGGCCTTTGTCGCGTAGTAGGCGCTCATGTACGGGCCGGGCTGGAAGGCGGCGGTGGAGGCCACGTTGAGCACGCCGCCTCGGTCGCGTTCCAGCATGCCGGGGAGGAACCGGCGCGTGAGGTGCGTGAGGGCCGTCACGTTCACCTGTATCATGTTAATCTGCCGCTGGGCGTCGAGGTCATCGAATCGACCGTGGGCGCCGAACCCGGCGTTGTTGACGAGCACGTCGACAGAGAAGCCGCGCTCCCGCAGGTCCGACACGATGTCGTTGGCCACGCCGGACACGCTCAGGTCGGCGGGTAGCACGGGGGCGTCGACGCCGTGTGTGGATTGCAATGTATCGGACAGGTCGTGCAGGGCGTCTTCACTGCGGGCCAGCAGGACGCACGTGCACCCGGCCTGAGCGAAACGGTGGGCCAGCGCCCGCCCGATGCCGGAGGAGGCACCGGTGATGAGGACGGTTTCGGGAGAACGTGCGGTCGCCATTGGGGAAACGGTCAGAGGAGCAGAAAATGAGCGTGCGGGTCCGTACCGTAGTGGGGCGAAGGGGATCCTAATTCGCTTTCGGGAAAGACGGGGAAGAGCCCGAAACACCACTCAGGTCCCTTCGTCGGACGAGCGAACGTGCGCTTCGCTATTCCCCTTGACTGCCTTCCTTCCACAATGCCCGATCACCAACAGTGGGACGCGCCGCCCGAGCTTCAGATCGACCCGGACGCCGTCTACGAGGCGACCCTCGAGACCAGCAAGGGCCCAATCGAAATCGAGCTCTACCCCGAGCATGCCCCGAACACCGTCAACAACTTTGCCTTCCTCGCCGACGAGGGGTTCTACGACGGCACGCCGTTCCACCGCGTCATCGAGGGCTTCATGGTGCAGGGCGGCGACCCCACCGGCACGGGCCGCGGCGGACCCGGCTACGAGTTCGACGACGAGATCGAAGGAAATCCGCTCACGCATGAGACGGGTGTCCTCTCGATGGCCAACGCCGGGCCCAACACGAACGGCAGCCAGTTCTTCATCACGCGGGCCCCGCAGTCGC
>CAZBIB010000335.1:0-2186 GCA_964491575.1 uncultured Salinivenus sp. | reverse complement strand
GAAGCCCCTGAGCCCCGTCGCCTCTTTCAGCAAGGGCGCGAAGCGTACGAGCGCGGGCTCTACACCAAGGCCGAGGACAAGTTTCTCGCCGCTTACGAAGCCATGCCGGAGGGGGGCGAGCGCCGGCCGTTGATCCTGCCAGCGTGGCTCAGTCGATCGAACGCCAAGGGGGTCGAGACGAAGACGCGCTTGCAGCGTGGAAGCGCTTTGAGGAAGAGGGACGCGGCGTCGTCGACGCTGAATTGTTGCAACGCGCGACTGAGCGCATCCGGGAGCTCGAGGAGCGGATTGAAAGGCGCGATGGTGCACGCGACCCTGTGGAGGAACCGTCCGACGAGCCGGAGACCGTCGAAGACGAGCCGGCGCCCAAGCCTGTGGAGAACGCCGACGAAGGGTTCTCGCCGCACTGGTCGGGGATCGTCGTGGCGAGTGTCGGCGGAGCGATGGCGCTGACGGGCGCGGTCGTGGGAGCCATCGGGCTTGGTAAGCGCAACTCGGTCCTCGACATGTGCGACGGTACCAACTGCCCAGCGGAGGCGCGAGACGACGCGGACGCGCTGAGCCGGTGGGGGCGTGCGGCTGACGTCTTGGTGGGCGGGACGATATGTTCCTCGTCAAGCTCGACCCGACCGGAGAGGTCCTTTGGAGTAAGGCGTACGCGGCCGCCGAGGACTCGACACAGGAGGTGCACGCCATCGCCACCGACGCGGCGGGCAACGTGGTGCTCGTGGGGAAGTCCTCCGACGACGTCGATCTCGGCAACGGGCCGGTGACTGCGCAATACGACATGGTGATCGTCAAGCTCGACGGAGACGGCAACCACGTCTTCAGCGCGGCGTATGGCACGAGCAACGTCGTCGACTCGTTCTCGGTCGCCGTCGACCCGACCGAGCAAGCGATCGTGGTCACGGGCGAGTTCTTCGGCACCATGCGTTTCTCTGACACCGAGGATGTTACGAACAGTAGCGATAACGCGAATTTCGACGCCTTCCTGGTCCGCTTCGCGGCCAACGGGGAGCCCGAGGAGGCGGAGTCCTACGGCAACAGCGACAACTCAGATGAGACGCCGCAGTCGCTGGCCACGATCGGGGACGATGTCTACCTCTCCGGTTCGTTCGGGGGGCAGGTGAATTTCGGCGGAGACACGCTGGACAGCGGTGACGCCTTTGCAGCGATGTTTTTGGCCAAAGTATCGGGTGGGCGCTTCGCGCATGAATGGAGTCGACAGGCCGGCCTGGGAGCTGAGCGCTGGGCCGGTAAGACCCGGTTGGCGGCGGACACGGATGGCAACCTTTACATCGCCGGATGATTCGATGACCAGCTCGACCTCGACCCGACCGACCCTTTGAACGCGGAAAACGGCAATGTGTTCCTCGCAAAGCTCAAACGTGAAGACGGGATCCCACATTGGGTCAAGCAGTTCGACAATATTGATGTCAATGAGTTGGCAGTGCGCCCCGGCGGACAGGTGTATGTCGTGGGTGAAGGAGGTTCGGGAGAGGTCGACCTGGGCGGCGGTCCCGTCGAGACCAAGAGCCGAGACGCCTTCATCGCTCGTTACGACGTTGACGGGACGCATGTGTGGAGCCGCGTCTTCCGAGCGGACGTGGGTGCCCAATCTGGGAAGAGCGTTTCCGCTTCTCCTGATGGCACGGCGTGGTTCGGTGCCGACTTCGAGGGGATGGTCGACTTTGGAACCGGTGAGCTGACGACCGAAGGCGGCCGGGACATCGCCGTGACGAGCTATGCGCCGTGATGCACACTCAGTTCGGCCGCACGTGTGCTTGCAGCACCGGGGCCTCCGGAAGCGCCCGCAACACCGCAGCGGGGGCGAGCCCGCCGTGATGCTGCCGGTCGATGCGGTGTTGGGCCTACTCCCGCTCCAACCATCGCCGGAGCAGGGAGACCCCGCTGGCGAACATCCCGTGACTCCCGGTGGACAGTGCCTCCCATACGTTTTCTTCCAGCTCGGCCCGTTCGGGCGCTGCCCACAGTGCGGCGGGCTCACCTGGAAGCCCTACCGCTGCAACGCCGTCGTCGATCACGACCGCGACGACGAGCCCGTCGTCTGCGGGAAGGACCTCACCCAGACCACCGTGACCACCGCCGGCAACGACGGCTTCCGCGGATAGCGATACCACTCTTTTGACCTGACCGACCGAAAGTATTAACCTCTCTGTATGATA
>CAZBIB010000334.1:0-2186 GCA_964491575.1 uncultured Salinivenus sp. | reverse complement strand
CCCTTGCCGCGCACTGCGTTGAGGCACACGTGCAGCGTACCGCCGCGCTCGGCGACGACGGGAGCAACGGTGTCGAGGGTCGCGGCGATGGCGGGAGGATTGTGCCCCACGTCGACCACAATGAGGGGCTCGTCCTGCAGCACGTCGAGCCGTCCCCGAAACCCCGTGTGACCACGCACGTCGCCGAGGCCGTCTCGCACCGCCGCGTCCGCGGTCGCATCGTCTTCGTCCGCGAGGATCGTGATCTCGGCGGCTCGCACGGCCAGTGCGGCGTTCCGCTGCTGGTGGCGGCCTGGGAGCGACAGGGAGAGGCGGTCGTATCGGCGAATGGGTGTGTCGAGAGTAAAGACGCTGCCGGTGAGGTCGCTCCGGTGCGTCGTCCAGTTCATCTCGTCATCGAGCTGGTGGAGCGGGGCGTTCTGATTGGTGGCGACCTCTGCAATGGCAGCCTGCGCTTCCTCCTGCGTGACGCCGCTGAGGACGGGCGTCTCGGGCTTGATGATGCCCGCCTTCTCTCGGGCGATAGCGTCAAGCGTATCTCCTAGCATCTCGGTGTGGTCCAGATCGACATGCGTGATGACCGACAGGGCCGGGTGGAGCACGTTCGTCGAGTCGAGCCGCCCGCCCAGGCCCACTTCGATCACGGCGAGGTTCACCGCCTGCTCGGCGAAGTAGCGGAAGGTGAGCGCGACGGTGAGCTCGAAGAAGCTGGGCTGCACCCGTTCGATGAGGGCGCGGTGCCGGTCGAGCATGTCGGCGAGCCAGTCGGTGGGGGCGGGCGTGCCATTCACCCGCATCCGCTGGGTGACGTGCGTGAGGTGAGGAGAGGTGTGCAGGCCCGTCCGCAGCCCCGCCGCGGTAGCGATGGCGGCGGTCAGGGCCGCCGTCGAACCCTTCCCGTTCGTGCCCGCCACGTGCACGACCCGGAGCGCCTCCTGAGGATTCCCCAGCGCGTCCACCAGCGTCTCCATGCGGTCGAGGCCCGGAGCATACGCGTCGTCGGCGACGTTGGCGTACTGGGGGAGGTCTAACAGCAAGTCGAGCGCGTCCATGTGAAGAGGTGGACGTGTTGTGGGGTTGGGCGTTGAGCAGCCTGTCCCGACTGCTGTCGGGATTGGGCGTTGCACGTTATCGGGGTAGAGCCGCTCCCGATCGGATGCCTCGACCGAGCGTCATCGGTCGTTTCCGGAAGGGATGTCGTCCGGGGCATCGAGCGTGATTCGGCGTTTCGAGGGGGCGAGGTGATGGAGCTGGAGGTGGATCGTGTCGGGTGGGAGCAGGTCGGTGATCCGGCCGGCCCACTCGATGCACGTAATCCCCTCGCCGTGCACATAGTCTTCAAAGCCCAACTCCACGAACTCGTCGGGATTCTGCACGCGGTAGGCGTCGAAGTGGTAGAGCGGCCGCTCGCCTTCGTCGTAGACGGAGAGAATGGTAAAGGTGGGGCTTCGCACCTCGGCGGGCACAATGCCGAGGCTCCGGGCGAGGCCCTTCACGAAGTGGGTTTTGCCCGTTCCGAGGGCGCCGTAAAGGGCGAGAACGGTGCCGGGACCGAGCACCGCTGCAAAACGCGCACCCAGATCCAGCGTCTCCTCGACTGACGTCGTGGTGCGGGGGAGGAGGTCCTGAATCGTATCCGTCTCCGTCGTGGGCATGCTGAGGTGTAAATCGTGAGACGTGAGGAGTGATGCGTGAGGAGTAATGCTGAGAGACTTTTTACGTATCACGAATCACGCATCATTCCCTCTCGGTGCGGGCAGGTAAGAGGGGGAGCGCAGCTCGTGTCCGGAACGATTATGACTTCGGCTTAAGCGTCGCCACCGGCAGGATCATTTCCTCCATGGAGGTCCCCCCGTGTTGCAACGTGTCGCGGTAGAGGTTCTCGTAGTGGTGGAAGTTGGTGGGATACACGAAGTAGTAGTCCTCCTTGGCGAGGAGGTAGTTCGTGTTCATGCCGTAGCTGGGGAGCCCAAATGTCTCCGGCTCGCGCACGAAAATGGCATCGTCCTCGTCGCACTTCAGATTGTTGCCGTACTTGTAGCGCAGGGCCGTGGAGGTCTCGCGGTCGCCAATGACCTTGGTAGAGCGGAGGCTCCGAATGGCCCCGTGGTCGGTGGTAAGGACCACCGTGGCATCCGTGTCGGCGAGGGCCCGCAGCATGTCGTAGAGCCACGAGTGTTCGAACC
>CAZBIB010000333.1:0-2200 GCA_964491575.1 uncultured Salinivenus sp. | reverse complement strand
TGGAAGCGGGCGCACGGATGCCGGGGTGCATGCTCGTCGGCAGGTGGCGCACATCGATCTGCCGGAGGCCCGCGATCCGTTTCGGCTGCGGGGCTCGCTGAACGGCCTGACGCCCGACGCCGTGGCGGTGCGCCGGGTGGAACAGGCGCCGGACGATTTCCATGCACGCTACGACGCCCGCCGGCGCCGCTACCACTACCACCTGCACACCCAGCCCTGCGCGCTGGAGCGGCGCACGCGAACTCAGATGCGACCCGTCCCTGATTTCGATCGCATCCGGGCGGCCACGCCCGACCTCCTCGGGCAGCACAACTTCAACTCGTTCTGTCTCGCCCAGTCCGACACCGACAACCGCGTTTGCACCCTCCATCACGCGCGGTGGGTCGAGGAGGAGCGACGCGGGTTCTGGCGGTTCGAGATCGGGGGCACCCGGTTTCTGCACGGCATGGTACGGGCCATCGTGGGCACTCTCGTGGAGATCGGGCACGAGAAGCGGGCCGCAGACAGCATCCCAGAGATCCTTGCCGCTCGGGATCGGCGTGCGGCGGGGCCGTCCCTACCACCGGACGGGTTGGTGCTGGACGCCGTTCGGTACGAGCAGGAGGTGCTTGGTCAGCGGGCCGTCTCGCCACTGCGGACTCCTGATTGCTGAAGGGATCCTCGTTTGTGCCCGTTCGGGAGGCGGGGTTTGAACGTTCGTCGCTTCTAACGATTCATTCACATCAACAAAACGTCGCCCGCGATTTGTCCTCATGTTTTTGACAGTAGGTATTGGCGAACGGGTAACGAGACTGATGAGGGGGGCGGTGCTCTCGGGCGCCCTTCTGCTTGCCATTGGCTGCGACCCGTCCGTCGATGTCTTTGAACCCTCCGAGCAGTACCGCTACTCGCTCTACGGTACCCTCAACGTCGCCGCTGACACCCAGATCATCCGCGTCGAGCCGCTCGCGGACACTATGCAGGTGGGCGCTTCTCCAGGATTCTCGGGGGACGTTCTCCTCAAAAACCTGGACACGGGGACCCAGGTTGCGCTCCACGATTCCTTCCTCACCGTCGGCGGTGCAGCGCAAGTGCACAATTTCTGGACGACCCATCCAATCCGGCCGACCACGAGCTACCAACTGTCTGTGCAGGTCGATGGGGAAATAGTGACGACGGCAACGGCGACGACCCCGGAGAGTCCACCCTCGGCTACATACGAGAGAGCACTTCTTCTGCCCTGTCCCCTCAATGAGTACAACAGTCCACAACGAGCCCCAAACACCTTTGACCTCTACTTCAGCAACACTGAGCAGATCGCGGCCGTCCACGTGATCTATCCAATCACCCTTACCCGGGGGTCGGGACCCGATGCGCCCGTGTACGATTCGATCCGCGTCAGCTACCCTCACCTCCAAGAGGTGCGTGGCTCATCCACGGTGCCGGTCTTCTACGGCCCCGATCTCGTCGCCCTCAACGACGAGCAGGAATTGGGGCCGCGGGGCATCGGTTGCATTCCCCGAGACCGTTTCTTTCGGGATTCCGTTCAGGTGTCGGTGGCGGACGGTGGGGCCGACTGGCCGGACTGGCTCGGCGTGCCGATAAATGAGGTTGCGCGCCCCGATACATTCTCGAACGTGCAGGGCGGGCATGGATTCGTGGGGGGCATCTACTCGGACACAATCAAGGTTCCCATCCGGGACCGTTTTCCCAGCCGGTCCCGTTGATGAGTCGGCTGTCGTTTTAGAGTCTGTTTTGATTTTGGATCGGACAGCGAGAGCGAGAATTGATGGAGCGAAAATCGAGTCCTGATCGAGGCCTGTAGCGGCGCTACCGGTCGAGTGAAGGATCGATTTGCAGCCCATCAAGGCCGCTCGGAGCTCGAGACACGAATCAAAACAGGCTCTAAAGCCGAGCTCTGTAACAGTCGGTCCGCTTCACGCGTGTCTCCGACGCTGCATTAGCCGGTCTTCCTCACCACGCTCCTTCCCCATGGACCTCGACCTCCGCACGGTTCTTCGCTGGCTCATCATTGGCGTAATCGCCCTCCTCGGCCTCAGCCTCCTGGGGCTGCTGATCAACATCATTCAGCCCCTGCTCCAGCTCGTCCTCAAGGCGGGAGCCGTCGTGCTCGTGGTGCTCCTCATCATTCGCGTGCTGGAAGGCGCGCAGTCCTGAGGGAGCCGTGGGGTGGTTTTTTCCCGGGCTGTTTCCGACCTTG
>CAZBIB010000332.1:0-2230 GCA_964491575.1 uncultured Salinivenus sp. | reverse complement strand
TGGAAGACGCCTCGGTGGTAGTGGCCGGGGACAGCGTCGTCTCTGTGACCAGCGACTCGGCCCAGGCCCCGGGGGCCCGGCGCATCGACGCCTCGGGCAAGACGGTGCTGCCCGGACTCATCGACGCGCACGTCCACCTCACGATTCCCCCCAACGGGCGGGATTCCGCGGCGGTGGCCCGGCACCTAGCGGAGAACGTGCCGGGCATCCTCCAGGGTTTCCTCGAGCAGGGCGTGACCACCGTCCGATCGACAGGAAGCTACTGGCCCTCGGGCGGGGAGCTGAGGGATCGGCTGGCTGCGGGTGAGCTTCAGGGCCCCCGCATGATCACCTCGGGGCCTGTGTTTACGACCGAAGGAGGGCATCCGGCCACGACTATCTGCGAGGGCAGGTTTTCCGAAGTCGACCTAAACCGCCAGGATTCCTACTGCCGCAGCCATCTCGCCGAGGTGGTGACGGAGCCGGAAGAGGCGCGGGCGGCCGTGCGGCGACTTTCCGAGGAGGGAGTCGACTTCATCAAGCTCGTCTCCGATAGCGTTAATCCTCCCGAACCAGTCCAGATTGAGGATGAGGTGGTGCAAGCCATCGCAGACGAGGCCCACCGAAAGGAGTTCCGGATGGTAGGACACGTGTTCGAGGCTGAGCTTGTGGAGACCTACGCCACGATGGGCATGGATGGGTTTGTTCATCTTGTGCATCCGGCCACCATCCCCGAAGGGGAGCTGGAGCGGTTCACCCAAATGCTTGCGCAGCAGGGCACGCCAGTAACGACAACGCTGTCATCAATCCTTCTGTTCGCCGAGGGCGGCGCAAGCCCGAAGGAGATCGAAGCCGTGCTCGAAGGCGAGTCTCCCGCTCGCAACGTCGTCGAATCGGGGGCCCAGGAGGCGGCGGCCTTCGCCGAGGCCGGCGTGCCCGTCGTGGTCGGCACGGACTGGTGGTCCGGGCAGGCATTTGACCATCCGGCGGTGCGGCCCGGCGCGGTGACGATCACCGAAATGAAGATGCTCCGCAGGGGCGGCATGTCCGAGGAAGCCATCATCGAGGCCGCCACCGCCGACGCGGCTGAGGCCTTAGAGAAGGCTGATGAGATCGGCACGCTGGAGAGGGGCAAGCTCGCCGACCTCATCGTGGTCGACGGCAACCCGCTGGCGGACCTGTCCGCGCTCGACAGCACCGAAGTCGTCGTGCAGGGCGGGGAGGTGGTAGCAGGCCAGCCGGAGTAGGCAGCACCGTCGTGGCAGCGAGAGGCCGCGAATGGGATCCTCCGGTTCAAACGCACTCACATCAAAACATGCGACAACGCCATGACCCTGCGATCCACGCTTACGTGTGCTCTGTTTTTCGCCGTCCTGTCCCTGCTCCTCGTCGCGGCTGCGGCAGTCCCGAACTCCGGGCGTGCCCAGTCTGCCACCTACGATGTCGTTATCCGCGGCGGCCTGGTGATTGACGGGACCGGCCGCCCGGCCGTCGACGCCGACGTGGCCATCCGGGGCGACACCATTGCTGCTGTGGGGAACCTGAGCGGGGCCACGGCCGATCAGGTCATCGACGCCGCGGGCAGATACGTCCTCCCGGGTTTTGCCGACATGCACGTGCATTTTGGAAGCGGGGGTCTGAGGTCGACCTCCACCGACCGGATCCTCCGTCAGTACCTCTTCTACGGCGTGACGACGGTCTTCAACGTCGGAGGACCAAATGGGCGCACGGCATCCATGCTGGCGCTGCGGTCAGAGGGGGCGTCGGGCGAAGTCACAGCCCCACGCATCTATGCCGCCGGCAACATGCTGACGGTGCCCGGCAGCCATCCGGTGGCCACCATCATGCGCCTTCCCCCAGGCGCCGACTCTGCGACGTATGATTGGTCCAAGAAGGGAATCGCCCTCGTGGAAACGCCCTCAGACGCCCGCGACGCGGTGCGATCGAATGCCGAGGCCGGAATGGACGCGATCAAGATTTTTGTCGAGTCCGGCCCGCCTCCCTTCGGCGACGATCACCCGCAGATGCCTCCGGAGATGATCTCGGCGGTGGTCGAGGAAGCGTCGTCGCTGGGCCTGCCGGTCGTCGCGCATGTCTCGACCCTCGATGAGCTGGAGGACGCGGTCGACGGCGGCGTCCACGCGATCATGCACGCCGTGGAACGAGACCCGCTCCCCGGGCCCGAGCATTGGGCCAAGATGCGTGCGCAGGACATTTTCTACGTCCCCACCCTGTCCCTCTATTCTACGAC
>CAZBIB010000331.1:0-2298 GCA_964491575.1 uncultured Salinivenus sp. | reverse complement strand
TGGCGGAGCCTGCCGGGCTCGATGCTCGGATATCGCCGGTCCACCGGGTACCCGCCGCTCCGAGAGGCCATCGCGGCATACCTGCAGGAATCCCGGGGGGTCCACTGCTCCCCGGAGCAAGTCATCATCGTCTCCGGCACGCAGCAGGCCATCACGCTCACCGCGCACGTGTTGCTCGATCCCGGGGACCCGGCCTGGATCGAGGATCCAGGCTATCCGCGAGCACAAGGAGCCTTCCGCTGGGCCGGCGCTCAGACAGTCCCCGTTCCCCTCGACGACGAGGGCCTCGCTCTCGACCGGGCCCGCTCCGGGGAGACCGACGCGCGTCTGGCGTACGTGACGCCGTCGCACCAGTACCCCCTCGGCATGACCATGAGCCTGCCCCGGCGCCTGGAGCTGCTGGACTGGGCCGAAACCTCAGACGCCTGGATTCTGGAGGACGACTACGATAGCGAGTACCGATACGAGGGACGCCCCATCGCCGCCCTCCAGGGCCTGGACGATGCAGGACGGGTGATTTACGTGGGATCCTTCAGCAAGGTGCTCTTCCCCGCCCTCCGACTCGGCTACCTCGTGGTGCCCGAATCGCTGGTCGACCCCTTCTCAGCCGCGAAGTCGCTCGTGGGACGCTGCCCACCCCTCGCGCCCCAGATGGTCGTGACCGACTTTCTCGAAGAAGGGCACTTCGAGCGCCACCTACGGCGGATGCGCACGCTCTACGCCAAGCGCCAGTCCATTCTCATCGAGGCGTTGAATGAGGAGGCAGGTACCCAACTGGACGTCAGCTCCGACGAGGCGGGCCTCCATCTGACGGTCTTTCTCAACGGGGGCCTCGACGATCAGGTCGTGTCGTCGGCCCTCCAGGACCGCGACCTCGTCGCCCCGCCGCTCTCTTTTTACTCCTCCCGGTCCCTCGACCGCGACGGACTCGTGCTGGGCTACGCCGCCATCAGTGAGTCGGACATTCGAGACGAGATTGACCGGCTCGGCGAGACGCTCCGGGAGGTCCGGGAGAATGCGCACCGCCCCCTCGCCCTCGGCAGTTAGCCCCCCATTAGGAACTTCTGTCCCAGAAGATCTCCGAGAGATCCGAAATCTCAGAGGTCTGAATGTGGAAAGAGCCCATTCACCGAGGAGGCCACACCGCGTCTGGCTCTTTTGCCTTCGGCAGGATGCAGGTCCCTGTGCGCTCCGGCTCCACAATTGAATGCACCTGCATGGGAATGTCCGCTTCTGCGAGGGGCCGAAGCGTCTTGGGATGCATCCCGAGGCGGCCCGACTCGGTCATGGCGTAGGCCTCCTCCATCGAGAGGCGATCGAGGCGCTCGGCGGTCTCATCGGCGGTGGGATCGTCCGTGTAGAGGCCGTCCACGTCTGTGTAGCGGGTGACACAGCCCGCCCCTAGGATGCGGGCAAAGAGGGAGGCCGAGTAGTCGCTGCCCTCGAAGCCCAGCGTAGTGGTCGCGCCCGTCTCGGTGGCGCCAATAAAACCGGCCACGACCGGCACTGCGTCCGGCCCCAATCCCTGATACCACTCCTGGACCCGCTCGGCGGTTGCCGCCCGGTCGACGTTCGCTTCCCCGAAGGTATCGTCAGTGACGACGAGCCGGGTGGCGTCCCCGTGCAGCGCCTCCAGGCCGGCATCGCGGAGCGCCAGGACAACCATCGGCACCGACAGTTGCTCGCCCGTTGCCAGGACGGCATCGCGGACCGCCGGTGTGAACCCATCCCGCTCGATCTCAGCAAAGCACCGCCGGAGGGCCCGGAGCCGTTCGTCGAGGAGGGCGACGTAGTCGTCCTGACGATCCGAACTCAGGACGGCTTCGGCCTGGTCCATGTGCCGAGTCCGGAGGGCGTCGACGAGATCCTCGATCAGCGTCGCGCCGTCGGTCTGGGTCGCAACGGCCTCTACAGTGCTCGACAGTTGGCGCGATACCTGTGAGAGGGCCGAGACGATGGCGACGACCCGCTCAGAAACGGCCGCCTCCTCAAGGATCGAAATCACCGTGCGAAAGCGCTCGGGCGTCCCCACCGTTGTGCCGCCAAACTTGAATACGACACGGGGTGAGGAAGTGGGCTCGGGCGCACTGGACAAATGGTCGGACACGCGAGACGGACAACTCGGGAGGAAAACATCACTGCCGCCTGCAACCGCAGATTTTTGGGGAGTGTTCCTCGGATTCAGGCCGCTCCGCAGGGACCTCCTAGAACGGCGCGTAACGGTTTCGAGCGGCTGAATGCGATCGGGACAAGGGTCGGCATGGCCGACTGGAGCGACGTGCGATTTGCGCACGCTCA
>CAZBIB010000330.1:0-2304 GCA_964491575.1 uncultured Salinivenus sp. | reverse complement strand
ACGTGACCCTGAATCACGCGCGTCTACCAATTCCGCCACTCGGGCATCGAAATGTTGGACCTACCGAACGCCCGGGGTACACCGGAATGTTCCTTGAAATCTAGACCACAGGAATGGAAGTCGCCAGCCCCCTCTCGCACTCGCCCAGAGCAGTTTATATACTGACGGTGCTCCGTCACTGCTTCGCAATCGTCCCCCCTCGCTCCCATGCGTGTCTCGCGCTGCCTCGCGCTCGCGTTCCTCCTCGGCAGCCTGCTGTGGCCCGGCGTTCCGGCGCAGGCGCAGTACGCCCAGGATTCGCTCGCCTTCGACCTGAAGAATGTCTTCGACCTCGAATACGCCACCGATCCGCAAATTTCCCCAAGCGGGGATCGGGTGGTGTACGCCCGCACGTTCATGGATAAGATGGAGGACCGCCGCGCCTCGCGGCTGTGGGTCGTAAATGCGGACGGGTCGGGACACCGGCCGATCACGGATCCGGAGACGAATGCCTCTCAGCCCCGCTGGTCGCCCAGCGGCGATCGGGTGGCCTACGTGGCCTCTACGGAAGACGGGGCGGAGATCTACGTGCGCTGGATGGACACCGGCCAGACGGCTCGCCTCACGCAGCTGGAGCACTCGCCAAGTGGGCTGTCGTGGGCGCTGGACGGAGAACGGCTGGCCTTTACAAAGTTCGTCCCGGCCGACCCCAAGCCCTTCGCAGAGATGCCGAGTCCGCCGGAGGGCGCCGACTGGGCCGAACGCCCCGACTACATCACGCAGACCTACTACCGTTCCGACGGCGGCGGCTACACGAAACGAGGACACACGCAGATCTTCACGCTTCCGGCCTCGGGCGGCACGCCGCGACAAATCACGAATGGCCCTTACGATCACGGCGGCACCCCCACCTGGACGCCCGACGGCGAGACGCTTCTCATCAGCGCCAACCGGCACGAGGACCGTCGCCTCAACCCGCTCAACACTGAGGTCTATGCCGTCGACGTGGCGAGCGGCACCGTCACGGCTCTTACCAATCGACAGGGACCGGACGGCGACGTGGCCCTCTCGCCGGACGGTTCCACCATCGCCTACACCGGCTTCGACGACCGCGAGCAGGGCTACCAGGTGACAAAGCTCTACGTGATGGATCGCGACGGCACCAACGCGCGACTGCTCACAGAGGGCTTTGGCCACGACGTCCAAGATCCCACTTTCAGTGCTGATGGACAGCGCGTCGTCTTCCAGTACGTGGATGAGGGCTCGGCCAAGCTTGGGAGCATCACGCTCGGCGGCGAGCGGCAGGTCATCGCGGGTCACGTGGGCGGCACCTCCATCGGTCGTCCGTACACGAGCGGCTCCTTCAGTCTTGCTTCGAACGGGCGGGTGGCCTATACCCACGCCACAACTCAGCGCCCGGCCGACGTGGCGGTGGCGCAGGCGGGCCAGGAGCCGCAGGTCCTCACCTCCCTGAACGACGACCTCTTCGACCAGATCAAAATCGGGAGTGTCGAGGAGTTCACGTACGAGTCGTCCCACGGCGGCAAGACGATTGAGGGTTGGATCGTAAAGCCACCCAATTTCGATTCGTCGAAGGACTATCCCCTCGTCCTGGAAATTCACGGCGGTCCTTTTGCCTCGTATGGCCCCTATTTCTCGGCGGAGGTGCAGCTCTATGCTGCCGCGGGCTACATGGTGCTCTACACCAATCCGCGCGGGTCGACCAGTTACGGGCAGGCCTTCGGGAACGCCATCCACCACGACTACCCAGGGCACGATTTCGACGACCTGATGTCCGGCATCGACGCCGTCCTGAAGCGGGGCTACGTGGACGAGGACCGACTGTACGTGACCGGCGGCAGCGGAGGCGGGGTCCTCACCTCCTGGATCGTGGGTCACACGGATCGCTTCCGCGCCGCCGTGGCCGCCAAGCCGGTCGTGAACTGGTACAGCTGGGCCCTCACCGCCGACATGTACCCCTACGGGGTGAAGTACTGGTTTCCGGGCATGCCCTGGAACCACCGCGATCACTACATGGAGCGCTCTCCGATCGCCTACGCCGACAGCGTGTCGACACCGACCATGCTCATGACGGGCACGGAGGACTACCGCACGCCGATGTCTGAGGCGGAGCAGTTCTACCAGGCCCTCAAGCTGCGGCGGGTGGAGACGGCCCTGGTGCGCGTGCCGGGCGCGTCCCACAGCATCGCTGCTCGCCCCAGCCATCTTGCCGCCAAGGCCGCCCACGTGCTGGAGTGGTTCCAGCGACACGGCGGCCCCTCCCCCGACCAGTGATCCCTGAGAGAAGCTCCCCGGCACCGTCAC
>CAZBIB010000329.1:0-2333 GCA_964491575.1 uncultured Salinivenus sp. | reverse complement strand
GCGAAAACGACATCAAGAGCAAGAGACTGATTAGCGGGTAAAAGCTGGTGATCGCAGAGACCTAGGCCCTGTCCTTCATGCATCTAAGCGAGGAGGGTCGGCGCCCGCTCGTTCGATTAGCCGGGGAGTGTCAATCGATTGGAACGTTGCACTCTCCTTCGCCCAGCGTGTACCCCTCTTTGTTCACGCGTACGCTCATTCCATACGCTCGTGCCGCAGGGTCGGGGGCCCGCCACTGCGTCTCGAAGACCCCGCTCTCCTCAGTTTGACCAACCTCCGTGGTGGTGCTGCTTTCTGAGAACCATCCTCCACCCGACGCAATCTTGACGTGCGCTCCTTCCAAGGGCTCGTTTTGCTCTGTGAGGGCTAAAATCCGAATGGCGGCTTGCCCCCCAGCAGCGATGGCGTGCGGTTCGACGGTGCACTGGACGCTAATCGCTCCCCCCGTAGGGGTTTCCTGCGTGGAAATGGAAACGCGACACGTCCCCTCGCTTCCGGGAAATCCTTCTTTGTTTGCCATCACATCGAGTTCGTACACATCCCGAGGCGCCTCTGGAGCCTGCCACTGCGCAATGAAGATGCCATCCTCGCCCGTTTGACCGGCCACCGCTGTGGCTTTGCTTCCGGAGAATCGTCCCCGGTCCGATCTGATCCGAACCTGCACTCTCGATACGGGAGAGTTTTGTTCCGTAACGACCTGCACGCGAATCCTCCCCTGTCCTCCTGCGGGAATGGCGGACGGCTCTGTGGTGCATTGGACGGCAAGTGCTTTTTCAAGGTCGCCCCCTGAGGAGACTGGGGGGGAATCTTCGCTTGTTGAGCCTGCGCCACTCCTTACGGAGAACGGCTGGAGGAGCCCGACCCCGATCATGGCAAGACCGACGCCTCCCAAAATCGTTTGTCGGACCGGGGAGTTAACGACGGGAATTTCGATCTGGAAGGCCTTGAGTCCTCCTCCTACGATCGCAGCGATCAGACATGCGATGCCCGCAACCAGGATGGTTTGATGCATTGTGATTCACCGTGCTGTTCCACCTCTAGTTACCCTCCAAAACAATTTAAGACAATGGGACTTGGTATTAAAGTTCTTCGTCTGGCTATCGGACAGTTCGGGCTGAGAGAGTATTGCTCTCCGGTGAAACTCCAATCTGATTCCAATCATCACGAAGATTGGCGTTGGTTTGGGAAGCTTCCCGCAGCACTGGCAGGCTTTTCTGATCGGTTTGGCGCCCCGGAGGACGACGAATCCGCCCTCTTCATACCCCTCCCCACCTCGAACGGACCGAAGCCCGCGCCCATCCAGATCGGGACTTTCGTCGTAATGATGGCGACCGTCATGATCGTGGCCGTGTCCGCCGCCGCGAGACGCGTGGAGAGGCTCAGCAGAATCATCTTGTCGCAGACGCTCTCTGCCGCACCCACGAGATTGGCGAGCAGTCCCGGCATCGGTCACCCCATGTCCGCAAACCGGCCAGGAAAGGACGGGCGCTTTTCTTTTCCTTGTGCTCACCAATTGGCCACGTCTGATCCAGGCTCTTCCCGTCGTCTTACTCGCGAGCTGGGGCTGCCCGGCGCCGTGATGATGGGACTCGGCTCTATCGTTGGCACGGGCGTGTTCGTGAGCTTGGGTGTGGCCGCCGGGATCGCCGGACCTGCGGTCATCATCGCCGTCGCGATAGGCGCAGGCGTGGCCACCTGCAACGGGCTTTCCAGTGCGCAGCTCGCGGCCAACCACGCCGTCTCTGGTGGGACCTACGAGTACGGTTACAAATACCTGGCGCCGACGCTAGGCTTTACAGCGGGATGGATGTTTCTGGTGGCGAAAAGCATGTCCGCCGCCACTGCCGCCCTCGAGTTCGCGGGCTACCTGTTGGGAGCCTTTGGCATCGAGGCGGAGGGACTGCTCGTGCCGGTTGCCCTTGGGACCGTAGCCCTGCTTACGGGAGTAGTCCTTTCCGGAATGCGTCGGTCAAACACCACGAACATCACCATCGTGAGCGTCACCCTCGGATCGCTCATCTTCTTCGTCGTGGCAGGCTCGCCCACGGCCCTGTCCAACGGCACGGCCAACTTCGCAGAGTTCTTCGACGCGCCGGAGGGCGGTGGAGGCCTGCGCGCCCCTCTCTACGCAAGTGCCCTCATGTTTGTGGCCTACACCGGCTACGGCCGCATCGCGACGCTGGGCGAGGAGGTCCAGGCCCCGCGCACGACGATTCCGCGGGCCATCATCGTGACCTTGGTGGTGACGATGACGCTCTACGTGGCCGTGGCGCTTGTGGGCATCGGAAGCGTTGGGGCTGGCGCGCTGAGCGCTGCCGCCGATCAGGATGCTG
>CAZBIB010000328.1:0-2382 GCA_964491575.1 uncultured Salinivenus sp. | reverse complement strand
GCACCTGCTTTGGGAGCAGGAGGTCGCCGGTTCAAATCCGGCCGCCCCGACCAGTGGTTGTGCGTTCCTCCTTGTCGTGGAACGCGGTCCCCGACTTTCAACCTGCGCCCGTAGCTCAGTTGGATAGAGCAGCAGACTTCTAATCTGCAGGTCGCAGGTTCGAATCCTGCCGGGCGTGCTGCTCTCTGGGAGAGACCGGGGACAAAAGGAACCCGCCGGAGGATTCCTCATTTCAATACTGACATTTCACGGTGACGTGGCCGAGTGGTTAGGCAGAGGCCTGCAAAGCCTCCAACGGCGGTTCGAATCCGCCCGTCACCTCCACAAGCGCCCCTGGGCACGGCCCGGTGGCGCTTTTCGTATGTGGGGCGGGCGGCATTTCTTGAGGCGACTCGGATCGTCATTGTCCTGTGGGGGATGAAGCCGAAGTGCGGGCAAAGCGGCCCCTGATTCGGTCTATTTATCACCTTGCCGTTCCTCCTTCACGCATTTCCGAAAACAAGACCACACCTATGACAAACACCAACCCCAATGTTCCGTCGACGATGAACGCCTGGATCATCGACGACTTTGGCGGCCCGGAGGTCTTTGAACGGCGCGAGCAGCCTGTGCCGGAGATCGACGACCACGAGGTGCTCGTCCGCGTCCGCGCTACGAGCGTCAATCCCGTCGACTACAAGATCCGCCGCGGCGACGCTGAGGCCATTTGTCCGCCCCGTCCCGCCACGCTGCACGGGGACGTGGCCGGGATCGTCGAGGTAGTGGGGGCGGATGTGACGGCCTTGGACGCGGGCGATGCGGTGTACGGCTGTGCGGGCGGCTACTCGAACGTTCCACATGGGGCCCTGGCCGACTACATGCCCTGCGACGCGCGGCTCCTGGCCCCGATTCCCGCGTCGCTGTCGTTCCGCGAGGCGGCCGCGCTGCCTCTCGTAACACTGACGGCGTGGGAAGGGCTCGTGGACAAGGCCGGAGTAGAGGCGGGAGGACAGGTGCTCGTGCACGGGGCCACCGGCGGCGTGGGACACGTGGGGCTGCAGCTCGCCAAGTGGCGCAGCGCCGAGGTGGCCGTCACAGCGTCTTCGCAGCGAAAGCTCGACATTGGCGCTGATCTCGGGGCCGACGCTTTCATCAACTACGAAGACGAGCCAGTAGAGACATACGTGGAGCGGTGCACCGACGGGCGCGGCTTCGACCTCGTGTTCGACACAGTGGCCGGCGAGAACGTCCAGCGCTCCGTGGAGGCCACGCGGCTAAACGGAGAGATCGCCACTGTCGGTGCCCCGGCAGAGGACGGTCTCCAACAGGCCTACGGCAGCGGGATTTCGGTGCACTTCGTGTCCATGCTCATTCCTTTGCTGCACGACGTGGGGCGAGCTCACCACGGCGAGATTTTGCAGCGGACGGCCACGCTGGTGGAGGAAGGACACCTGCGCCCCCTCGTTGACGACCGCACGTTCACGTTCGACGAGATCGGCGACGCGCACGCCTACGCCGAGGCTCACGAACAGATTGGCAAGGTGGCCGTCACGCACCCGGAGGCGTAATTTCGCAGTGGCGCGCTTCCATGGGGCCGAGGAGGTAAGTTAGAAGGGCGCATCGTCTTCGAACGAGCCACCGCCCCCATCACCGCCTGGCGGGGGACCCATGGGGGCCGAGCCGTCGCCCTGTGGCGGTCCGCCGCCGGGCTCGTCGTACTGCGTGGTGAGCGGCTCGAAGCGGGCGTACTGCTTCACGAACGCAAGTTCGACGGTGCCGATGGGGCCGTTTCGCTGCTTGCCCACAATGATCTCGGCGATGCCCTCGGTGGAGTTGCCCTGCTCGTCGACCGTGATGCCGTACCGCTCGGCCCGGTAGATGAAGGCCACCACGTCGGCGTCCTGCTCGATCGAGCCGGATTCTCGCAAGTCTGACAGCTGCGGACGCTTGTCGCCCCCTCGATTCTCGACGGCCCGGTTGAGCTGGGAGAGTGCGATGACGGGGATGTTCAGCTCCTTGGCCAGTCCCTTCAGCGACCGCGAGATGTGGGCAATCTCCTGCTCGCGGTTGGCGCCGCTGCGCAGGTTGGAACCGGAGGCCTGCATGAGCTGCAGGTAGTCGACCACGACGAGGCCGATGTCGTGCTCGGCCTTGAGCCGGCGACACTTGGCCCGAAGCTCCAGCACACTGAGCCCCGGCGTGTCGTCGATGAAGATGCTGGCCTCGCTGAGCGTACCGGCGGCCCGGGCCAGTCGCTGCCAGTCGTCGTCCTTCATTCTGCCCGTGCGGGCCTTGTGCGCGTCGACGCGCGCCTCGGAAGTGAGCATGCGCTGGGCGAGCTGCTGGGCTCCCATCTCCAGTGAGAAGACGGCCACGCCCGTCGAACGCTCCGGATGAGTGGCG
>CAZBIB010000327.1:0-2504 GCA_964491575.1 uncultured Salinivenus sp. | reverse complement strand
AGTTCGACAACAACCGGCGCGTGTACGACTGGGTGATGGAGCACTGCCTGGACGAAGAGGAAATTCCCTCCCGCCCCCGGCAGTACGAGTTCAACCGGCTCAACCTCGGCTACACGGTGATGAGCAAGACCAAGCTCCGTCACCTGATTGAGGCGGATCTGGTGGACGGCTGGGACGATCCCCGCCTTCCGACGATTTCGGGACTGCGCCGTCGGGGCGTGCCGCCAAGCGCCATCCGCGCCTTCTGCCGCGAGGTGGGCGTCACCCGCTCGCAGAGCCGCGTCCAGATCGGCCACTTCGAGCATGCCCTCCGCGACGATTTGAACCCAAAGGCCTCGCGCGTGATGGCCGTCCTCGATCCGCTGAAGGTCGTCGTCACAAACTGGGACGAGGACGAGGTCGACTTGATCGACGCCAATCACTGGCCGCGCGACATTGACAAGGACGAGACACGGCCGGTTCCCTTCACCCGCGAGTTCTACATCGAGCGCGACGACTTCCGCGAGGACCCGCCCGATGACTTCATCCGGCTCGCGCCGGGTCGCGAGGTGCGACTGCGACACGCCTACTTCTTCACCTGCGAGGAGGTGGTGTGGAACGAGGACGGCATCCTCACGGAGCTGCGCGGCACCATCGATCCGGAGACGCGCGGCGCGACGGCTCCCGACGGCCGCTCACCCGAGGGCACGCTCCACTGGGTCTCCGCGTCCCACGGCGTCCCCTTCGAGGCGCGCCTCTACGACCGCCTCTTCGAGGTCCCCGATCCCGACGCCCGGGAAGAGCACTTTACTGAGCATCTCAACCCCGACTCCCTGAACGTCCGGAAGGGCGTGCTTGAACCGGCCGTGCCGGACCTGGAGGCCGACGCGCGGGTGCAGTTTGAGCGGCAGGGCTACTTCTGGCCCGACCCCGAGGACTCGACGCCTGATGCGCTCGTGTACAACCAGATCGTGCCGCTGCGCGACACGTGGGGGGAGGATGAAGACCGGCTTACGCAGGAGGAACTGGAGCGGCGGCGGCGCGAGAAGGAGCAGCAAAAACAGCAGCAGCGACAGCGATCGCTGGAAGGCAAAACCGATCCCGTGGAGTACCTCGATGACGACCAGCGGGAACGGTTCGAGCACTACCGCGACAACTTGGAGCTCTCCCGCAACGACGCTGCCACGATTGCCGGAGACGATGCGTTGGCCGACTTCTTCGACGCGGCGCTGGAGCACTACGACGCTCCGACGTCCCTCGCCAACTGGACCGTGAACGAGCTGCTTAGTGAGCTCAAGGACCGCACCGTAGCAGACCTGCCCTTTGGGCCCGTGGCGTTTGCAGATCTCGTGCGCCTGGTGGACACAGACGTCATCTCCAACCGCGGCGCCGACGAGGTCTTCGACGAACTGCTTGAAAGCGGCGGCTCGCCGGAGGACATTGTGGACGAGCACAACCTGCGTCAGGTAGACGACACTGAGGCCCTCCGCCCCACCGTCCAGACAGTGCTCGACGAGCACCCCGATGAGGTGGCTCGCTACCGAGATGGGAAGAAGAGCCTGATCGGCTTCTTCATGGGACAGGTGATGGAGGAGACCAACGGCGCTGCCAACCCGGAACTTGCCCGCCGTCTCCTGCAGGAGGAGCTTGAAGGATAGGATACGGAGGTTCGAATTGAAGCCGCACCGTCACGCCCGCCGAATCTCCACCGTGGTCCCCACTCGCGCGGCGAGCGATTGAAGCTGACCGGGCGTGACGGCAATGTAGACCGTATCAACGCCGTTGCACTCCGGATGCTCGTCGGACCGAATTCGATTCGTCGATCCGTCGGCGTGGTCTGTCCCCCGATGCCCGTTGACCATCACCAGCGTGTCGACCGCGTCGTCCCCGTCCACCGCCTGAATAATCTCAGCGCGGGACGCTCGGAGGGCTTGCGAATAGACGTAAGCCGATCCGCAGATGATACCACCGAGCCGCTTAAGGCGTCCCGGCGGTCCCGACGATTGGTTCTGAGGCCCTATGGCCGATCCGTTCTGCATCACGCATCCATTTTCTGTCGCAGCGACTGTATCAGTAGCGGACGGTCCTCAATCGGGAGTCGTTCCTCATTTCCTGACCGTGCGGAGCCGGATCCTTCCCCAAAACTAAAACGCCAGCACCTCCTCCACCTTCGGCCGCAACCGCGCCGTCGCCGAGAAAATTTCGTCCTCCAGCGGCTTGGCGTTGGGCACCGGCAGGTCCTCCGCCGCCACTCGCGTGACGGGGGCATCGAGCAATTTGAAGCCGATTTCGCCCAGCTCCGCGGCCACCTCGGCCCCGAACCCCGCGGTGCGCGTCGCCTCGTGCAGCACGAGGAGACGATTCGTTTTGTCGAGGGACTGACGGACCGTCTCGCGGTCCCACGGCACGAGGGTGCGCAGGTCCACCACCTCCAGCTCCGCGCCGTTCTCGGCGGCCTGGTGCTCCGCTTCCTCCAGCGCCCAGTGCACGCCCACGCCGTAGGTGACGATGGTGGCGTCGGTCCC
>CAZBIB010000326.1:0-2554 GCA_964491575.1 uncultured Salinivenus sp. | reverse complement strand
TATTTAATTTTGTGTTCAAGAGGGAGCGTTCCGAGGGCCTGTGGGTACTGAAGAGCGGTGCAGGGAGCGGGGGAGAACGTTGCGTGGTCCCGGTCCATCCGTTACGTTACCTCCTCCGGCGGATTGGGGAAGCGCTTTCATCCAGGGCCGCCCTGAGCTGTCCCCCGACGTTTGTTTGTCGAACGAGGTTGCATCGATTTGGTCCATGGACATTTCCGTCTGCATCAAAGAGGTCCCTGACGTAGACGCCCCCTTCAGTGTACGGGAGGGGGAGCTGGCCTTCGACACTGACCGTGTGGCGCTTAACGCTTACGACGCGTCGGCAGTGGAGGCGGCGCTCGTGCTGACGGAAGAGCACGGGGGCGAGGTAGAGGTCGTGACCGTGGGGCCGGAGGACGTGGCCGAGACGATCCGGAAGGCGTTGGCGATGGGCGCGGATCGGGCCATCCACCTCACGACAGAGCCCTCCGAGGTCTACGACGCCCGGGCGTACGCTGAGGTGCTGGCGGGATACTACGTCGATTCTAACGCCGACGCCATTTTCTGTGGCAAGCAGTCGCAGGACACCGATGCGGGCCTGACGGGGCCAATGCTGGCCGCTCTGCTCGATCTGCCGTACGCGGCAAACGTCGTGGACATTCAGATCGAGGGGGAGGGGCTCGTCGTAGAACGGCAGGGGGACGCGGGCAGCGAGATCATCGACTTGCCGTCGCCTTGTCTCGTCACCTGCTCCAACGACATGAACGTGCCTCGCATCCCGAAGCTGAAGGGCATCATGGCGGCCAAGAAGAAACCGGTCGACGAGCACCCGGCCGCAGAGTTCGACGGGGCCAGCCGGGCCGTAACGAGGGTGGTTGGTTATGAGCCGGTGCCGGAACGGGAGCCAGGGACGATGCTCGAGGGAGATCCCGAGGAGATGGCCGAAGAGCTGGTCGATCGGCTCGAGGAGGAGGCGAATGTGTTGTGATGCGTGATTGCGTGACCGAGGTCGAAGCCATCCTCACGCATCACGTTTCACGTATCAGCCCCAGCGATAACTCTTGAAAGACGATGCTGACGCCAAATGTCAACGCTACTAACGGTCGTACTGCCGAGCGATGGATCCGTCAAGCGTGCCGATCAGGAGGTGCTCACGCGTTGTCGAGAGCTGGCGGAGGCGAATGGGCACACGCCAGCTGCCGTAATTCTTGCCCCTGACCCCGAGGCCCATGTGGCGGCGGTCGAGCGCTTTGGTGCCGAGGCGGTCTACACGGTTGAGGCTCCAATCTTTGCGGAGTCCCATCTGCGACCGCTCCTTGATGCTCTTACCGCCGTTGTTGAAGAGGACGATCCCCGGGTGATGGCCTTCTCAGCGTCCGAGACCGTGGGCGAGCTTCTCGGTGCACTGGCCGTGCGGACCGACGCGGCTGCACTGCCGGAGGTGACCGCCTTTGAGCTTGGTGAGGGGGGCGGCGTCGATGCGATTCGGCCCGTCATGGCGGCGAAGGCGCTGGCGCGAACGCAGTCCACGACGGCCCCCACGCTCGTCTCGGTGCGTGCTGCGGCGTACGAGGCAGAGGAGCATCCGGTCGATGCAAATGTCACTCCCATTTCCTTTTCCTTTGAGGAGAGCGATCTGTCCCGGACGATCCGCGAGACCGTGACCGCAACGGCGGGCGAGGTGGATCTGAGCGAGGCGCGCACTGTGGTGGCGGCGGGGCGCGGTGTGGCCGACGAGAAGGGCAAAGAGCTGATCGAGGAGCTGGCCGACGTACTGGATGCAGGAATTGGGGCCTCTCGGCCGATGGTGGAAGAAGGACATTTCCCCGCCACCGCTCAGATTGGGCAGACCGGCAAGGTCGTTGCCCCCGACCTTTACATTGCCGTCGGCATCTCGGGAGCCATCCAACACGTAGCGGGCATGAAAGACAGCCGCGTCATCGTGGCGATCAACAAAGACCCCGACGCGCCGATCTTTGACTACTGTACCTATGGACTGGTGGGTGATTTGTACGACATTCTGCCGCCGCTGATCGAAGACGTGAAGGCGGTTCGGGAAGAAGCAACTCCCGCTTGAGGAGTTCTATTTCGTATTGCGTATTTCGTGCTGCATGCTCCGACCGGATCCGCACCACGCGATACGCGGCTGGATTCTATTTTGAGCTACTGACGATTCACGCTCCCACACCCGATGGAAGAGTCTTTTGATTGTATTATCGTGGGCGGCGGAATTGCGGGCCTGAGTGCGGCGATGGTGCTCGCCCGGAACGACGCCCAGTTTCTGCTGATCGAGCGGGGGGAGTTTAGCGGGGCGAAGAACGTGTCTGGGGGCGTGCTGTGGGGGCACGACCTCGCGCGGCTGGTCCCGGAGTACTGGACCGACGACGCTGCACTCGAGCGTTACATTACCCATCGGCGGCTCACGCTAATGGACGACGACTCCGCCTTCTCGCTCGACTACAAGTCCGACGCCTACACCGAGCCCCCGTACATGGGCGTGAGTGTGCTCCGCTCGCGATTCGATCGGTGGCTGGCCGATCGGGTGGAGGAGGCCATCGCGGACAGTGCACACCCG
>CAZBIB010000325.1:0-2592 GCA_964491575.1 uncultured Salinivenus sp. | reverse complement strand
GAGCGTGTACTGGGCGAAGAACTGGAGGGCCAGCGGGGTGAGAATAAGGTAGCCAAACGCCACGCCGAGCAGGAAAAAGAAGGTGGCGAAGACCGCCGAGAAGCGCATCCCCTTCTTCTCGCTGGGATAGAGGGCCGGTTCAATGAACCGCCAGAAGTAAAAGACCACGACCGGCGAGCCGGCGACGAGGCCCACGATGATGATGGTGCCGATGTCCGCAAAGAACTGGCCGGTAATCGTTCGGTTGAGCAGCTCCATGCTCTCTGGCTCCAGGCCCAGCAGTCCGTACATGAAAAAGTCCGGACGCGTGGGGCCAATGAGGACGCGGTCCACGATCCACTCGCTGAAAAACGAGCACGCAATGATAGCAATGAGGATCCCGACGCCACTCTTGATCAGGGTCCACCGGAGCTCCTCAAGATGGTCAAGGAACGGCATGACCCCCTCTTCGTCGGGGGGGGCGCTCGGGGCGCCGTCGCCCTGCACCCCGGCAGGAGTGTCTGTCTGTGAGGATGGAACCTCTGGCATACAACTACGACTGTGATGCGGTGGGACGAGATCGACTGCCTCCCGCCATGCTCATTTTCTCCTCGACGCCCAACCCCGACGGTCGTCGGGACAGGCTGCTCAACGTACAACGCAAATCACACGCTGTCCGAACTGCTGCTCGTGCCCTCCTGGAGGTTGAGGTCGAGCAGCGAATCGACCCACAGCCCTTCGGCCTCGATTCGGGCTTGGCCGCTGCTCCACGTAAAGTTGAACAGGGTCAGCAGCCCCTCGACCGTGAAGCCGGCGCCGCGCAGGAGCGTCAGAGCCTCGGATGCGCTCCGCCCGCTGTTGATGATGTCATCGACCAGCACGACCGGCTCGTCGGCGTCGACGGGCCCCTCCACAAGCCGCCGACGCCCATGCTCTTTCCGGGTCTCTCGGACGAGCCCACCCTTAAAGCCGTCCCCCTCGCCCACGGAGAGCACACTGCACACGAGAGGGTGCGCGCCAAAACCGTACCCCACGATCTGTCGGGCGTTGCGCTCCCGCAGCCGCTCGGCGAGCACGGCCCCCACCTCCGTAAACAGTTCGCCGTCCAGGGTGGGCACGCGCGTGTCCAGGAGCCATCCGATTGGCTGGCCCCGCGGGTCGGTAATCAGCTCGTCCTCACGGCGCACGAGAGCGCGCTCGTAGAGCCGGCGGCCGATCTCGATGAGCTCGGCCCGGGAGGAGGAGCTGAACGTACCGCGAAACATCGAAAGCAAGATGTCACACCAGAATCAAGGATGAACGGAGCGAGCGAACGGGGCCGAAATACTCAGCGCTGGATTGTGAACCGTCGGATACGAGGGTGCGTTCCCTCCTACACCACGACAAAGTCGTAAAGCGGAAACTGGTCGCACAGGGCGTTCACCTCCCGCTCCACGGACGCCTGCACCTCCTCGTCCTCCGGGTCCTGAAGCACCCGATCGATCAGCTCCGCCACCCGGACAAACTCGTCCGTGCCGAAGCCGCGGGTGGTCATGGCAGGTGTGCCCAGGCGAAGCCCGCTCGTCACGAACGGGCTCTTGTCGTCGAAAGGCACCATGTTCTTGTTGGCCGTGATGCCTGCTTCTTCGAGGGCGGCCTCGGCCGTCTTGCCGGTGAGGCCCTTGTTGCGCAGATCGATGAGGATCAGGTGATTGTCGGTGCCGCCGGAGACGAGGTCGTACCCCCGTTCTTTGAGCGCGGCGCCCATCGCCTTCGCATTCTCGACAATCTGTTGCGAGTAGTCGCGGAAATCGGGCTGGAGGGCCTCCTTGAACGACACGGCCTTCGCGGCGATCACGTGCATGAGAGGGCCGCCCTGCGTGCCGGGGAAGACGGCTGAGTCGAGCAACTCGCTCATCATTTTGGTCCTCCCGCTCTTGCGCGCCGTCTTGCCGAAGGGATTTTCGTAGTCCTCCCCCACCAGAATCATTCCCCCTCGAGGGCCGCGGAGCGTCTTGTGGGTCGTGGTGGTCACTACGTGGGTGTGGGGCATCGGGTCGGCGAGCACGTCGCCCGCGATGAGGCCGGCGGTGTGGGCCATGTCCATCCAGAGGAGGGCGTCCACCTCGTCGGCCACCTCGCGGAACGCCTCGTAGTCGAAGTCGCGCGGGTAGGCGCTGGCCCCGATTGAGATCATCTTGGGCTGCACCTCCTTGGCCCGGTCGCGCACCTTGTTCATGTCGATGCGTCCGGTGTCTTTCTCCACGCCGTAGTACTCCGCGTTGTAGAGGATGCCGGAGAAGTTGACGGGCGAGCCGTGGGTGAGGTGCCCACCGTGCGACAGGTCGAGCCCAAGAAACGTATCGCCGGGCTCCAGGAGGGTAAGATAGACCGCCGCGTTGGCCTGGGCACCCGCGTGGGGCTGGACGTTGACCCAGTCGCAGTCGTAGAGTTCTTTTGCCCGGTCACGGGCCAGCTCTTCCGCCTGATCCACAAATTCGCAACCGCCGTAGTACCGCTTGCCCGGCAGGCCCTCGGCGTACTTGTTCGTGAGGGCCGTGCCCATCGCCTCCAGGACAGCCCGGGAGGCAAAATTTTCGGAAGCGATCAGCTCCAGGCCGTCGTTCTGGCGTT
>CAZBIB010000324.1:0-2649 GCA_964491575.1 uncultured Salinivenus sp. | reverse complement strand
ACGCTGGGCCTCGCTCACAACTTTGCGGCGTCGGTGAACGACCGGGCCTCGGTGATGGACTACCCAGCGCCGCTGGCCCGCGTGGACGGCGACTCGATCTCGCTCGACCGGGCGTACGACACCGGGGTGGAGCGCTGGGACAAGGTGGCGATGCGCTACGCCTACGCCCGGCCCGCCTCCAACCAGACGGAGACAGAACTGCTCGACGGCATCCTGCAGGACGCGGAGCAGCAGGACCTTCGATACATCACCGATGCCGATGCGCGACCCGCTGGGGCCGCCCACCCGAAGGCCAACCTGTGGGACAACGGCAGCAACATGGTGCAGGCCCTGGAGCGCGAGATGAACGTGCGCGACGTGGCGCTGGACCGTTTCGGCGACGCTGTGATCAGGAGTGGCGAGCCGATGGCGCTGATGGAAGAGGCGCTCGTGCCGCTGTACCTCCGGCACCGCTATCAGGTGGAGGCGACGGCGAAGCTCGTGGGCGGCGAGACGTACGAGTACGCCGTACGGGGCGAGAAAACTCCGCAGTTGTCGGAGCCCGTGCCGCCCAATCGACAGAGCGCGGCGCTCGATGCGCTCCTGTCAACAATTACCCCCTCGGCCCTCGCGCTGCCGGAGGCCGCCCGGGAGCGCATTCCCCCGCGCCCGCCTGGTCATCCGTCCAACCGCGAGCTCTTCGATGGGCGCACCGGTCCGACGCTCGACCCCTACGCACCTGCCGAAGGAGCGGCTACGATGGTGCTCGACGCCCTCACCCAACCCGGACGGGCCCTGCGGCTCATTGAACAGCACGATGCCCATGATGAGCTCCCGGGATTCCAGGAGACGCTCACTCGGATTACGGAGGCGGTCTGGAGGACCGAGGCGCCGGACGACGCCTATCGGGCCGAGATTCAGCGGACGGTACAGCAGGTCTGGACGGACGTGTTGCTGGACCGGGCCGATGCCGCTGACAGTAGTCCGGCGGTCCGGGCCCGGCTCGAACAGCACCTGCGCACGCTTCGGGAGTGGCTCACGGCGCATCCCGGGACGATGTCGGAGACCGAGGCCCACCGAGCCGCCGTCCGGGCAACCATTTCCCGATTCCTAAATCGCTCTCACGAAACAACAACCCGTCCCACTGGCGTCGACGTGCCACCGGGTTCCCCAATCGGGCAGGCCCCCGCCTACCACCGCCGCCACACCCAGCGGCAAGCCTGGCTCGATCGGCGGGGCTCCGCCTCGTTCGTTTGCGCCCAGCAGCGTCCGTAATCGGAGATTGGGCAGCCGGACCGTTTACTGCGCGGCAGGTCACAGGATGAGCTAATCCGTGTCTCGCACGCTTCTTGTGTGTATAGAACCTGGGAAACGAGCGCAAATAATGTCACGACTTACGCAAATTGCAGTGTGTCATTCCGGCATTCGAGCTGGAATCTCTTCTGGTCTGGCTGCCAGTCCTGATGAGATCCCGCACGGGGCGCGGGATGAGGGGTTAGGCGGATTCGCGTAAGTCGTAATGTAAAATCCGACTCGTACTGTCAGGCTTCTGGGATCCGAAATGATTCTGGATTCACCGGGTCTGGCACGAGGCCTCTCTTTCAAGACAATTTTTCCGACCATTGCCACCCGGATTCTATACGACCCCGGCGCTCCACTAACTTCCCAGAGTTATGTCCATGCCTGTCCTTGACCGCGATGCGCTCACTGAGCTTCTGGACGGGAATCCCAACCTCATCCTCACAGTTATCGACTCCTTTCTTAACGACTGTCCGGACTATATGGTCGCCATTCGCGAGGCCGTGGAGGAGAAGGATGCCGAGAGGCTAACGCGGGAGGCGCACAGTCTGAAAGGAGCCGTGGGCAGTCTGCGGGCCGAGCCCGCGAGTGAGGCGGCACAGGTACTCGAAGAGATGGGGCGCTCGGGCGACTTCACAGGAGCGGAAGCTGCCCTGGAGACCCTGGAGGATGAAATTGGGCGCCTCAAAGCCGAGCTCCGGGTCCTCCGAGAAGAGTGTCGAGGAGAGTTGGTAGATGGAGGACCCGCGCCGCCGCGAGGGTGAGGGTTACTGTTGGGGCGAGGGACTGTCAAAGTGGTCGAAGCCCCCTGGCTGAAGCGGGACGTTTTCGCCGTGCGCTCGCTGAATCATGACGGGTTGTTCTTCGTCGTCGAGCTCCACAATCTCTCCAACCACGGTGTAGGTCTGCGGATCGAGGGCCTCGAGGTCGTCCTCCGGCATCGTGAACACCAGCTCATAGTCCTCGCCCCCAAACAGGGCGTAGACGGTCACGTCCTCCCCAAACTCCGTGGCGGTATTCCGCGTCTCCGGGTCGATGGGCAAGGCGGGCTCGTAGAGCTGCGCCCCTACGGCACTCGCTTCGCAGATGTGGTGCACCTCGGCGGAGAGCCCGTCCGAGATGTCGATGAGGGAATGGGGCTGGGCGCTGATGTCCGCCCAGTCGCGAATCGTCTTGAGCTGGGCCGGCGGGGCGAGGTGGCGTCGGATGACGTAGGAATACGGGTCGAGGTTCGGCTCAAAGTCGTCCTCCTGCTCCTGGAGGCGTTCCCGGTTGCGCAGCAGCACCTTCAGGCCCGCATACGAAGCGCCAATGTCGCCCGAGACGCAGATCTTGTCGCCTACCAGCCTTCCCTTGCGGTAGACGATGGCC
>CAZBIB010000323.1:0-2751 GCA_964491575.1 uncultured Salinivenus sp. | reverse complement strand
GTCCATTCATCAGGAAGGTGTAGGTCGCCCCCGTCACGTCGGAGATGTCGGCGGCGCTCATTCGCATTCGGTCCCAGCTGAGGCGGTTCTTGAGCGCCTCCCAGAACCCCATCTCGGACACGTCCGACCAGAATTCCCCGACGGTCCGCTGCTGGAAGTTGTAGTAGTGCCCCTCCTTCTTCAGGTTGGCGAGGATGGCGTATGGATCTTCAAAGGTCCAGTCCGACAGGACGACCACGTGCTCCCGGTCGTAGTCCTGCGGGTCCTCACCGGCGGGGTCGATCACCAGCGGCCCATAGTGGCCGAGCTGCTCCTGGAGCCCCGAGTGGCTGTGGTACCAGTAGGTGCCATACTGGCGGACATCAAATCGCGCCTCAAAGGTCTCCCCGGGCGCAACGCCCCCGTAGTTGACCTCGGGCACACCGTCGAACCGATTAGGCAAAAGAAGCCCGTGCCAGTGGATGGAGGTGTCCTCGTCGAGCTGGTTGTGATACCGCAGGACCGCTTCCTCCCCTTCCTGCAGGCGAATCAGCGGGCCAGGGACGGTGCCGTTTATTGTGATGGCCGTCGCGCGCTCGCCGGCCACTTCGAACGGCGTCTTTTCGATGGTCAGGTCGTACTCGACGCGGTTGCCAACGCGGCGCGTGGGCTCCAGCGCGGTGAGCCCGCCCTGCGCCGCTGCGCCGGATGCGTGGACCCATCTCGGCAGGATTGCCTGTACGCCGGCCATTGCGGTGAGGGCCCCGGCGCTGCGCAAGAAGTCGCGGCGGGAGACGGAACCGGATTCCAAACCGCTCGGTGCCGGAGCGTCCGGGCTCGATACAGAACGAGAGTCGTCGGTCGACATGGGTAGAGTAGGGGTAAGTTCACAGTCGGATACAGAAGAGACTCAGGAGTCCCAACACAGGATCTCAGCAACGACGGTGAGATCCCAGAGAAAGACTGCTGCAGGGACACCGACACGAGCATCACCAACACAATCGGCGGCTCGGAACGGCGGCCTCCCCCTACTCACTCAAGCCACACCCCGACACGGGTGTGAAGACGACGGACTCGCTTGATCGCGCGCCCGGATAACGGTTGAAGAGATGCGATGCTCTCCAGCATCGCATCAGACGAACGAACCAGCTGACTCCCACCGCTCGGCAAACGGGAATCGACCGACGGGCCCTGTTCCGTCTGCGCCTCCTGGCTGGCATGGTGCGTAATGCACACGGCCGAGGCAACGCCTACTTCCCCGTCGCAGTGCTGCCCCCTCTCAGTTTCCCCACAGTGCTCCGGTGCCATCGAGCCCGGGGCCGCACATGCGGCATGGGCCGTGGGCATACCCCACCCAAGCGCAAACAGCAGGGCGAAGAGGGCCGTGCTGAGTCGGTATGTGGGTGAGGCGATGGTCACTTGGGGACAGTCATTTTCTTTCAAGGACGGGGTAGGTATAGGGGGTGGGGGTACGTGTTCCCTATTTCGTAGAGGTTCACGTCATCGAAATCGTTTCCCGCGAAAGGAATCGCGGAGGTCAGTCCTTGGAGGCCGTCACCGTCAGCGTGCCCTCCATACCCATCTCGTAGTGGCTCTTGTCACCTGTGGTCTCGAAGCAGGCGATCGTGTACGTGCCGGCTTTCGACGGCGGAAGCGTGAACGTCATTGTGCCCTGGCCACCGGGCGGCAACTCAAACTCGTTTGCGTGGTGCTCTTCCCTCTCTTCCTGCTCCTCCTCTTCATCCTCGTGCCCTTCTGTCTGCTTGCTCTTCTCGATCGAAACGCCACTGAAGAGATTCTGCTCGAATCCATCGTTGCCACTCGCAATCGTGTCGCCGACAACGAAGTAGTGCTCCTCACTTCCGGTGTTAGCAAACTGCAGCGTCACCTTTTGCCCGGCGGGCACGGTGATGCTGGAGGGCTGATAAGAAAAATCCTTCATCGTCACCTCGACAACGGTAGCGTTCGTGTCAGCCAAGGCCGAGGTCCGGGCACTCGATTCTGCCTCGTTCGCCGGTCTGCCGTCACCTCCTCCACAGGCAAGAAGGACGAAGGCGATGCTGGCCAAAACGATCGTTCGAGGAATCTCCCTGAGCATGGAAGAGAAGACAGGGTGCATCACTGCAATTGGTCGTTCAATATGTTTGGAAATGCGTGCTTTTCCCCTACGTCACCATACAGGTGGCAGAACTGTTCCAGAAAATCCAAGCTAAAGCGCTTTGCCGAGAGGCGTCGAAGGACGACCGTGCCGGTGCCCTCCAGCCGAAGCCCGGCTGAACCGGGAGCAGCGGTGTCGCCATGTCCATGCACGATCACCTCGCATCGTACCCGCGAAAGTGCGTGCCGTCTCCTACCGCCCGTATCGTTTGCCAGCCGCCTCTTCAATTCCGCCGCATACGCCATGGCGGTTTCATGCATTCTCATCGCTGCTGCGATGCCGGCGATGGAATTCATTCCGTTCAGTGCCAACCTTGCAGGAGCGGCGCTCACGGCTTTCGGGCTCTCCTTGATCGCCCACGATGGCGTGCTGGCCCTCTTCGCGTTCGGCTTCACGGCTCTCACATTCGGCGTGGTCGCCTACAATTTCATCTGAGCCCACGCCCGGACGTCACGCCCCGGCGCCTCCTGTTCACGGCATCGTATCATATTTCTACAATCTACAATCTACAGGGCGCAGCGCTCGTATGATAAGTAATTGTGAATACGCGAAGTATTAGCCAAAAGGTAGCGGCCTTGGGCCCTTCTTGGGCCCCTCTCGGGCCTCTCGAGCGA
>CAZBIB010000322.1:0-2780 GCA_964491575.1 uncultured Salinivenus sp. | reverse complement strand
GGTCAGATCCTCCCCGCGGCGCTCTTTCTTGAGCACGTTGTAGAGCGGGGTCATCGTCAAGTCGTCGTGGGCGTCGAGGCGCTTCTTGCGGTGCGCGTCGAGTTGCTCCCCGAGGTCGCGGATCGTGGCCTTTTGCGTCTCGGTGGCCGCCGGGAAGGGATAAGCATCGAAGCAATCAGATTTGTTATAAACAGGTCGATCCTCCAGGCGTCCACCAGCTGCAAGGGCCCAGATACCGTGGATTCGACTGGAAAGAACACCCAGGTGATAGGAGTCTTCGAGAGCAATCGCGAGAAGCTTCTGGTCTGGGAGAATCTCGCTATCGAGAAAGGTAAACACTCGATGCTTGGCAGTTTGACACGTGACGATATACCGCTTCAAAGACTCTAAAGCAGGCCGCATGGTGCTCCGGGGCCCAGCAAAGATCCACCAGTACTCACGGTACTTATCTCGTTTCTTCTGATCCCTCTCCGGCTTCACGTAATCACGTACATGTTGGTAAACCGAGGGGAATCGCTCTCTTACCTCTTCAGCATCTAATCCAAACAGATCTATCACCATCACGTCCCGAGACTGCTGCATGACGTCGCGGCCATTCCGATAGGGTCGAATGTGCTCCTCCAATCCCTCTATCGTGCCTAGACCTAACTCGCGAGCCTTTTCAGGCTTTACAACAAATCCCATCCCGTGAAGCTTAACTCCGAGATGAGCTAGTTCATCATTGGCTTCCAGTGGTTCCGCTCCCGCGACATCAGCGCCGATCGTCAGATCTGGAAGGATGTTGCCGGTTTGCTCGTCCAGCTCTACGTCCCAGTGGAGGCCCTTCGACTGCTCCTCCCGCGTCACCGTCTGCAGCGTGCCGGGCTGATCCGTCACCGCGCCCGCGGTCATTGCAATCCGCACGTCCGACCCGTCCGCAGAGGCGACCCACGGGTGGTCGGGGATCGCGAAGACGAGGCTCACCGGTGGGCTGCCCTTCATCTGCTTCTCCATGACCTTCCGGTTAAAGGTCTGCCGCACGCTGTTCGTGGTGATGAGGCCGAAGCGCTCCGCGGCGTCGTCCCAGCCGTCGAGCTTGCCGCGCACCGCCTTCGCCGCCTTATACCACCAGAACATCACGAAGTCGGCACTCTTGCGCACTTTGTAGGCGTATGCGTCGCGCACTGCCTCAGCGTATCCATCTCCCAGTACATTCCGCATGTCCTTCGCGCCGATGAACGGCGGGTTGCCGACGATGAAGTCGGCCTCGGGCCACTCGGCGGGCTCGGGGTTTTCGTAGTCGTAGACCGGCACCTGTGCGCTCTCGTCCGGCACCATCTCGCCGGTGGTCGGATCCTCTTTGTAGGTGCGGCGGTCCCACATCGTCACAGGCTCGCCGTCGTCGTCCGTACGCGGGTGCTTGTCGTCATAGCGCAGCACCGCGTCGCGCGTCTGGATGTTGTCGATGTCGTCGAGAAGGGGCGGGTCGAGGCGGTCCGCGTCGCCGTGGGTGCGAAAGTGCCACTGCAGGTAACCGATCCAGAGCACCACGTCGGCGATGGCAGCGGCGCGCGGGTTCACCTCCAGCCCCAGAAGCTGCTCAGGCGAGACGCGGTAGCCGCCCTCCATGTCGAGCGCCTGCTGTCCACCGTAGTCCTCCAGCACGTCGAGCACCTCGGCCTCCAGGCGCTTCAGGTGCTCCAGGGTCACGTACAGGAAGTTGCCGGAGCCGCAGGCGGGGTCGAGCACGCGCACGTCGCAGAGGCGGCGGTGGAACTGTACGATCTCCTCGCGGGCGGCCTCGTCGTCCCCGTCCGCTTCTCGCTTCGTCGCGGCGGCCTGAGCAGCGCTCCACTCCTCGCGCAGCAGCTCGATGACGGTGGGCACCACCAAGCGCTCCACGTAGGCGCGCGGTGTGAAGTGGGCGCCCAGCTTGTGTCGCTCGCGGGGATCGAGCGCCCGCTCCAGCAACGTCCCAAAAATGGCGGGCTCCACGTCCGACCAGTCCGCCTCGGCGGCCTTGATGAGGAGCTCCAGCTGCGCCTCGGAGACGGGCAGGGCGTCGTGGTCCTCGAAGAGCGACCCGTTGAACTCGCGCACGTCCTCCATAATGGCCGAGTCGAACCCGCCCGCGTCCATCGTGGCCCAGAGGCTGTTCAGAATCTTGGGAAAGGCCTCCAGGTTGCCGCGGCAGCGCTCCAGGAGCTCCGTGAAGGAGCGGGGCGGCAGCAGCTCTACGTCCTCCGCGAACATGGTGAAGAGGCACCGCATGAGAAAGCCGGCTACGCGGTCGGGATCGTGCCCTGTCCCGGACCCCGATCCGGGATCCTCGAGCGAGGCAGCCACCTTGGCCAGGTTTTCGGCAAGGGCGCGGGTGACGGCGGTGGAGCGGCGCGTGGGGTCGAGCGAGAGGGGCTCGGTAAAGACGGCGCGCAGCCGCTCGCGGACCTCGGGATCGCGCAGGTCCTCCAGGAAGATGCGGTGGGTGTTGGGATCGGGGAAGGGGACGTAGTTTTTGCCCTGCCGCGCAAAGTCGGCGTAGAGGTCGAAGCAGTAGCCCACGTCGACGGCCACGAGGAACGGAGGCCATCCTTCGTTGTCGGGCAGGCCGCGGGCGTAGCGGAAGGCCTGGTTCTTGGCCCGTTGCATGGCCCGTTCCCAGGCGCGCTGTCCGCGGCGGGCGGTGCCGTAGCGCCGGTCCGGCTCGCGCACGCCGAGCCGCTCGGCCTCCGTCTCGGTGGGGGCGTCGCTGCCCTGCTTGGCCTCCAGGACGAAGCAGCCGCGCTTGTAGAGGTCGATGT
>CAZBIB010000321.1:0-2818 GCA_964491575.1 uncultured Salinivenus sp. | reverse complement strand
CGTCCGCTCAACGCCCAGCAGCGACCAGGTGCCGCAGCTGAGGTACGCCCACGGGAACCCGTCGTCCTCGGCCGGCACGGCGGCGACGGCGCAGGCCGTGTCGTGGGAGCACCCCGCCACGACTTCCAATGTCGAGGTGCGAGTGTCGAATTGCGAATTGTCGGAAGGCTCGAACGGACCGAGCCGGGTCGTAGGGGGGACGATTTCGGGCCATGTCGTCGGGTCGATGCCGAGGCGCTCCATCATCTCCGTCGCCCACTCGTGGGAGCGCACGTCCATCAGCTGCGCAGTGCTGGCAATCGACAACTCTGCGACCGCCTTCCCGGAGTACCGGTAGTGAAAATAGTCGGCGATGAAGAGCCGCTGGGTCGTCCGCTCCACGAGGTCCGGTTCCATGTTTTGGTCGGCCCGCACCTGATACAGCGTGTTGATGGGCATGAATTGCGTGCCCGTCGTCGCGTAGATGGCCTCCGGGGACACCTGCTCCAGCGTCTCCTCCATCACGGCCTGCGTGCGAGGATCGCGGTAGGAGCGCGGATTCCGCAGTGGCGCGCCGGTTTCGTCGAGAGGCACGTAGTCAACCCCCCACGCATCGACGCTGAGGCTCCGGAGGTTGGAGGCCGCAGCCAGCGCCGCGTGAAGCCCCGCGTCCACCTCCCGCTCTAACTCTTCCAAGTCCCAGAACAGCCGATCCCCCTCCTCCACGAGTGGCGTCTCAAAACGGTGCACCACCTCCACGTCGAGATCGGCACCGTCGAGCGCCCCCAGAACAGCACGCCCGTGGGAGGCTCCGAGGTCGAAGGCGAGGAATTGAGGCGGAGCGGTGTCCATGTTGCGTCGTAGCAATCCCGAATGGCGTAGCTTTCTGTATTTGGTATGGGTGTGTGGGCGATTGTGCGTTACCCCTCACCCAAACACCCAGACTCCCCAATCATAGGCTCTGGGGCGGTGTATACCCCTCGTCGGACCGCTCCTCACACACGGCCTTGCGGTAGTCGGCAGCCCGGAAGGCCTCAACGGGGGCGAGGGCACCGCCCGTCCGTCGCCGGGCCTCCGCCACGAGGGCCGACACGTCCGTTTCGTAGGCCCGCTTCAGCGTCTCCTCAGCCTTGAGCACATCGTTGGCCTGCTGGTGCTCAGCCAGGGCGTCCCGGTCGACGAGCACCGCCTTTGCGTAGACGGTCTGCAGCTGGTCGACGGTCTGGAGAAACGCCTCGATCGGATCCTTGACGTTGTGGCTCTGGTCGATCATGTAGGCCGGATTGAACCCGTCGACCCCCTCCTCTTCCGCGTCCACCAGCTCGTTGAACACGAGAAAGAGCTGGTAGGGCTTAATCGAGCCCGTCGTCAGGTCGTCGTCCCCGTACTTCGAGTCGTTGAAGTGGAAGCCGCCGAGCTTGCCAGCCGTCAGGAGTCGGGCCACCACCAGTTCGATGTTCGTATTCGGAAGGTGGTGACCGAGATCGACGAGGCACTGCGCCTGCGGCCCGAGCCGGTTGGCAAGCATCAGCGACGAGCCCCAGTCCTGCACCACCGTGGCGTAGAAGGCGGGCTCGTAGGGCTTGTGCTCCGTAAAGAGTCGCCACCCGTCCGGCAGGGCGTCATAGACCGTCTCAAGACAATCGAGCACCCGGTCGAAGCTCCTGCGCAGGTGCATCTGGCCGGGGTAGTTGCTCCCGTCGGCCAGCCAGATCGTGATGGCCTCCGAGCCGAGGGCCTCGCCCAACTCCACGACGTGCAGGTTGTGCTCGACGGCCTGCTGCCGCACGGCCGGATCGGTGTGGCTAAAGGAGCCGAACTTGTAGCTGTGCTCCTGGCCTTCCTGATCCTGGAAGGTGTTCGAGTTGACGGCGTCGAAGCCGAGACCCCGATCGTCCGCGTGAGCCTTCAGGGCTCCGACATCGTCCGGCTCGTCCCAGGGAATGTGCAGCGAGACGCGGGGCGTGGCCTGGGTGAGTTGGTGAATCACCGCCACGTCGTCCATCTTCTCGTACACGTTGCGCGGCTCCCCCTTAATCGGAAACCGCCCGAACCGCGTGCCGCCCGTCTGCAGGGCCCACGACGGCACGGCCACCTCGAACGCCTGAATCCGCTCGACAACCGCGTCGAGGTCAATCCCGCGCTGGTCCAGCACCTCGCCCGCGGCGGACAGGGAGCGCTCGTGCGCGTCGGCGACAGCGTCGTTGTACGTCTCGATGTCGTCAATCATGGGAGAGTCCGAAAAGGGTGAAACAGGCGCGACCGGGCAGTTGCGGTGCCGCTTACGCGGTGGCCTCTGCCACGTCCTCTTGAATCCAGAACGGGCTCGTCGCGAACCAGAGGATGGTGCCCACGAGCATGAGCGTGGCGTGGGTCTCCCACACGATCACGTCGGCGAAGACCAGAAACGCCGGGACGACCGTCAGGCCGAGGCCGACGAACGACAGGAGTTTGAGGAGGGAAGTCATGGCAGAGAACGGAGCGTGTGGGAGAGCAGGGGCAAGGGAGTGAAGGGAGGCCTACGTCGAGGCCGGGGCCGGGGACTCGCGGTGCTGGGGCTGCTGCGCGGCGGCCAGGCCGACGTAGAGGGCCACGGCGATGAACCAGCCCGGCAGACCGAGGAAGTACAGCTGCAGGCCCCAGGCGGCGTTGATGCCCCAGCAGGCGGCGAGGGTTCCCCCCCAGGCGATGGCCGCGGGCCAGCAGAAGACGAGGTCGCGCCACTCCGCAAAATTCTCCCTGAGGTTCAGCCGCGGCAGCAGCCAGTAGTCGGCAAAGATGACTGCGCCCATCGGCATCAGGATGAGGCCGTAGAGCGCCACGAAGTCGAGTAGTCGCA
>CAZBIB010000320.1:0-2826 GCA_964491575.1 uncultured Salinivenus sp. | reverse complement strand
GTCTACGTCCGGGGCGAGTACACCGACTGGATCGTGCACATGGCAAAAGAGCTCGAGAAGGCCTACGAGAAGGGATACGTGGGCGAGGACATCATGGGCTCGGACTTCTCCATGGAGATCGTGCTGCACAAGGGGGCCGGGGCCTACATCTGCGGGGAGGAGACGAGCCTTATGGAGAGCGTGGAAGGGAAGCGGGGGTATCCGCGCTACAAGCCGCCCTTCCCCGCCCAGAAAGGCATCTTCGGGTGCCCCACCACAATCAACAACGTGGAGACGCTCGCCTGCGTCCCGCTCATCATGGAGAAGGGGGCCGACTGGTTTGCCAACGTGGGTGCCGAGGACCATCCCGGGCCCGTCCTGTACGGCATCTCGGGCCACGTCCACCGGCCCGGCGTGTACGAGTATCCCACCGGCATGCTCATCACGGATCTTATTGAGGAGGTGGCCGGCGGTGTGCGCGACGGCAAGGACATGAAGGCCCTCATTCCAGGGGGCGCGTCGACGCCGCCCATTCCGGGCGACTGGGTGGAGGGCGTCACGATGAACTCGAACAGCCTGAACGAGGCGGGGACGATGTTTGGGACGGGCGGCATCCTCGTGCTCGATGAGGACACCGACATGGTGTCCTGGCTCCGGCGCGTGACCCATTTCTTCCAGGACGAGAGCTGTGGGCAGTGCACGCCGTGCCGCGAGGGCACCGGCTGGCTCGAAAACCTCGTCACCCGCATCGATCAGGGCGAGGGCAACATGCGCGACCTCGATCTCCTGCTCGATCTGTGCGACCAGATGGAGGGGCGCACCATCTGTGCCTTCGCCGATGCGGCGGCATGGCCCGTGCGCTACACCGTGCAGCGCTTCCGCGAGGACTTTGAGGCGAAGTGCAAGGCATCCGTCCATCCGGTGAGCACCGAAGTTGCGGCCGGCCCCAAGTCGGCCGTAGCAGCGACGGAGTAGAAGCCCGCCCGCGCCGCCCGAGAGAGATCTGCACAGTCGGATTGGGACGGCGGTTCTCAGCACTGAAGCCCGGTCTCCCCGATGGCTCGATGCGCACTCGTTCTTCTTCTCGGCCTCCTGCTTGGGGCCTGTGGCACCGGGGACTCCGATTCGAGTGAGGCCCAGACGACCTACGGCGCGCCCGTCGACGCGTCCACGGCATTTCCCGCCCCCGCCGTGGCTGCGGAGGAACGCCTCTACGTGGGCCACGCCCTCGCCGTCGATGGGCGCATCACGGCAGTCGGGGCGAACGGCTGCGAGATGCGGCTGGACACAGAGGCGAGACCACTCATCGTGAGGGCCGCTCGTACCGACGAGGGCGACTGTGCATGGCGAGTGCCGGCGGGAACCGATGGCTTTGCCGTAGCTGCCGGCACGCTACGCATCGCAGAAGACACGCTCCGTCTTCCCGCGAACGGTGTGCGGGTGACGCCCGTTCAATTCACAGAACCGGACTCCTAACATCGAATCCGAAGGCGTCATGGCTACTGCGATCCAGACCGCTCCGCCTCCGTCCATTGCGCATCGCGTCGTGAACGACGAGCCGGTATCGATGGAGGAGTACCTCGAACGTGAACGGGAGAGTGAGGAACGCTATGAATATGTTGACGGATGGATAATCAGTATGGCTGCTGCCGCGAGCTGGTCTCACAGCGCAATTACATCGAACGTTGATCGTGAACTCGGCCTCCAGCTCAAAGGGACAGATTGTCGGACCGCATCCCGAGACATCATCGTTCCTTTTCCGGAGACAAACCGATCCGCGTACCCCGACCTTGTGGTCGTCTGTGGAGGACCGGAGCTTGACCCTGAGCGGAGTGATCTCCTGCACAACCCGAGGGTGGTGTTCGAGGTCCTCTCCCCCTCCACGATGGACTACGACCGCGGCGAGAAGTTTGCCCGATATCGGAAGATCGACGCCCTCCAGGAGTACCTCCTCGTTGCCCAGGATGAGCCCCACGTCGAGCACTACGTCCGGCAGGACGATGCAAGCTGGCGCTTCACCGAAACCGACGGGCTCGACGCCACGATCACGCTCCCGTCGGTCGAGGCTGAACTTCCCCTCTCTGAAGTCTACCTTGACGTGTTCGAGGGTGAAAAATCCTCCGAGGCGGACACCGCATGACGCCCAACCCTCAACGCGGAACCCTTAACGTCCAACGCTCAACCCCCGAACGCTGAACACAGACTGCCATGCCAATCGTCACCATCGACGGAACGACCTACGAGTACGAGGGAGAGCAGAAGCTACTTCAGTTTTGCCTGATCCAGGGCATTGAGCTGCCGCACTTCTGCTACCACCCCGCCATGTCCATCCCGGCCAACTGCCGGCAGTGCCTCGTGAAGGTGGGCATGCCGAAGAAGGATCGGGAGACGGGCGAGGTGGAGCTCGACGAGAATGACGAGCCGGTCGTGCAGTTCTTCCCCGACCTGCAGGCCAGCTGCACGGTCGACCTGCAGGACGGCATGGTCGTGAAGACGCACCGCTCCAGCGAGGAGGTGGAGGAGGCACAGACGGACAACCTGGAGTTTCTGCTGGCCAACCATCCGCTCGACTGCCCGATCTGCGATCAAGCCGGGCACTGCCCGCTCCAGATTCAGGCCTACAAGTACGGCCCGGAGGGCTCTCGCTTCGAGTTTCGCAAGGTACACAAGCCGAAGCGTGTGAAGCTTGGTCCCCGCGTCACGCTCGACGCGGAACGCTGCATCAACTGCACGCGCTGCACCCGCTTTACCGACGAGATCTCCGGCAGCGGCCAGCTCACGATCGCAAACCGGGGCGTCAAGAACTACCCGATCACGGCCCCGGGCGAGGAGTTCGACGAGCCGTAC
>CAZBIB010000319.1:0-2853 GCA_964491575.1 uncultured Salinivenus sp. | reverse complement strand
CGACCACTTTTCGGAAGAAGCGGTGGACGACTACCTGGCACACGTCGGCGAGGCGCTTGAGGGACGCGACACCGAGGGACTGCGCAGCTTCTTCAACGACTCCTACGAAGTGGACGATGCCGAGGGGGAGGCTGACTGGACGCCCGCATTCTTCGAGGCGTTTGAGAAGCGCCGGGGCTATGATCTGCGCGCGCATCTGCCGGCTCTCTTCGGCGAAGCGGGCGGTGAAGAGAACCGCCGTGTCCTCACCGACTACCGCCGGACGATCTCCGACCTCCTGCTCGACTACTTCACGAAGCAGTGGGACGCGTGGGCCAAGAACCACGATGCCCTCGTTCGCCACCAGGCGCACGGCTCGCCGGGCAACCTCCTCGACCTCTACGCCGCCAGCGACATCCCCGAAGGCGAAGGGCGTGAGATCCTCCGCTTCAAATTCGCCGCCTCCGCGGCGCACGTGACGGGCAAGCCGCTGGCCTCCGCCGAGGCGGCCACGTGGCTGGACGAGCATTTCCTCTCGGACCTCGCCGACGTGAAGGCATCGGTGGACCGCTACCTGCTGGGCGGCATCAACCACATCGTCTACCACGGCACGACGTACTCGCCGCAGGACGCCCGGTGGCCCGGCTGGCTGTTCTACGCCGCCGTCCACTTTTCCCCCACGAATCCGCTCTGGACGGACTTCGGCGCCCTCAACAGCTACGTCACCCGCGCGCAGTCCATCTTGCAGAACGGCGAGCCGGACAATGACGTGCTCCTCTACCAGCCCATCTTCGACCGCTACGCGGAGCGCGGGCGGTCGCTGCTGGTGCACTTCGACGGCCTGGAGCCGTTCGAGGGCACGACCTTCGCACGCGACGCGGAATGGCTGCACGAACACGGCTATGCCTTCGACTTCATCTCCGACCGCCAGCTTCAGGCGAGCGCGGCCACGAGCGACGGCATCCAGACGAAGGGCGCGGCGTACCAGACCGTCGTGCTGCCGGCGGCAGAGCGCGTGCCACTGGCGACGCTCAAAACGATCGTCACGATGGCAGAAAGCGGCGCGACCGTCGCCCTCCACCGCCAGTTGCCGGAGCACGTGCCTGGCCTCGGCAATCTCGACGAGCGGCAGGCGGCCTTCCAGAAACTGATGCGTCGGCTGAACTTCACGGCCGCCGAGACCTCCGGTCTACAGGCCGCGAGCGTCGGCGCGGGGACAGTGCTGCTGGGCGATGACCTGGACGCCCTCCTCGCCCACGCTGGCGTGCAGCGCGAGCCGATGGTGGACGAGGGCCTGCGCTTTGTGCGGCGGGGCCGGGAGGACGGGCGCGACTACTTTATCGTCAATCAGAGCGAGAGTGCGGTCGACGGCTGGGTGCCCCTCGCAACCGAGGCGCCGGCAGCGGCTCTCTTCGATCCCATGACGGACGAGACGGGCCGCGCCGACCTGCGTGACGCGGGCGATGGGCACAGCGAGGTGTACCTCCAGCTCGCCCCCGGTGAGAGCACAATCCTGCGAACGTACGACTCGCCGATCGACGGCCCGGCCCACGTGTACCACGAGCCTACGGGCGACGGGCAGACGCTGGACGGCTCTTGGGAGATCACGTTTACCGACGGCGGCCTCGAACTGCCACCGGACCTTGAAACGGACGAACTGGTGTCCTGGACCGAACTCGGAGGCGACGCGACCGACGCCTTTTCGGGAACGGCCTCGTACACGATCTCCTTCCCACGCCCAGAAACGGACGCCGAACGCAGTAACGCCGACGGCTGGCTACTCGACCTCGGCACGGTCCACGAAAGCGCCCGCGTGCGCCTCAACGGCCAGCCCGTGGACACGCTCATCGGTCCGACGTACCAGACCCTGATCGACGCGGATCGGCTTCAGGACCGCAACACGCTCAAAGTCAAAGTCTCGAACCTGATGGCAAACCGTATCGCCGCCCTGGATCGGAAGGACGTGCTGTGGAAACGATTCTACAACGTCAACTTCCCCGCGCGCCGCGCCGAAAACCGCAACAAACATGGTCTCTTCGACGCCTCCGACTGGGCGCCACTTCCCTCCGGCCTCGTCGGCCCCGTTACCCTGACGCCCGTCACATACTTCTAACGCTGCTGGTGGCGAGAGGGACAGCGCGAAGCAACAGCCTGAACTTGGATCGGTCGTCCGGTAATTTTTTCACTCACTACGCGTCCCTTACCTTCGACCGCTCCTTTCTGCCAATCGTACCCCGACGCATGTCTATGACGCGTTGCTTCCCTCGACCCGGCGTAGCACTCCTTGTCCTCGCGGGCGTCTTGTTTCCCCTGCAGCTGTCCCCCATGCACAGCCACGCCCAGCCCGCCTCTTCCGACGGCCCGATTTTCAACGTCCGCGACTTCGGCGCCGGCGGCGACAGCACGACGCTCGATACGCCCGCCATCGAGCGGGCCGTGGCGGCCGCCGCAGAGGCCGGCGGCGGGACGGTGTACTTCCCCGCCGGCACATACGCGTCCTTCTCCATCCAGCTTCAGAGTCACGTCACGCTCTACCTCGGCGCGGGGGCTACGCTGCTTGCCGCCGACTCCGGCGAGCGCGAGGGCGGCTACGACGACCCCGCCCCGAACAAGTGGGGCGACGAGCTGGAATACCAGGACTTCGGCCACAGCCACTGGCGCAACAGCCTGATCTGGGGCGAAAACGTGGAGGACGTGGCCATCCTCGGCCCCGGCCGGATTGACGGAGCGGGCCTGTGGAAGGGCCTGCGCCCCCCGCTGGGGCCCGCGCCGGACCCCGATCCCGGCAACACCGCAATCGCGCTCAAGGAGTCGCGGAGCGTCACCCTGCGCGACTTTACCATCTTCCGCGGCGGGCACTTCGGCATCCTCGCC
>CAZBIB010000318.1:0-2870 GCA_964491575.1 uncultured Salinivenus sp. | reverse complement strand
TGGAGGTTCTCGGCGACGGCGCTCCGGTCGACCCCCAATTCGTCGAGCTCGTCGTTTTCAACAACCTCCATGTCAAAATCCAGGTCATCACTCATAGCCAAGGGCCTCCATGTATTCGGTCAGCTGAGACTCGATCTCGTTGCGCTCGGCCTGCAACTCGCGGAGCTTCGTCAGCTCCTTCGCTACGTCGATCGGCTCCTCCGGCTCGGTCGTGTCCACGTAGAGCGCGATGTTGAGGTTGTAGTCGTTCTCCCCGATCTCCTCCAAAGGCACCGCGCGGCTCACCCGCTCCTCCGTTTTCCACTCGTTGAAATTCTGGGTGATGTGGCCGATTCCCTCTTCCGTCAATTGGTTCTGGTTGGAGAGCTCCTCGTAGAAGGCCTCGTCGGCGGCGTGGACAAACAGTACTTCCCCTTCCCGCTCCGGCGGCTTGTCACGGTTTAGAAGCAGGATGGCGCTCGGAATCGAGTTGTTCTGGAAGAGGTTCTCCGGAAGGCCGATCACCGCCTCCACGAGGTCCTCCTCCAGCATCGGCTCCCGGTAGCGGCTCTCGTACTTGCGAAACAGCACGCCGTGGGGAATGACAATCGCCGCCTGGCCGGTGTCGCCCAGCTGGTGGGCCATGTGCATGATGAAGGCGTAGTCCCCGCGGTCGGCCCGGGGGAGCTTTTCGTGCCAGTCGAAGCGCCCATAGGCGTCGTCCTGCAGGTCGTCTTTCGGCCAGTCGGCCGAGAAGGGAAAGTTCGCAAGCACGTAGTCGAACGTCTCCAGGCGCCCGTTCTGGGCAAACTGCGGGGCGCCAAGAGAGTCCTCCCGCTCGACCCGCCCGCTGTAGCCGTGGATGAACAGGTTCATCTTCGCGATGGCCGCGATGTCGGGGTTGAGCTCCTGGCCCGTCAGTTCCAATCGGGAAGGGTCCCCGCCCTGCTCGTCGCGGAAGTAGTGGGCCGCCTCCACCAGCAGGCCGCCCGAGCCGCAGGTCGGGTCGTGAAAGCGATCCCCATCCTCAAATGGGGCGATGAGTCGCACCATCAGCTGTACAATCATTGGCGGCGTAAAAAACTCGCCGCCGTCCCGGCCCTCTTCGTTTGCGAAGTGGCGCACGAGATCCATGTACGCCTCCCCCAGCATGTCCGGCGGCACGCGCTTCGCCGAGAGGTTGTAGGTCGAGAGGTGCTCGACGAGGCGGCTTAAGCGCGAGTCGTCGAGCGCGTCCTCATCGACGAAGTCGGCCCGGAAGACCCCCTCCAGCTTCGAGGGGTTGGCCTTCACGATCGCGTCGAAGGCCTCGTTGATCGCCTCGTCGACGTTCGTCGAGGTCTCGCGGATCGACTGCCAGCTGTGCTCCTCCGGCACCACAAAGTCGTACCACGCCTCCTTGCGGGCCAGCTCCTCGTCGCCGCCGACCTCCTCCTCGAGAACTTCCTGATAACGGTCCTGATAGGTGTCGCTGATCGTCTTGTAGAAAACCAGCGGCAGAATAAAGTCCTTGTAGTCCGTCTTGTCGACGGCGTTGCGGATGATGTCCGCGCACTTGAAGAGGTGGCTGTCCAACTCGTCGAGGCTGAGGCTCATACTGTCGTGTTCGAGGGGCAAAGATTGCTGCTTTGATTCCATACGACTTAAGGAAACGGCGGCCGTAGCCGCTCGCTCATCCATTAGAAAGGGCCGCTTTCAAGTGTACAAAGGAGCGCATTAGATTTCGAAGGGATGTGGGCGGGGCAAAATAATGACTGAGCTTATCGGAGACACCTCCCAGTGGAAACGACAATTTTGAGACCACCTCGGAAATGAGCTTAGGAGCGTTTCACTGACGCGCTGAACTCGAATCTCCCCCCTCTCACCATGTCCACCGGTCAAGGTTCATATGGGTCTCTCGCGAACGCGGGGGCCATCCTCACAGGCATCACTCTCGCCTCTTATGCTCTCGGATGGATTCGCTTCCGAAATTATTTTGCCGCATTCGGGAGCCCCTGGATCACGAGCATGTCTCCTGTTTCTTCTATCGTGTCAAATGGCGCGCTTCCTGTCGTTTTCCTAGTTGTAGCATACTCCGTGTCTCAATACGCAATCGAGGACCTCTATGACAGAAACCAAACCTTAAGGGACGTTTCCATTTTCGGCATTACTTCTGGAATCCTCCTGGTGGGGGCATTGGCGCTCAGCACATCGAGTTATCACACCCTCGCTCTGCAAGCCTGCCGTGCCTCGCTGTTTTTCTTCGCTTTCTGCCTCTGTACAACCATCGAGTACGGACGCCGCGAGCTCCAATTGAACGGGTACTTTCTGTCAAAGGACCTCTTCGCAGTCGGCGTTGGGCTCTCGATCATCTATCTTCTCATCACAGGAACGCTCGGAAAAGTAGAAGGGTGGAAGTCTCGCAGCGTGGACGCGTCCAATTTGCACTGGGTCCAAGTAGAGAAGACAAAGCAGTTCTACCGTCTTGTCCACGTCAACAAGAACAGCATTTACGCCGCTCAGCTTCAGCCCAATGGGGAAGTACCGCAGGTGAAGGTCATGCGCCCAGAAGAGATAAACTTCATTTCGACCGTACGTGACACCACAAAATCGCAATAAGTCCACGTATCCACACTATCAGCTTGAGGGATTGCTATCGAACTCGGAGGCGACACTCCATCCCCTTGGTACTTGATCCACTATCCACACTGCCGTTCGATGCCCGTCGGGAGAGAGCCGGGTCGTCCCTGGTGCGGTGATGCTCCGGCTGGAAAGGTGAATAGATGGGTGACGCGAGTTGCCTCGTATACACGGGAAAGTAACTTTCGGGGACATCCAAAATGAAAACTAACGCTTCTTCTCCCCTCTCCCCAGCACAGCACCTCCGCTTTACGGACCACCGGAAAAACCCA
>CAZBIB010000317.1:0-2915 GCA_964491575.1 uncultured Salinivenus sp. | reverse complement strand
TCAAACCGCTGTACGTGGACTGGGACCCGCAGGCCGGCACCGCCGAGACGCTCAAGGAGGCGCTGGAGGAGGGGCTTAAGCAGTACCGCGAGGACTACCGCGCCTACTACGAGACTTGCTCCGAGCCGGGCGACCCAGACATGCGCGGATCGGACCCCACGGTGATCTTGATTCCGGGCATCGGGATGGTAGCCTGGGGGAAGAACAAGAGCGAGTCGCGCGTTACGGCTGAGTTCTACAATGCCGCCGTGGAAGTCATGCGCGGGGCCGAGGCCATCGACATCTACACGGCCCTTCCGCGCCAGGAGGCCTACGACATCGAGTACTGGCGCCTGGAGCAGGCCAAGCTCGAACGCATGCCGCCGGAGGAAGAGCTGGCCCGCGAGATCGTCGCGGTCGTCGGGGGCGGGAGTGGCATCGGGAAAGCCGCTGTCCCGCGTCTGATCGAGGAAAATGCGACGGTCGCCGCGCTGGACCTGGACCTGGAGGCCGCAGAGACCACCGCCGAGGAGATCATGGAAGAGATCGGTATGGGCATCGGCGTAGCCGGCTCCGGCGTGTCGCGCTGCGGCGACGTGATCGGCCTCAGTTGCAATGTTACGGACCGTGACTCGGTGCGCGCGGCCCTCGATGACGTCGTGCTGGCCTACGGCGGGCTCGACCATGTGGTTGTGACGGCGGGGCTCTACGTGAGCCCGGACGAGGAGGGCCGCATCCCGGATGCGAAGTGGGGCGACACCTTTGCCGTGAACACGAAAGGCCCCCACCTCGTGGCTGACGAGGCCGCCGACGTCTGGGACGCGCAGGGCCTCGATGGGAGCATGGTGGTCACCACGAGCGTCAATGCCGTGGTGCCCAAGACCGGCAGCTTCGCCTACGACGCCAGCAAGGCCGCCGCGAACCACCTCGTGCGGGAGCTCGCAATCGAGCACGCGCCGAACATTCGTGTGAACGGCCTCGCCCCGGCCACCGTCGTCGAAGGCAGTTCGATGTTTCCGCGCGACCGGGTGAAGGCGTCGCTCGAAAAATACGAGCTCGACTACGACGAGGACGAGTCGACCGAGGCGCTGCGAACGCGGCTGGCAAACTTCTACGCCGAGCGGACGCTCACGGGCGAGCCGATCACGCCGGACGATCAGGCGGAAGCGATTTTCCTCCTCGTGAGCGACGACCGCCTCGGCAAGACGACTGGCCAGGTGCTGACCGTCGACGGTGGACTGAAGGAGGCGTTCCTTCGGTAGGTGTGCGTTTCGTAGTTGTGGTTTCGGGTTTCTGAGTGGGACTCTGGAGCACCGGGTGCCTCCACTTGGTCCGACGTGTTCAGGATTTTCATTCTTGCATTTGAACGGAGTTTTCCGTGGAGAACGGTCTGGTAGACACATTCTGCGACTCGCTGAGCCGGGTGGAGGTGTCGTGGACGAGGACATCGTGGTCCGACGTGAGCACTGCGCTGTCCGACGCCGTGGATCCGCCGGTCGCCGCTGCGCCGTGGCCCTTCGACGACGAGCCGCCGGGCTGGGCGGAGTTGCCAGCGGCGGGGAAAGCGACGAGTCTGGAGCCGGTGACGACAGGCATCACCGGCGCGGTTCTAGCCGTGGCCGACTACGGCAGTGTGGTCCTGCAGCACGACGGCGCAACAGAGATGGTGAGCCTACTGCCGGAACGGCACGTCGCCGTCCTGCGAGCCTCCGATGTCGTGCCCGACATGCCAGCGGCCTTCGCGCGCCTCGGACCGCTTCTGCGCGAGAGCCCGACGAACGTGATTCTGGCCACCGGACCGAGTGCCACGGCCGACATGGGGGCCCTCGTTCGTGGTGCCCACGGCCCCCGCACGGTCCACATCATTATTATCGACGATCACTGACGGCCCGCACGGCGACCTTTTCCCATGTCTGAAACGGAACGCACCGCGAAGGCAAAAGCGATCCGGCAGCTGATGGAGACCGAGGGTCCCTCCGTTGCCCAGAATACCCGCGGCTTCAACCGGGGCCGGTACGAGTCGATCGGTCGCTTGGCGGACGCCGGTGCACTCAAAGAGAAGGCGCGAGCGATCAAGGAGGACGCCATCGAGCGTCTGCCGGAGCTCGTCGAGAAGGTCCGGGCAGCCGTCGAGGCACGGGGGGGCGCAGTCTACCTAGCAGCCGACGCGAGCGAGGCGAATCGCTACATCACAGAGGTGGCCCATGGGGCCCGGCGAGTGGCCAAGAGCAAGTCGATGACCAGTGAGGAAATTGAGGTCAACGAACACCTGGAGGCGGAGGGCATCAGTGTCGTGGAGACCGACCTCGGGGAGTGGGTGCTGCAGGTGGCCGAAGAGACGCCGTCCCACATCGTAGCGCCGGCCATCCACAAGTCGCGAGAGGACATTGCCCGGCTGTTCAACCGACGGTTCGAACCAGACGAGCCACTGGAAAGTGCGGAGGAGCTGACGCGCTTTGCCCGCGAAAAACTCTGGTCGCAGATCCGGAGTGCCGACGTGGGCATGACCGGAGCCAACTTCATCACGGCGGACACGGGCAGCATAGCCTTGGTTACGAGCGAGGGCAACGCGCGAAAATCGGTGCTCATGCCGCCGACGTACATTGCCGTGGCGGGCCTCGAGAAAATCGTCCCGACGGTTGAAGACCTGCAGCCGTTTCTCGAGCTGATTGGTCGCTCGGGAACCGGGCAGGACATCACGTCCTACGTGTCGCTCTTCACACCGCCGTTCGACACGCCCGTGCCGGACCTCGACGGCCGGGAGCGTCCCCCAGAGCACCGGGACCGATCGTTTCACCTCGTGCTCCTCGACAACGGGCGGCGTGCGCTCCGCGAAGATTCGCAACTGAAGGAGACGCTCTACTGCATCCGCTGCGGAGCATGCTCGAACGTGTGTGCCAACTTCCAGGAGGTCGGCGGGCACGCGTTCGGCGGAG
>CAZBIB010000316.1:0-2920 GCA_964491575.1 uncultured Salinivenus sp. | reverse complement strand
CACCTCGAATGCGACGTGAAGCCCCGCGAGCGAACCGTTGTCGTGACGGTGCGGGGGGACTGAGGGCCGGAAGGAGAAGGGAGGGCGTTACTCCGAAGATGATCTGCTGCCATTGGTGGGGGCGAGGAGCTCGGTACCCTCGAAGGCCTTGGCCTCGTCGAGAAAGAGTTGGCGATGGGGGAACGGAATTTCGATGCCGGCGTCGCGGAGGGTTTCGCGAACCTTCTCCGTATACTCCCATCGCATGGGGACCTCCTGGCTCGGGTCGCGGGTGTAGAACCGGAGCGCCATGTTCACGCTCGAATCATCCATCTCCGTGACGACCACCGTAGGCGAGGGCTCCGGGAGGATGCGGTCATCGTTCTCGACGATGGGAAGGAGGACCTCCCGCGCCTCCGCCGGCCGCTCCTTGTAGGCGATACCGAACGGAATGTCGAGCCGCAGGACGTTCCGCTTTGTATGGTTCATCACTTTCGTTGTGATCATCTCCGTGTTCGGCAGGACCATGATCCGGTTCCGCACTGTGCGAAGGCGGGTGGAGCGGAGCGTAATCTCGTCCACCTGGGCGTACTGGTCGTCGATCTCAATGTAGTCGCCCACCCGAAAGGGCTTGTCGACAAGGACCGTGACGCCCGCGATGAAATTCTCCAGGGAGTCCCGCGCCGCAAAACCGGCAACAATACCTGCAATCCCGAGACCACCAATCAGCACCGCCACGTTTACGCCGAACTGGTCCAGGACAACGGTGCCGATGAAAAAGAAGGAGATCACCCGGAAGGTTTTGAGAAGCAGGCTTTGAAGGCCGGGCTCGATGTTGTCGCTGCGCTCCAGGGCTTGTTCGAGCGTCAGGTAGAGCGCCCGGTAGATGACATACAGCAGCAGAAACGAGGCCAATGCCTGCAGACCCGTCTCGGTGAAGAGGCCGAAGAGGTACAGCGCCCCGTCCGTGAGGTGGTCATAGAGTCCAGCCCAGTTTCCATCAAAGAACAGCCGGAAGGCCTCGCTGAAGGCGTTGCTAAACCGGTCAACGGCCTGGTCGGCGGAATTCGATCCGGCAGCAGATGTGTCTTTGGGAGTTGCGGTGTCCTGAGGGGAGGTGAACTGTTGGAGAGCAGATTGGGGAGGCACCATGACGCCGTGAAGGGACAAATTGCAATGAGGAACAGCATTACGTCGATGCCGAGCGCAGTCGGGTGGCCTCCAGAGTGTTTTTCAGAAGCATGGCCCGGGTCATGAGTCCGACGCCCCCCGGCACGGGCGTGATCCGGGCGGCTTTGGGACGCACGTCGTCAAAATCAACGTCTCCCACGAGTCGGTAGCCGCGGTCGGCTGTTTCGTCCTCCACGCGATTGATGCCGACGTCAATCACAACGGCCCCGTCCTTCACCATCTCGCCGTCGATGAAAGCGGCCTGGCCAGCGGCCGCGACGAGCAGGTCGGCCCGACGCGTGTGGGCGGCCAGGTCGCGGGTGCGGCTGTGGCAAACGGTGACGGTGGCGTTGGCCGTGCGGCGCAACAGCAGGTTGGCGAGCGGCTTGCCCACGATGTTGGACCGCCCCACGATGACGGCGTCCATCCCTGCCGGGTTGATGTCGCAGCGCGACAGCATCTCCATGATGCCGTAGGGCGTGGCGGGAATGTACCGCGGATTGCCCCGCATTAGGCGGCCCAGGTTCTCGGGGTGGAAGCCGTCCACGTCCTTCGACGGGTCCACCGCGTCGATGACGGTCCGCTCCTCCACGTGATCAGGGAGGGGGAGCTGGACGAGAATGCCGTCCACCGACGGATCAGCGTTCAGGTCGTAGACGAGGTTCAGAAGCTTCTCCTGCGACGTGTCGGCGTCGAGGTGGTGCGTGTTCGTCTCAATTCCCACCTCTGCCGCGTCCTTTTCTTTGCCCCGCACGTACGCCTCGGACGCCGGATCGTCCCCCACCAGGACGGCGGAGAGAAAGGGGGCGCGGTGGCCGGACTCGGTCCAGTCCTGAATGTCGGATTGGACCTCATCGCGCACTGCCTGGGCCAGCTCGCGGCCGTCGATGAGGTCGGCGTCGGAAGCGTCGGTCATGGGTGGGGGGATTGAACACGGAAGAAAGGAGAGGGCTGCCAGAGGGGCCAATCATAATCTACAAAAGGACCGGATTCGGTCAAACGCCCTCGGACGAAGAATATGGGACGATTCCGGATCTGCAGATCTTCGTGGAGAGGAACACATCGGAAAACAGCGCGGTTGCAGGCTGCGCTTCGTGGCGGCATGCACAGTGCTGCTGCGTTTCGCAAACACTTTGGACCCCTCCTCCCCTGAGTCCATCATGGACGGACACAAGTATCGGGTTGGCATTCTGGGCGCCACCGGTGCCGTCGGGCAGACCTTCATCCGGCTGCTGGACGATCATCCCTGGTTTACGGTTACCGCCGTGGCGGCGTCCGCGCGATCGGCGGGCCAGACGTACCGCGAGGCGACGAACTGGCTCAGCGGTGCCCCGATCCCGGAGCGTGTGGCGTCCCTGGAGGTCCAGCGCACCGAGCCGGACGCCCTGGACTGCGACTTCGTATTCTCCGCCCTCAGTTCGTCGGTCGCGGGCGAGATTGAGCAGGCCTTCGCGGCGGCGGGTATCCCGGTCGTCTCGAATGCCAAGAACTACCGGCTGCAAGACACCGTGCCGCTTCTCATTCCGGAAGTCAACCCCGATCACCTGGCCCTGATCGACGCGCAGTCGTGGGGCGCGGGCGGCTTCATCGCCACCAATCCCAACTGTTCCACCACGGGTCTCATTTGTGGACTCCATCCCCTCACGCAGGCGTTCGACGTGGAGGCGGTGCAGGTAACGATGTTGCAGGCCCTGTCCGGAGCTGGCTATCCGGGCGTTCCCTCGCTCGATGCGGTGGGGAACGTGATCCCGCACATTGGGGGAGAGGAGGA
>CAZBIB010000315.1:0-2923 GCA_964491575.1 uncultured Salinivenus sp. | reverse complement strand
CCCGAGGGCGGACAGGATCGCCGATCGGTGCGAGATCGACTTATCAGCGGGCAGGGCCACCGTGCCACGCAGCGACGAGGCCTGCGGAATCGTTTGAACCATAAGCTATGGAGCAATGAGGACCCAAGTCGAACGGGTTGCATGATATGCATCAGACCGCTCCCCGACAATCCCATGCTCAAAGCGCTGCAGGCCTGGAAGCGTTGAAGGCTTTCGCTCAGGCCCCACACTTCCACTCTTCCAACCCTACGCTACCACTGCGAAGCCTCCGGCGCTTTGTCTCCCGGAAAAGCCTCAGTGACGGATCGGAGGAGAGCCTGCTTCTGCTGATACGGAAGAAACGCGTAGCGGAAGCCATTCAGGACGATCTCGCGGAGGTGATGAGCCTCCAGGTTGCAGTGCTGGTACACTCGCCAGAGCTCTTCCGTCATCGTGGTGCGGCTGAAGAGGCGATTGTCGGTGTTGACGGTCACCGGAATGTTCGACCGCACGTAGGTCTCGATTGGGTGCGCCTCCAGGCTCGGCACCGCCGTCGTATCCACGTTGCTCGTGGGACAGATTTCGAGCGGGATGCGGTGGTCGGCGAAGTACTGCATGAGCTCCGGGTCCTTCCGCAGCGAAATGCCGTGGCCGATGCGGTGAGCGCCGCAGTAGAAGAGCGCCTGCCGGATGGAGTCCGGCCCCCAGTCCTCGCCCGCGTGGATGGTGAGGTTGAGCAGGTTGTTGCGGGCGCGGTAGAAGGCGTGGAGGTGACCCTTCGGGGGATTCCCCGCCTCGCCTCCGGCCAGATCGAAGGCCACCACGCCCCGGTGCTGGTACTCGATGGCCAGCTCGGCGAGCCGCATCGATGAGCTCTCGAACCGATCCCGAAGGCCGCAAATGATGAGGGAGGTCGTAATGTCGAGGTCCTGCTCGGCCCGTTCGAGGCCGTCGAGCACCGCGTCGTTCACGTCTTCGAGGGACAGGTCCTCCTCGGTGTGGAGAATGGGCGAGTACCGCACCTCCAGGTACCGAACGTTTTCGGCCGCATTGTCGGCCGCCAGTTCGTAGGCCGCCCGACGGAGGGCCTCGGGCGTTTGCAGCAGCGGGATGGAGTATTCGAACCACGCGAGGTAGGCCTCCAGTGTACCGGACGCCTCCACGGCCTGCAACTCGGCCCGGAGGCCCTCGACGCTATCGGCGGGGAGCACGTCTCTCTTTCCCTGTTTTTTCGCCAGGTCAAGCATCGTGTCCAGCCGCATCGAGCCGTCGAGGTGACAGTGCAGCTCGGCCTTCGGCCAAGCCCGGATGTCGTCTCGGGCGAGCGTGTCGGCATCGGTGGACGGTTCCGTGGGCATACCAATGCGTAGTAACGTGTGTACCGAGAGGTGAGGGGATGCCTTTACATAACCTCGCCGATGGCTTGACGCGCAAAAAAGTTTTCGTGCGTAACACGACCGCCCGGGCGGCTGTTTCGGCCAGGTGATCCCTGTCATCCAGGAAGGCGGGCTGGAACCCCCATTCCCCCACCTCGTTTGCGTTGTCCTCTGCCAGCGACCGTTGGTCGGAGGACACGGCGGCTCCATCAAACCACTCCCAAACGCTCCGCTAGACCCATGGGCGGCATTGGTTTTCCCGAACTCATTATCATCTTTCTGGTCCTCCTCCTCGTGTTTGGGGCCAAGCGAATCCCCGAGATTGCGCGGGGCATCGGCAAGGGCATCCGCGAGTTCAAAGATGCGACGAACGAGATCTCCCGCGAGATTGAGGCCGAAAGCCAGAATCGTCAGATCAATCAGCCGCAGGCGCCGCAGCAGGGCGCCCCCCAGCCTCGCGGCGGCCAGCAACAGCAGCAGGGCACCTCTCAGCAGGCGCCGTCGGAGTCGCCTCCCGCCGACAATTCGGAGGAGCCGGAGTCGACGCAGGCGGGCGCTGCTGAATCAAATCCCCAGGACTCCGAGAAGACATCGTAGCGCTCCAACGTCTCTCAGCCTGCGGAAGGAGGAACGCTCCGCGACTGGACGCTGCCCCGAACTCTGCTCTCATCTCTGCAGAATTCACCTCGACGTATGGAGTCGCCGACATTTACCGACGCCCGTCGCGCCCTCGACGCCGGAGAGACCAGCTGCGAAGCCCTGGTCTCTTCTTTTTTGGATCGCATCGACGAGCGCGACGACGAGATCAACGCGTTCACGACCGTTGACCAGGACGGCGCGCTCAATCACGCCCGCTACCTCGACAGCCAGCGCGAACGGGGCAATCCGCGGCCCTTGGCGGGCCTCGTCCTGGCGGTCAAGGACAACATCTGCATCCGCGGCTACCCGGTAACGTGCGGATCGAAGATGCTCGAGGACTTCTCGTCGCTCTACGACGCGACGGTGATCGACCGCCTGCGCGACGCCGGGGCCATCTTTATCGGAAAAACGAATTGCGACGAGTTCGCGATGGGCTCGTCGAACGAGACTTCGCACTTCGGCCCAGTGCGCAATCCGCACCACACCGACTACGTGCCGGGCGGGTCGTCGGGCGGGTCGGCCGCGGCGGTGGCCGCCGGGATGTGCCACGCCGCCCTGGGCAGCGACACCGGCGGCTCGGTGCGGCAACCCGCCGCCTTTTGCGGTACCGTCGGCCTGAAGCCCACCTACGGCCGCGTGAGCCGCTCCGGCCTGGTGGCGTTCGCCTCGTCGCTCGACGTGATTGGGCCGATGGGGCGCAGTGTGGAAGACGTGGCGACGCTGCTCAACGTCATCGCGGGCGAGGACAAGCGCGATTCGACCAGTGCGCCGGTTGACGTGCCCGACTATGCGGCGGCCCTGGACGACGGCGTCGACGGGCTCCGCCTTGGCCTCCCCTCAGAATACTTTGCCGACGGGCTTGACGACGATATCCGCCGCATGGTGCACGAGCAGGTCCAGCAGCTCGAAGATGCCGGTGCGACGGTCAC
>CAZBIB010000314.1:0-2926 GCA_964491575.1 uncultured Salinivenus sp. | reverse complement strand
ATGACGTCGCTCTTGTAGAGCTTGGCTTCCAGGTAGGTGATTTTCAGCACCTTCTCGGCCTGCTTGGTCAGGGGAATGTTCCCAACCGAAGCGGAGCTGCTGGTGCTGCGAACCGTGTCCTCCACGGCCTCTTTGAGTTCCAAGAGGTCGCAGCCGAGGTTGCGGAGGATCTTGACGGCAATGCCCTCACCCTCGCGGATGAGACCGAGCAAAAGATGCTCCGTACCGATGTAATCGTGCCCGAGTCGGACCGCCTCTTCGCGGCTGTACGAAATCACGTCCCGAACACGATTTGAGAAGTTACCTTCCATACCTTGTGGATTGAACGATCAACAGCGCCGCGTTGGCGCCCTACACGGCAGGGGCGAGTATTTGAAACGAGGCTCCCCTTCTCAATATTGCCCCCCGTGAAGCACGTGGGCCAGTGTGATGGCCATGCACCGTGATAACCGTGCATTCACCTGCTCTGTTCCCCCATCGCAGAGGTCTGCTCCGTTCGGCTTCAATAATTCAGGAGTGTTACAACCTGGCGGGCAGTCCGGCCTGGAACTGTCGATGGCTCCTCAACTGCTGGAGCCATCATCCAAGATCTGAGGGAGCGTGGCAGAGAGAGGAGGGGAGCAGGGCGGAAGACAGAATGCGTTAGGCCGCAAAGCTCGCTCCGCAGCCACAGGTCTCCGTCGCATTGGGGTTTTCGAAGGTAAAGCCCCGCGCGTTTAGGCCGTCATGGTAGTTGATGGTGGTTCCCATGAGGTACAGCCCGTGCCGCTTGTCCATGTAGACGGTGATCCCGTCGATCTCGAACGCGCGATCCTTCTCACGCTCCTTGTCGAAGCCGAGCACATAGCTCATCCCCGAACATCCGCCTCCTTTGACCCCGACGCGAAGGCCGTATCCATCCGGAATGCTTTTCTTTTGGATGATTTTCCGGATCTCCCTCGCCGCGTTGGGGCTGATCTGAATTGGGGCGTCCTGGGTAGAAGTGTCCGTAGCAGTGTCGGGCATAAGGGCAATGGGCCGGTTGCGCACAACTCGTACTGGGATCGTACCTAACGACTAGACGAAAATCCCTGTTCCGTTCTTGGGCGGGGTGCACGTGGGAAAACGATCTAACGAGATTGTCTGGAGGCGGGGCCGCTCCATGAGGAATGCCCGTCGAAGGGGAGTGTCAGGTCGACGGTGACGATTTGGTGCGATTCGGTTGGGCCGGGGATCCGGTCTTGAGGTGGCGAGCGAAGGCTTCGACGGCGTCGAGCCGCTCGGTGTCCGAGAGCCTCGCGTCGTCCCACAGGTCCGACACCCGATTGATGAGAGCCGAGCCCACGATAAACCCGTCCGTGTGTCGACTCAGTTGCATCGCGTCCTCGTGCGATTTAATACCGAAGCCGACGAGGAGGGGATTCTGTTGGACCAGCCGACGAGCGCGCTGAAGGTATTCGTCCACCGTCGGGGCCTCCTCGAGGTTGCTGCCCGTGAGCCCTGTGACGCTGATGGCGTAGACGAATCCGGTGGCCCGGCGATCGACAGCAACAATCCGGTCGTCGGCGGTGTTGGGCGCGATCAGGAAGACCAGAGCAAGGTCGTGGGCAGACGCCGCCTCACAGAGATGGTCGCTTTCCTCCGGCGGCAAATCCGGAAGAATCAGACCATCGACACCGGCCGCCGCTGCATCGCGGCAAAACGCATCGATTCCGTATGCGAGCACGGGATTTACGTATCCCATTAGAAGAAGTGGCGTATCACTCTGTGTCCGATAAGATTCTACAGACTGAAGAGTGTCGGTCAGAGTGATGCCGTGGGAAAGGGCCTGTGCGCTGGCCCGCTGGATGGGGCGTCCCTCGGCCAGGGGGTCGCTGAAGGGCATGCCCAGTTCGATGAAGTCGGCTCCCCCGCGATCGAGGGCGCGCAGAAGAGGGACCGTTGCATCCGGAGTGGGAAACCCGTCCGTGAGGAAAAGCCCCATCGCCTTCTCATCGCGGGCGCGAAGGGTCTCGAATGTATCGTCTAGGCGGGACATCGTGTAGGTATGGACGGCTGGAGGGATGGAGGTGTGGAAGCATGAATCGGACAAACAGTCTGTCATGTGGAGCACATCCACACCTCCCCACATCCAGACATACGATCACAGGTGCTCGGCAATCGTTTCCATGTCTTTGTCCCCGCGGCCGGAGCAGTTGAAGACGAGGATCGCGTCGTCGCCGCGTGCCTCAGCCAGGGAGCGGGCCAACTTCGGCAGGAGAGCCACGGCGTGGGCCGTTTCCAGGGCCGGAATGATGCCTTCGGTGCGGGACAAGAGGTCGACCCCCTCCAGCGCCTCCTCGTCGGTCACGGGGTGGTAGGTGACGCGGCCTTCGTCGCGCAGGTGGGCGTGCTCGGGTCCGACGCCGGGATAATCGAGGCCGGCGGAGAGAGAGTGGGCGAGATGGACCTGTCCGGCGTCGTCCTGGAGGAGGTAGCTCATGGCTCCGTGCAGCACCCCCGGACTGCCCTCCGCCAGAGTGGCGGCGTGGTTCCCGTCGAGGCCGCCGCCCGCAGCCTCCGCGCCGTGGAGCTGCACCTCCGCGTCGTTCAGGAAGGGATGGAAGATTCCAATCGCGTTCGACCCGCCCCCCACGCAGGCGGCGATGGCGTCGGGCGTCTCTCGGCCGGTTTTTTCCCGAAGTTGTGAGCGCGTCTCAGTCCCAATCACCCGGTGGAAATTGCGGACCATCATGGGATACGGATGCGGCCCTACGACCGAGCCGATGATGTAGAACGTGTCGTCCGGATTCGAGACCCAGTCGCGGATGGCCTCGTTTGTGGCCTCTTTCAGCGTCTGGCTCCCGGTGGTGGCGGCCCGCACTTCGGCTCCCAGCAACTCCATCCGTTCGACGTTGAGGCGCTGCCGCTCCATGTCCTCCGCGCCCATGTAGATCACGCAGTCGAT
>CAZBIB010000313.1:0-2927 GCA_964491575.1 uncultured Salinivenus sp. | reverse complement strand
ATCGTTCACGTCGATGACGCCGAGGAAGATGGTCTGGTCGTCTGTACTGTGTTCTTGGACGATGTCGAGGACGCGCTCTTGGTCGTCCTCGCTTGCAAACTGCATATAGAAGCGCCCAGCGTTGAGCTCGAAGAGCAGGGGCAGGAGCTCTGCGTAGTCTACATCGGCGCTGTGGGTGGAATCTCGGTCGCCCCCCGGACACGTGTGCACGCCAATCCGCTGGCGCTCCGCCTCGGAGAAACGATCGAACACGCGGTTGTTGAGGGCAACGAACTGGCGGAGCAGGTCTTTCGACGGATCGAGCTTCACCGCAAGCCGCCCCTCCGTGAAGTCGATCTGCACGGCGTGCGCCCCCGCCTCCAGACACTGCCGGATGTCCGACTCCACCTCATAAACGAGGTCGTCAAGGAATACGTCTCGGGGATATCCATCGATGCCCTCGTCCGGATAGAGGAGGCTGAGGGCCGACGCGGAGATGACGGCCTGCTTCACCGGCACGGTCGCGTATTCCTGAGCACGGGGCAGGTACTCGACAGCGTACGTCTCGTAGCGAAACGGCCCCTCGGTGAGACGAGGGAGTTGCCGCGTGTGACCCGCCTCAAAGGGGATCTCGATGCCGCCGGGCTCGATGTTGTCAGCCCCTTCAACGGGATAGGTGAGAAAGCTGGGCTTGGCCTGCTCGCCGTCGGTGATGACGGGCGAGCCGGTGTCCTCGAAAGCCTCAATGGTGGCCCGGAGGGCGCGGTCGTACACCTGATCGAGCGCCTCCTGGCTGAGGTCGCCGTGCCGGTAGGCGCGGAGGCTCTCGATAAGTTCTTCCGGACGCGGAATGCTGCCAATCGGTTCGGTGGGAAGGGGCATAGGAGATTATGGAGTGGGGAAGGGAAAGAGGCGTTGCCTACACGCCGCGACGTCCGAAACGATTCCCTGGAGTGGAACCAAGAAGATTTATTGCGTCGTTTGAGGGCAAAACGCACTCATGAGCCTTGAGTCCGATGCCCACTGCCACCGACGCCCGCGGACACGAACTCACGCTCGACACGCCGCCCCTCCGCATCGTCTCCCTGGTGCCGAGCCAGACGGAACTGCTGGCGCATCTGAATCTGGAGGACGAGGTCATCGGCGTCACGCGCTTCTGCGAACGGCCCGAGGGCTGGCGCTCGGAAAAGACCGTCGTCGGGGGGACGAAGCAGATCGATGTCGACACGGTCCGCTCCCTGAATCCCGACCTCATTCTCGCAAACCACGAGGAAAACACGGCCGAGGACGTGGAGGCGCTCGATGCGATTGCCCCGGTGTTCGTCACGGAGGTCAAAACCGTGTCGGAGGCGCTTGAGATGATCCGTACGGTCGGCACACTCACCGACACCTCGGACCAGACCTCCACTTTAGTCGGCAAGATTATTTCCCGCTTCGACGTCCTGCCCGAGTTCCCGCCCCTCCGCGCCGCCTACCTCATTTGGCGCGAGCCGTACATGACCGTCGGCGGGGACACGTTTATCCACGACGTGATGCAGTGGGGTGGCCTCGAAAATGCCTACAGCGACCAGACGCGATATCCCGAAGTAACGCCTGAGGCCCTTGCCGAGCGGGACCTGGATGTCGTTCTCTGCTCCAGCGAGCCGTTCCCCTTCCACAAGAAGGACAAATTCACGGCCGACCTCCGCACAGCTCTCCCCCACACTCCGGTCGAGATTGTCGACGGCCAGCCGTTTTCGTGGTACGGCCCCCGCCTCCTCGACACGCCCGCGTACCTGAGGGAGATGCGGGAGCGCCTACCCACTCCCCGAGCCGCATAGCAAACCTTCCCCCCTCCCTCGCCTTGCCCCTCCCACCAAGTTTCGATACCTTCGAGACGCCTCGCCCTTTCACAACGCGACGTTTTCCACCATGCCTTCCACCACACCTTCTTTTCTCGTCTGCATCGTTTTCGCGATCCTTCTCGTCGGCTGCCAGACGTCTACGTCCCAGCCTGATCGCTCGGTAGAAGCTCGTGCCGACAGCCTCACCCAAGCGTCCCTCCTGGTGGATGGACACATCGATCTTCCATACCGCCTCAACGACTTCTACGAAGATCCGTCTGACTCGACCGTCGGGGGCGACTTCGACTATCCTCGCGCCCGGGCGGGCGGCCTCGATGCGCCCTTCATGTCCATCTACATCCCGACCTACCTCCAGGACACCCCAGGGGCCGCAACGAAGCGAGCCAACGCGCTGATCGACCTCGTGGAACAGATCGCGGAGAAGCATCCCGACAAATTTACGATCGCCACCTCGCCAGAGGAGGTGCGAAAGATTGCCGAGACCGACGCCCTCGCGCTCCCCATGGGCATGGAAAACGGTGCCGGCCTCGGGGGAGACCTTGAGAACCTACAGCACTTCTACGACCGCGGCATCCGCTACATCACCCTAACGCACGGCGAGCACAACCGCCTCGGCGACTCGTCCTACGACGACACGCCGCCCCGGTGGAACGGGCTGAGTACGTTTGGGGAGAAGGTGGTTGCCGAGATGAACCGCCTCGGCATCATGGTCGATGTCTCGCACGTGACCGACTCGACGGCTCTCGACGTGTTCACGCAGACGAAGGCTCCGGTCATCGCCTCCCACTCCTCCTGCCGCCACTTTACGCCCGGCTGGGAGCGCAACGTGAGCGACGAGATCATCAAGGGCATTGCCGACACCGGGGGCGTCGTCATGATTACCTTCGGCTCCTCGTTCCTGCGCGACGAGTACAAGGACGAGGACGATCCCATCCGGGCGGAGGTGGAAGCGCACATCGACTCGATGGGATGGGCAGAGGACTCGCGGGAGGCTGTCATCTACGAGCAAAAGATGCGGAAGGAGCATCCCATCGGCACCGTGGCGGACGTGGCCGACCACATCGATCACGCCGTCAACCTCGTGGGCGTGGAGCACGTGGGCCT
>CAZBIB010000312.1:0-2929 GCA_964491575.1 uncultured Salinivenus sp. | reverse complement strand
CAGCGGTAGGAGGTCGCAGCGGCGCGCTGCGGGTCGCTTGCCCTTTTTCTTTTGCACCGTTCGGTTGCGTCCGTCGCAGTCGCACCGCGGCCGATGTGGTCCGAACCGGTTGTTCCCCTTCTCGTTTAGCGAGTGGGGAGCGGGCGAGCCCGACGGTTGCGGCGTCGTCGTTCCCTTCACCTGAATGTTGACCTCTCGACGCCCCCCACCATGCTCACTTCGCTTCTCTCAGCCCTCGATCCGGTTCTTCTCACCGCTCAATCCGGCGGAGGCGGAGGCGGGTTTTTCGGCCTCCTGCTTCCCCTCGTGCTCATCATCGGAGTCTTTTACTTCTTCATCTACCGCCCCCAGCAAAAGCGCGAGGAAGAACACCAGGAAATGGTGAACAACCTGGAGCAGGGCGACAAAGTTGTGACTGTGGGCGGCATCCACGGCACCGTTCAGAAGATCGACGAAGACAGCATCCTGGCCCAGGTCGACAGCAAGGGTACGCGGCTTCGCTTCGACAAGGATTCCATCGCAAGCCTCGCCAACGACGAGGAATAGCGATCCGTCCGGACATTCTTGCCTGCTGCCTGTCTCGCCGCTGCGAGAGGTTGTCCCCATTGCCATGAGCAGCCCGAACAACTCGGCATCGTCCTCGGAGGCGGCCTTCGACTCCATCGAAGACGCCCTTGCCACCATTCGGTCCGGGGGGCTTGTAATTGTCGTGGACGACGAGGACCGCGAGAATGAGGGAGACTTCATTGGAGCGGCCGAGGCGATGACGCCCGAGCTCGTCAACTTTATGACGAAGGAGGGACGGGGTCTGCTCTGCACAGCCATCACCCCCGAGCGGGCCGAGAAGCTCGACCTCGATCTGATGGTCGAGTCCAACTCGTCGCTCTACAACACCCCCTTCACCGTCTCGGTCGATTACCGGCAGGGCACGAGCACTGGCATCTCTGCGACCGATCGGGCGAAGACCATCCGCGCCCTGGCGGACCCAGAGGTCTCGCCCTACGACTTTGCACGGCCGGGCCACGTCTTTCCCCTCCGCGCCCGCACCGGTGGAGTGCTGCGCCGGGCCGGCCATACCGAAGCGGCCGTCGACCTCGCGCGGCTCGCCGACTTCGAGCCCGTCGGCGCCCTCGTCGAAATCATGAACGAGGATGGGAGCATGGCCCGCGTCCCGGAGCTCCAGGAGCAGGCTCAGGCCCTGGACATGCCGCTCATCACGATCCAGGACCTGATTGCCTATCGGATGCAAAACGAGCGCCTCATCGAGCGGGAGGCCGAGGTGCAGCTCGACACGGCGTTCGGCACGTTCCGGGTGGTGGCCTACCAAGAGACCCTAACCGGCGACGTGCACCTCGCCCTGCTCAAAGGCGAGTGGACCGAGGACGAACCGGTCCTCGTGCGCGTACACTCCCAAAACGTGCTCGGGGACGTGCTGGCGGCGCGGCGCGAGACGTACAGCGAGCAGCTGGCCGAAGCCCTGCTCCGCGTGGAGCATGAGGGACAGGGTGCCATCCTCTACATGATGCAGAGCAACCACGGCCAGGGACTGCTCTCAAAGCTGGAAGACCTGGAGCGCCAGCAAACCGAGGGCGACCAGGCGGCCGACGTGTCCCTCGAAATGGACCACCGCGACTACGGCATCGGGTGTCAGATTCTCCGTGACCTCGGGATCCGCAAGCTCCGCCTGCTCACCAACAATCCGCGCAAGCGAATTGGACTGGCCGGATACGGCCTCGAGCTCGTGGAGCAGATTCCCATCGAGCTTCCCGAGGGAAGCGGAGAGGAGCTGTCCCGGGTCGCCGCCGATCGACTCACGCCGCTTCTCATGGAACTGCTCGACCGCGGCGCGTAGAGCCGGAGCGCCAGTGCTTCGAGGCAGAAATTTGTGGGTGGATGAAAGCGATCCTCCCTCCTCCGCCATCCCCGACGCCACCCGGATCCACGTGGGATCGCTCGCGGCGGCACTCAGGATCCCTCGGTAATCTCGACGGTGGCGGTGACAGGAGGTCCGTCGGACTGGGGAACGGTGACGGTAAGCGTTCCGCTCTGGAAAGGAGGGGCGATCGCGTGCGTCGTGTCGAGCGACACGACCGCCATCGTGCACATCCGATCTTCCGCGGTAGAATACTGCACGATGGGGAGAAGGGTGACTTGTCCGGGCGCACGCTCCTCCTCAATCCGGGCGAGCGCGTAGCAGCCGTTGGGCCCGACGCCGCCGTAGAGGTGAGCGCTGAGCGTGTCGGTCGTCGCGATCTGGGCGGGCACATCGATGCTGTCGACGTGGGCAAGCGTGGTGTCGACCGAGGCCCCGGAGGAGGACTGCGTCTCGGCGGGTTGTGTCGCGGAGGTCCGGGCGGAGCCGGTCCCACCGCACGCGAGAACGGCGAGGCTGAGGAGGAAGGCAGGAAGGAATGTGCCGAGCAGTCGGGAGGACATGATCAGACAGGGCGATGTGAGATGGCGTGCGAATTCCTCATACCGGCAGCCAAGCGGGCCTGCCGCTCACGCCCCCCGGCCTGGAAAGGGTCTTGCGGAGCCGACGGAGGGAGAAGGCCCATCGGAGAGATCGTAGTGGCAGAGGCAAAGACATCTCGTCATCACAACGAAGACATCGCCCCCTGGGGTTCTCGGCGCACGGTTCTCTCTACTGCGTGCGCGCTGCCTTGTACCCGTTTTACCCATACACGTGTTATCTTAAGGTAAGGGAGTTCTCAGCATCGCGCAGAGCCAGGAGGCTTCCTCATCGGGGGCTCTTCCGAATACAGTGGAGCATTCTTCAGAGAGATTCTGAGTCAGACCCGGGGGCGCGACCGGGAATTTTTCGGGGCGGCACTCCGGACTTCTTGCACAAGTCACAGGCAACTCGTCGCCGTCGTATGTGGGGCATTTGGAGTTGCGGTGTAGAGCAAGGTCGGAAGTACGATTCATC
>CAZBIB010000311.1:0-2952 GCA_964491575.1 uncultured Salinivenus sp. | reverse complement strand
GGCCGTCGAGAACGACGTGCACATCCTCGGCGTCTCCAGCCTCGCCGGGGGACACAAGACGCTCGTGCCGGAGATGATCGAGGCGCTGAAGCAGCACGGCCGCGACGACATTCTCGTTGTGGTCGGCGGAGTCATCCCGCACGACGACTACGAGGTGCTCTACGATCAGGGCGTGGCGGCCATCTTTGGCCCCGGCACCAACATCGCCGAGGCCGCCACCCAGATCCTCGACGTACTGCTCGACCGCTTCGAACAGGAAGCTCCCATCGAGGCGTAAAGCGCTGCCTCTCGCAGTCTCCTGCAACGAACAGCAGCAAGCTGATGCCTGCTACCATCGAGCGAAAAGATCTCTTTTCCATTCTGCCTCCGGGGCGGATAGAATTCATCCCGCAGAAGCCGATGAACGAGGATGAATTTTTCAACCTCTGCCAGGAAGCAGATCCCCTCCGCCTCGAACGCAACCCGAATGGGAAAATTATTGTGATGCCTCCAGCCGGAAGTTACAGCTCAAATCGAAGCGGACGGATCTTTGCTCAGCTTTTGAACTGGTCGGATCGAACAGAACACGGGGCCGCCTTCGATTCGAGCGGCGGATTCACGCTTCCTAACGGGGCAACCCGCGCCCCGGACGCGGCCTGGGTCGCCGAGCATCGGCTCAAGACGCTCTCCACCGATACCAAAGAGAAATTCCTCCCTCTCGCTCCCGATTTCGCCGCGGAGGTCCGATCCTCAAATGACGCCCGCTCCGATCTTGAAACTAAGATGGAGGAATACATCAACAACGGCACCCGGCTTGGTTGGCTCATCGATCCGTATGAGGAAACCGTGACGGTCTACGACGAGGATGGGAACGTGGAGATTTACGAAAAGCCCGAGACGCTGTCCGGCGAGCCTGTCCTTCCTGACTTCACCTGCGATCTAGAGCGCATTTGGGACCCGGCATATTAGCGCCTGTCCGGCTTCCCGCTCGTCGCTCTCGAACGTTGCAATCGCGCCCCGTGACCCCACTGAATCCAAACCTCCAAGAGAACGACTCCACCCGGACCTCCGCCCGGTCGGCCGATGAGTACGTGACCGGCATCCTCGACGGAGACCGGGTGACGCTGAGCCGGGCCATCACGCTCCTGGAAAGCACGCGGACGGACCACCGCGATACGGCCCGTTCGATCGTGGAGCAGTGCCTGCCCCACAGCGGCGACTCCATCCGTGTGGCCGTGACGGGGGTGCCGGGCGTCGGCAAGAGCAACTTCATCGAGACACTTGGGCAGCGGCTCGTTGCGGAGGGGCACCGCCTCGCGGTGCTCACGGTCGATCCCAGCAGCGAGCGCTCGAAAGGAAGCATCCTCGGGGACAAGACCCGGATGGGGAAACTGGCGTCCGAGGAGAACGCCTTCATCCGCCCCTCCCCCACCGCTGGTACCCTCGGCGGAGTGGCGCCCAAGACACGAGAGGCGATCCTGCTGTGCGAGGCCGCGGGGTACGAGATCGTGTTCGTCGAAACGGTCGGCGTGGGCCAGTCCGAGATCACCGTTCACTCGATGGTGGACTTTTTCCTCCTTCTGGCCCTCGCGGGTGCGGGTGACGAGCTGCAGGGCATCAAGCGAGGAATTATCGAGGTGGCCGACGCCATCGCCATCACGAAAGCGGACGGCGAGAACCGGGAGCGGGCGGAGGTGGCGCGAACGGAGTACGAGAAGGCCCTCCACCTCTTGTCGGACACGGAGTCGGGGTGGGACCCGCCCGTGCTCACCTGCTCGGCGCAGACCGGCACGGGCATCGACGAGGTCTGGAGCACCGTGGAGCGCTACCGGGCCTACACGGAGGAGACCGGATTTTTCGAGAAGCAGCGGCGGCGACAGGCGCGGCACTGGATGTACCAGGCCATCGAGCAGCGACTGCGCGACGACTTCTTCGCCGATCCCGACGTGGATGCGGCGCGAGACGAGGTGGAGGAGGCGGTCCTAGAAGGACGACTTAGCTCCCTGGCCGCCGCCGAGCAACTGCTGGCCGTCTATCAGGAACAGAGCTGAAGTCCCGGCGCGGATGTCCCTCCTGGATCACAGCATTCTGCCCCGTACCACGGGAACGTTCTCCTCACCATATCTTAACATTCGCGTCCACCCAGACCAGCGTTGGGGTGGGTTGGAAAGGATGTCTCACGCACATGCGAACTCATGCGACGGTGTGTCTCCACGACACTGATACCCCTTCTCTTCGCCCTCTGTGCGGGCGTCCTGGGCGGCTGTGCGTCCTCCCAGTCGGCCAAAGAGAAGGCCGCGGCCCGGGCTTCGGTTATCGGTACCTGGGAGTACAGAGTTGAGGGCATCGCCCCTCTCGATCAGGGCGTCTTTCAGATTACCAAAAAGAACGGTCGGCTCCGAGGCATCGTACGGGACCGTCGCCTGGGACGTCTCCGGGCTCGTGTAGATGTGAACGCCTCCCGCCTGGAACTCGCGTTGGACGGCCTACGCATCTCGGGCTACATCGAGGACGACGAATTTACAGGGTACCTGCGCCGCCAACAGTGGGATGTCTCTACGCGGTCTCAGTACCGCCGCCGGTCGCGGTCCCGTTCGGTATCTTTGTTCGCCCGGCGCATCCAGGGTGGCACGGCCGCGGACACGCCCTCGATTCTGGAATGCCGCTCCCTTCTCCGCGAGGCCAACGACTGTAACTGATTCGCTCAGCGTGAGGAGCAGCGCTGTGGATCTTTCAGGGAGGCTCCTGCCTTTTAGTAGTCTAGCCTCGTTTGACCGGAGTTTCCCACCAACCTCATCCCTGCTGTGAGCACGTCGCCTCCAACCCAGAGTACGCGCGACAACTTCATCTACGACATTATTGACGAGGACTTGGAGAACGGGACCTACGGCGACCGGGTCGTCACTCGCTTTCCTCCCGAGCCGAACGGCTACCTGCACATCGGACATGCCAAGTCTATCGTCCTCAACTTCG
>CAZBIB010000310.1:0-2983 GCA_964491575.1 uncultured Salinivenus sp. | reverse complement strand
CGGCCGGGCACACGTAGGTGGTGCACTTGTGCGGGCAGGTGCTGTTGCAGATGTCAGTGTCGACCTCGATGTGCGGCTCGGGATCGGAGCGGTCCTCGTTGCGGTAGGAGACGAGGCCGAGGCGCTCGGCGAGGGACAGGTCGTCAGTGGCATTGCTCATAGTGCGCGTGTGGCTTTGTAGCCGAGTTTGACGAGGTCCCAGTACGAGGCGTACTCGTTGACGCTCTCGCGGAAGAGCTTGTGGACTTTCTTCGAGGGGGTACTGTCGATGTGGAAGAACTTGTGGCCCACATCGCAAACGAGCGTCGGCAGCAGGTCGACCATCTCCTCGCGGTGGAGAAGATGGACGGCGTTCTGAAAGCGGCGCATGTCTTTCAGGACGAAGCTGCTCTCCAGCGCAGCGCGGTAGTTCTGGAGCATGTCGGCACTGAAGTCGCCCGCTTCTTTCGCTTCGAGCACCGTTTCGGCGGCCAGGATGCCGGACCGCATGGCGTAGTCCATCCCCTGAATGGCCCGTCCCGCGTTCAGCAGCAGGTTCGCGGCCTCCCCTGTCACGAGCAGCCCGTCGTCGTAAATCTCGCGGGGCATGCCGTCGATGTCGCCATTTGAGACGGTATGGGCCGAGTACTCCAGCACCTCTCCGCCCCGAATCATGTCGGCAACGACGGGATGCTGCTTGAAGGCTGTCAGTAAATCGTACGGTGTGTCTTCCCCGTTCGGTTCGCCCTTTTCCCGGAGATCCTTCATCCCGAGGACGAGGCCGATCGAGACCGAGGCCTCGTTCGTGTAGAGAAAGCCGCCCCCTTCGACGCCCCCGGTGGCCGCTGCTCCTACGAACTCGTTGGTGATGCCACTACCTCCGTTCAACTGGAATCTATCCTCCAACGTCGACTGCCCGAAGCCGATGACTTCTTTGACGCCCACCATCATGTGATCGGCGGGCACGTAGTCGTCGTGGAGGCCCACCTGCCGGGTGAGCAGGTTGTTGACGCCCTCGGCAATGATCACGCTTTCGGCGTGGAACGTTTCGTCCCCGGCCCGGATGCCGGTCGCACGGCCCGACTCGTCCTGCAGCACCTCGTCGACCCGCACGTTGGTGGCGAGAAACGACCCGTACGGATGCGCGCTGTCCGCGATGGCGTCTTCCACCCGATCGGCGAGCCAGCGGTCGAACCGCGAGCGGAGCACGCTCACGCCCATGTAGGGAGAATCGGCGTAGGCGTCGGACTTGTAGTCGAGCGAAAAGGCCGAGTCCTCGTCCATCAGCGTGAGCCGCCGATGGGTGATGAAGCGCTCGAAGGCCGCCGCGTCGTCGGTCCAGTACTCCGGCACCAGCCGTGCGAGATCGCGCCCCCACAGCACGCCCCCCGACACGTTCTTCGACCCGCTAAACTCCCCTCGCTCGATCAACAGAAACTCCGCGTCGTTCCGGGCGAGCACCATCGCTGCGCTCAGCCCAGCAATCCCGCCGCCGACGATGATGCAGTCAAACGCTTCTTCCATTGCTGCAGAGTCGATGTACACATTGGGAAAGCCTTCCTCTATCGCCGTGATGCGTGAAACGTGATGCGTGAGGGCGACTTCGATCTGCGTTCACGTATCACGCATCAATCTTCACGCAGGCGCCGTCTCCGCCTTGATCGCCCGCAATTCCTCAATCAAAGGCGGCAGAATCTCATACAGGTCCCCCACCAGACCGTACGTGCAGACATCGAAGATGGGGGCGTCGGCGTCCTTGTTGATCGCCACGATCACGCGGCTGTCCTTCATGCCCGCCACGTGCTGGATGGCCCCCGAGAGGCCGACGGCGATGTAGAGGTCGGGCGCCACGACCTTGCCGGTCTGCCCGATCTGGGCGGTAGCCGGGAAACGACCCTCCTCCACCATCGGTCGGGAAGCGCCGATGCCCGCGTCGAGCACGTCCGCCAGCTTCTCGATTAATTCCTTCTCCTCCGCGTCGCTCACGCCGCGCCCCGCCGCCACCACGATGCGCGTCTCGCTCAGGTCCACGCGGCCCGCCGCAGCCGTCACCGTCTCGCGCACCCGCCGATGCAGGTCGCTTTCGTCAAACGAGAAAGAGACGGGCGTCACGGTCGCATCAACCGGTCCCGACAGCTGTCGGGATTCGTAAGCCGCGGCCCGGACTGACACAAGCGTGCGATCGGTGGTCGACCAGGTCCGGGCCATTGCCTTGGCAGCCATGACGGGCCGCACCGCGTCGACGCCGCCTTCATCGCCAAGCTCGAACGACGTGACTTCCGGCAGAGCCGCCGCGTCGGTGTGGACGGCCAGCGCCCCGAGAAGCTCGCCGACGGTCTCGGACGACGAGAAGGCCACCACGCGGGGATCGACCTCCTCAACGACGGTCGCGAGGGCGTCGAGCAGCGGGGTCATGTGCGGATCCGCAAAAATGGGATCCTCGACCGTGTAGACCTCTTTGGCGCCGTACCGCTCGACTGCCTCCACGTGAGCAGCGGCATCGGGAGCGATAATCGCCGCGGCCGAGGTATGCCCATTCTCCTCAGCAAGTGTCCGGCAGCGCGTGAGCACTTCCTGATCGGCGCGCTTCACGTCTCCATCGCTCGGCAGTACGGCTGTTAGTAGCGTTGACATCTGACGTCCAAATTTGCACTCGAAAGGTGTGAATGATGCGCGAATCGTGATGGTGAGCCTCTGTCGAAGGCATCCTCACGCCTCACGTATCACGTTTCACGAATCACAACACATTCGCTTCGTCATCAAGGCGCTCGACCAGCTCCCCGGCCATCTCATCTGCCTCCCCCTCCAACATTGTCCCCGGCTCGCGCTCCGGCACCGGCTCGTAGCCAACCACGGTGGTCGCGGCCTTTGAGGCGCCGTCGAACTCCTCGGCCGGGTGCTCATCGACAGGCTTCTTCTTCGCCGCCATGATGCCCTTCAGCTTCGGGATGCGCGGGTTGTTCATGTCGTTGGAGCAGGTGACGAGGCACGGCGGCGCAAGCTC
>CAZBIB010000309.1:0-3002 GCA_964491575.1 uncultured Salinivenus sp. | reverse complement strand
GGGGGCGCTTCGCTCCGGCATCCGGGCCGCGGAGGAAGTGAACAACGCGTAGGGAAAAGCCGCGGAACCACCATGCAGGTCTCTCCCCCCAGCACACGCATCGCGACAGAGTTCCCTTTCTCAACCCTGCTCATAACCAAGGACCACGACCATGGACACAACCCAAGAAGAAACGACCAAAATGCGCGAAACCGCCGACGCGTTCTTTCACGCCTACGAGTCTGGGAAGGGGTGGGAGGCCTGTCGGCCGTACTGTCACCCGGGCGCCACCTTCTCGGCCCAGGCCGCGCCCCTGAGCGGCATCGACACCGTCGACGAGTATGCGGGGTGGATGCAGGCGCAGTACGAGGCGATGCCCGATATCGAGTACGAGATCACGTCCCTTGCGGTGGACGAAGACCGCGGCAATGTCTGCGCATGCGCCATTCTACGCGGCACGCACACCGGCGAGGCCGGGCCCGTTCCGCCGACCGGCAAAAGCGTCGAATCAGAGTACGCCTACTTGATGGAGTTTCGGGACGGCACGATCGCGCACCTCACGAAGATCTGGAATGCGCCCCACGCGATGAGGCAGCTCGGGTGGGCGTAGAGACCTACGCGCTGTCGTGCTCAATCAGCAACCAAACTCCGATGACCAATCCCGTTCAGCATCAACTCGAGGCTTTCAATCGCAGAGACTTCGACGCCTTCATGGACGCCTATGCGCCGGACACCCGGGTTGAGGACGGTGCGGGTACCGAGCTTATGAGCTGCGCCGAGGAGCTGCACGCGTTCTACGGCAGCGTCTTCGACAACAGCCCAGACCTCCACTGCGAGCTCGTCGGCCGCACGAGGAGGGGCTGAGAGCGGCGGGACACGTCGCCCAGCCCGACTTCATGGAGCGGGCCGCCGAGGCGGGCGTCGACGGCTTCGTTCACATGCCGCTCGGCACCCTTTCCAGCGATCGGGCGCGCCGACTGGCCCGTACCCTCGCGAAGCGCGAGACGCCCGTCATCACAACGCTGTCCCTGGTGCTCTTTGTCGACCAACCCGCGCAGCGGATTTTAAAGGGCAACTCTCCGTGGTCGGAATACGGCGAGGTGTGGACCCGCAACGCGGCGACCCTTGCGGAGGAAGGTGTCCCCCTCGTGGTCGGGACGGACTGGGCGCCCATTTGGCCCGGCGTTATGGGGAGCCAAGAGCCCCCAATTCAGCCCGGCGCCGTCACGCACACGGAGCTGCGGCTTCTTCGGTGGGGCGGAATATCTCGTCAGGAGATTATCCAGGCCGCAACCTCGAATGCGGCTCAGGCACTGGAGATGTCGAATCAAGTCGGCACGCTGGAGACCGGCAAGCTAGCCGATCTGATCGTGGTAGATGGGAATCCGCTGGAGGATCTGTCGGCGCTCGACAGCATCGAGGCGGTCGTGCAGGGCGGGGAGATCGTCGCGGGCCAGCTGGAGTAGTCAGCTCCGGCGCGGCAGCGGCAGTGCCGATCCGGGTGTGCCCAGTCCGCCCCCTACGACCTCCTCCTCCGCGGCGGCCAGGTGATCGACGGGACGGGCCGCCCGCCCGTCGACGCCGACGTGGCCATCCGGGGCGACACCATTGCTGCTGTGGGGAACCTGAGCGGGGCCGCGGCCAATCAGGTCATCGACGCCGCGGGGGGATACGTCCTCCCAGGTTTTGCCGACCTGCACGTGCATTTCGGAAGCGGGGGCCTGAGGTCGTCCTCGACCGATCGGGTCCTCCACCAGTACCTCTTCTACGGCGTGACGACGGTGTTCAACGTCGGAGGATTAAAAGGACGCACGTCATCCATGCAGGCGCTGCGGTCAGAGGTAGCGTCGGGCGAAGTCACAGCCCCACGCGTCTATGCCGCCGGCAACATGCTGACGGTGCCCGGCAGCCATCCGGTGGCCACTATCATGCGGCTTCCCCCCGGTGCCGACTCTGCATCGTATGACTGGTCCAAGCAGGGGGTAGCCGTCGTCGCGACGCCCGCGGAAGCGCGCGACGCGGTGCGAGCAAACGCCGCCGCCGGAGTGGATGCGATCAAGATTTTTGTCGAATCCGGCCCGCCTCCCTTCGGCGACGATCACCCGCAGATGCCTCCGGAGATGATCTCGGCGGTGGTCGAGGAAGCGTCGTCGCTGGGCCTGCCGGTCGTGGCGCACGTCTCGACCCTCGACGAGCTAGAGGACGCGGTGGACGGCGGCGTCCATGCGATCATGCACGCCGTGGAACGCGACCCGCTCCCCGGACCGGAGCACTGGGCCGAGATGCGTGCGCAGGACATTTTCTACGTTCCCACCCTGTCTCTCTATTCCACGATGTTGACGGACCGGTGGGCGCGCCCGGGTGCCCGTCAGGACTCGTTCCTCCGATCCGGGATCGCAGCTCCCACCCTGAGCAGCCTGGGCGAGTGGCAATCCCCCACGGCTTCGATGGCGGACGCCAAACGGGATCGGTTATGGAAAAACCTCCTTGCATCCGTCGACGCCGCCCACGAAGCGGGCGTGCCCATCGCCCTGGGCACCGACAACGGAATGCCCTTCGTCTTTCCAGGATACGGTGTGCACCAAGAGCTTGAGCTCCTAGTGGAGGCGGGACTTACGCCGATGGAAGCGCTCGTTACCACCACGAAACGGTCGGCCGAGATGATGGGAGACGAAGACACCTTCGGAACCGTCGAGCCCGGCAAGCGGGCCGATCTCCTGATTCTCAGCGCAAACCCGCTGCAGGACATCCGCAATACGCGGACGCTTGACGTCGTCATCAAAGGGGGGAAGGTCCTTGATCGCTCTTCGCTACTCGACCGCAAATGAGCGGCATGAGCCCCATGCAACCGACGAGGGGCGGCTGCCAAATATTTTGGGGCAGCGCGTCTGCTACTGGATTTGTAGCCCTGCGTCACCCTCGCAGTTGAGGTACACCGTTATAGGAATTTCCAGCCTCTCCCTTTTGGTCAGTACTCCGTGCAGTTTTCGAGGGGAACGGCCCTCAGAAGTGCGTCGCGAACT
>CAZBIB010000308.1:0-3016 GCA_964491575.1 uncultured Salinivenus sp. | reverse complement strand
TCATCGACGACATCGTCGACACGGCCGGCACCCTTACCCGGGCGGCCAAGGCCCTTAGGGACTACGGTGCACTGAAGATCATGGCGGCCTGCACGCACGGCCTTCTCTCCGGCCCGGCCTACGACCGCATCGAGAACTCCCCGCTCGAACGGCTTATCATCACCGACACGATTCCCCTCAAGCGCCCGTCGGACTCCATCGAGGTCGTGAGCGTCTCGAACCTGTTTGCGAAGGCCATTCGCCACATCTACACAGACCGGTCCGTCTCTACGCTCTTTACCGAGTAGGGCAATGAGATCATCCCCCGACGGGAGAGAGTGGACAAGCGAAGCCGAGGGTGCGCATTTCGTATTGCGTAATTCGTAGGAGCATGACGAGATACGCAACACGCGCTACGCAATACGAACGATTCTCCAGCGTCTATTTTGCTTGAATCGACGGAGGGATCCCGGAACCAGAACGTGGCTCCACGTCTAGGAAGTATCTTGCACACAGAGGCGATCGGCGGACCGGTCGTCTCCCTGCTGCCACAGCGCTTTTCACTGGACCGAGTATCTCGTCATGGACGCCCCCGTCATTGAAGCCCAGCCGCGCGAGACCGGCTCGAAGGCCGCGCGCGAGATTCGCAACAACAACCGCGTTCCCTGCATCCTGTACGGCCGCACCGTCGAGTCGACGCCGCTCCAGATCCCAATCGGCGCCATGAACAAGCTGATCTACCGCCGCACGGCGCCGGTGGCAGAGGTGCAGATGGATGGGGACACCTGGCACTGCATCCTGAAGGACTACGACCTGCACCCGCTCACAGACCGGCCCCTGCACGCCGACTTTCAGGCGCTCGAAGAGGGCGACGAGGTCACGCTGACCGTCCCGGTCCACTATGCCGGCATCCCGATTGGCCAGCAAAACGGGGGCGACACGCAACAGATCGCCCGTGAGCTTACGATTTCGGTCCTGCCCGAAAACATCCCCTCCCAGATCGAGGTCGACATCGCCGACCTTGCCATTGGAGACTCGATTCACGTCTACGACCTCGACGTGGACTACGAGATCAAGACCCCCCAGAGCCAGACGCTCGTCACGGTCGTGGCCCCGCAGATCGAGGCCGCGCCCACGACCGAGGAAGAGGAAGAAGCGGAAGGGCTGGACCTCACCGAAGAAGAGCGCGCCGAGCTCTCCGAGGAAGAGCTCGCCGAACTCGAAGCCGCCGAAGAAGAAGGCGAAGAGGAAGAAGGCGAAGAGGGCGAAGGTCCCCCCGAAGGCGAAGGCGGCGAACAGGACTACGAAGAGTACCAGTAGTAGCCTCCTGCCGCCGGCCCGTTCTCTCGCATGAGCGGACCATCCCCGACTCCCCCGCAAAGGGCGGCCGACTCGGTCGCCCTTTTCTTTTGCCCACCGATCGGTCGCCTCCATGTCCACTCCCACCGTGCTCGCCATCGGCCTCGGCAACCCGGGGGCCGAGTACGAGGACACGCGTCACAATGTCGGCCACAGGGTCATCGACGCGCTGGCCGAGCGGCTCGGCGTGTCGTTCGAGCACCAGCCGGATGCACTCGTCGGCTGGGGGGAGCACAACGGCCAGACGGTCGGGCTTGCGATTCCGCTCACCTACATGAACCGGAGCGGCGACCCCGTTGCAGCGCTGTGGGAGCACTACGATCTGGCCCTCGATCAACTCCTCATCGTCGTCGACGACCTGCACCTTCCCGTGGGCACCATTCGCCTGCGCCCCTCCGGCAGCAGCGGCGGGCACAACGGCCTCGCCCACGTCGCCCAGCGACTCGGCACCACCGAGTTTCCGCGCCTCCGGGTCGGCATCGGCAATGATTTTCCCAGCGGCCGACAGACAGACTACGTCCTGTCCCCCTTCTCCGACGAGCAGAAGCCGGCAATCCGCGACGCAATCGAGACGGCCGGCGACGCCATCCTCACGGTTGCCCACGAGGACATGGAGATGGCGATGAATCAGTTCAACTGATGTTGCCACCTCGTGAGCAGCTCAGACTTCCAAATCGAGGTGGTTCCCCCTCAAATGACGCTACAGCGTGATTCGTGACGCGTGATTCATGATCGGACATCAAACTCACGCATTACTCCTCACGCATCACTCTTCTTTCCGCCGGTTTTCACCTTGAATTACGTGGACCGCCCTACTAACCGCGAACGCGTCTCAGTACGTTAAAAATCGTTTTCCAGCCTTCTGGAGGCCTTGGGTGCTCGCGCTTTTGCTATGCGTCGGTCGGAACGTTCCGATCAATCGGCACACCGGTCCCCCCACCGGACCACGGGCCTCCACGGTTTCGAATATCTTCTTGAACGAACAGGACGACCGCTTCCATGGAAACGACACTCCTACTGAAATGGCTCGTACCCGCCAGCGGCGTGCTGGCACTGCTGTACGCCTTTACCACCACACGGTGGGTGAACAAGCAGGATATGGGCACCGACAAAATGATTGATCTGTCGGCAAACATCGCGGAAGGAGCCCGTACGTTCCTGAACCGCGAGTACCGGTGGCTCAGCATCTTCGTCGTTGTCGTCGCCGGGCTCCTGATCGTGGCAAACATCGGCCAGGTGAATTCCTCCTGGTGGGTGGGTGTCTCGTTCATCGCAGGCGCGTTCTGCTCCGGACTCGCCGGTTTCATCGGTATGACCGTTGCGACGAAGGCCAACGTCCGGACCACCCAGGCCGCTCGCACGAGCCTTGGTCCCGCTATGAACGTCGCCTTCTCCGGCGGCCTCGTGATGGGGCTGTCGGTCGTGGGCCTCGGCGTGCTCGGACTTGGAGGACTCTTCCTTCTCTACGACAACCTGCTGGCCTGGGAGATTCCGAAGGTCATCAACGTAATTACCGGCTTCTCGATGGGCGCCTCCGCTATTGCGCTATTCGCCCGCGTGGGCGGCGGCATTTATACGAAGGCCGCGGACGTAGGCGCCGATCTCGCCGGGAAGGTGTACGCTGGCATTCCGGAGGACGACCCGCGCAACCCCGCCACGATCGCCGACAACGTGGGCG
>CAZBIB010000307.1:0-3051 GCA_964491575.1 uncultured Salinivenus sp. | reverse complement strand
GCCCTCATACTCGAGGTTGAAGACGACGGGCGAGGCTTCGACCCGTCGGAGGTAAGTGAAGACGGCGTCGGTCTCCGGTCGATGCGGCACCGGAGCAAGCTTCTGGGCGCAGAGCTGGAGGTGGACTCAGTTCCTGGAGACGGAACGCTTGTTCAATGTCGGCTGACAAGGTAGCGCGTTTGACTGAAGAAGGAAGAACTTTTGTGCCGAGCCGCGGCGTTGTTAGCAACATGACATCTGCAGATCCCTCTCGCATCTTTCTCGCCGGTCGATGCGTCAGGGTCGTCATAGGCGAGATCGGAGCGCGCCAACCGCCGATTAGCGAGAGAAGGAGCTTCAGGAGACCAACGAAGAGTCCAGGTAAAGAGAACACGGACACCCGCACTGGTACGATCTGCGAAATCGTAGCAATATCGTATCAGTCATCGGCCCTCGAAAGGCCGAGCGACAGTCCAGATCCACCGGGCTCTGCATAATGATTCTACCGCTCATGAGCATGCTGAACGGAACGTGCTGAAAAGTGGCAAATCTCCGTTAGACGTCGATTAGGGCCATTTATCCCCCAATTCAAGCGTGGACTGAAACCCATTCAGCGGCGGATATGTGAAAGCAGAAACATGAAAATTGCCCCCGGAGGGGTGGCAGAGCCTGGTCGAATGCACCGGTCTTGAAAACCGGCGGGCCGCGAGGCCCCGGGGGTTCGAATCCCTCCCCCTCCGCTGCCCAGTTGTGCTGCGTCTCGCGCACAGGTCGCGTGCCTTGGGGGGATCCGGCAGAGCCCCCGCTGGCTCGGGCCGATCGGAGCGGGACGCCTGTTCATTCGCCAGTGCCCGTCATGGCCGTCTCGGCCACCTCGGAGCTGTCCGCCCTTCGCCGCTTCACGCGGCGCTACCTCCGGTACGGCACCGCGGCGCTCCTGGTGGGGCTCCTCCTCATAGAAGGCCTGGGCCCCTGGCTGGTCGAATGGTTCCGGGCCACCCCCGGCGAGCAGCTCTGGGGACGTCTCCTGTTTGCCTTCTGCACCTTCACCGTGGGGCTCTGGGCACGCCTCCACCTGTGGGCCCTGCTCCTGCCCGTCGTCCTTTGGCTCTTCCGAAGGGCCGAGGTGCGGGCGAGTCTGAAGCGCGGCGTGGGATGGATCCTCTTGATCGGCGTGCCCGTCGCCGCCATCCACGTCGCCGTCGAGCGTGGCATCTTCGCCGTCGCCCCGCTGACCCGGCAGGGCATCTATCCCAACTTCACGACCTCATTTGACTTCCGGGCCGTGGACCCCTACGGCATCGGCGGATGGCGGCTCGTCGTGTTTCTGTTTCGGCGCTTCATCGCCGACTACTTCACCTACTTCATCGTGGCGGCTCTTTGCTTTGCCTACGAGCACTTCCTGCGCTCGCGGGAGCAGGAAGCGCAGGCTCAGGCGCTTCAAGCCGAGCTGGCGCAGGCTCAGCTCCAGGCGCTGCGCATGCAGGTGAACCCACACTTTCTGTTCAACACGCTCAACGCGATCACCGTCCTGGTCCGCGGCGGTGAAACGGCGAAGGCGAGCCGCACGCTCCGTCTGCTGAGCGACATGCTGCGCGCCACGTTCAAGGGGGCAGACGTGCAGATGGTGCCCCTGCGGGAGGAAATCGATCTTGTGGAGCGATACCTCGAAATCGAGGAGATCCGGTTTGAGGATCGTCTCCGAGTGGAGATCGACGTAGACCCCAATGTGAGCGAGGTGTCTGTGCCCTACCTCCTGCTGCAGCCCCTCGTCGAGAACGCCGTGCGCCACGGCATCGCCCCCCACGCCGAGGCGGGAGTGGTGCGCGTAACGGCCCATCCCACGACGACGCACGGGCGGAAAGGGGTGGAGCTAATCGTGGCCGACAGTGGACCCGGCTTCCCGACGGACGGCAAGACTCTTCTGGCCGAAAGCGAGGGCGTGGGCCTCTCCACCACGAAGCGCCGTCTCGATACGTTGTACGGAGAAACGCACACCTTCGAACTCGGGACGGCCGCCGAGGGTGGAGCACGAGTGACCATTCAAATCCCGCTCGACGCAGAGACCGAGGCGCTTGCCCCAAACACCGAACGCGGCGTCGAGTCGGCCTCTGTCCCGGAAGCGTAGTTTCTAGAGTGAGCCCTACGGAGAGAACGGCCCTGGGTCTCGGAGGTAACCTCTCCCCCTGCTCCCACGCCCTCTCGCTCCCACGCACAATTCCCTTTGCCCAAATCATCATGTCGATTCGCGCCCTCATCGTTGACGACGAGCCGCTCGCTCGCAAAGGCGTCCGGCAGCTCGTGGAGCCCCTCGACGACGTGACCATTGTGGGCGAGGCCGCCGACGGACCCGAAGCGGTACGCCGGATTGAAACGCACGACCCGGATCTCGTCTTTCTCGACGTACAGATGCCCGAAATGAGTGGTCTGGAGGTCGTGCGCGAGGTGGGCGTGGAAAACATGCCGCTCACCATTTTCGTGACGGCCTACGACCAGTACGCCCTCGACGCCTTTGAGGCCCACGCGCTCGACTATCTTCTGAAACCGATCGAGGAGAAACGCTTCGAAGAGGCCATGGAGCGGGCCCGCCAGCAGCTCCGCCAGAGGGAAGCAGATACGCTCAGCCAACAGCTCCGGGGCGTGCTACGGGAATACACCGCCCAGGACGAAGAGAGCGGCGGCATCGAGCGCTTTACGATCCGGAGCCACAACCGCATCTACTTCGTCGACGCCGACGACGTGCAGTGGATCGAGTCCGAGGGCGACTACGTGGCGCTCCACGACGGGGACGACACGCATCTCGTCCGAAAGACGATGAAGAAACTCGAACAGCAGCTCGATCCCAGTCGCTTCCTGCGTGTCCACCGCTCCTACATCGTAAACGCTGACTACATCGAGGAGCTGCGCCCGCTCGATCACGGCACGTACCAGCTCCGGATGGCCTGCGGCACGCCTCTGAAGACGAGCCGCGGCTACAGCGACAACGTGGACGCCCTGCTCGACGCCACCGGGTAGCTTGTCCCTCCTCTCGATTCCGCGTTGTCCAAACGACGGCTGCCACAAGAGAGTGGT
>CAZBIB010000306.1:0-3067 GCA_964491575.1 uncultured Salinivenus sp. | reverse complement strand
TTGAGGGTGTCTCGCTGCTGCTCCGGGCGCCTGCCCTTGGGAAAGATCGTGAGCCGGCGACCGGTCGATAGGGTTACGGTCGTGTCCTGCGTGGTCGCCCTCGCGTAGAGGTTCCACGTTCCGGCACTCGTGTCCCGGGGAATCGTGATGTACCCCCGCCACGTGCCGTCGATGACCGACCCCTGGATGCGACTCGTACTTCGCAAGAGGAGCGAGTCGCCCCCTGCCGTGAGGAAGCCGAGCTGCACACGCCGCATCGGGTTTTGACTGCGGAGTGGCACCTGCACCTTGACGTCCACGGGAAGCTGACCGACGGAGAGGCTGCCCGGCTCGATCTTCGGGGTGCCCGCCAGCACCGGATAGGAGGGGTTGGCGGGGGCCATCGCCGGGCTGTCCACGGTGTCTCGTCCCATGGGGCGAGCGCCCCCCCTCTGAGCCTGATCGCCCCCCCGACGCCCTCTTGCCGCCTGGAGGAGAGCCTGTATCCGAGCCTCCGGCACGCCGAGCTGTCGGGCCCGCCGTGCGGCCTGCTGCGGATTGGACGGATCGATGCCGAGCTGCTGCATCCGTCTCCGCGCCTCCTGCACGGTCATCCCCCGTTCTTCCAGCTCGCGCTCTACTTCCTCGGGCAGATCCTCGCGCTGCTGGGCCCGGCTGTCGGCGGGTGCAACGACAGCCAGGGCCATAAGGAGGACACAGAAACACGGAATGAGACGGCGCATCATGAAACAAACCCGCAGTCGAATGACAGAACGACGAGGTGGATCCGGGCGCCCAGCGGTACTATACACGGTGGGGAACCGGGACAATGGGACGCACGGACTATGTGTATTTGGTAAGCGGCGTTGGGTAAAAAGGCGAGCCCAGCGGCCTCACGCTCGGTAACTTTTCCGAATATTCGCCTCTCTGTCTATCCAGACACTATTGCTTCCGGATCCGACTGAGCGGCACGTTCGCGGAAATGGGCGAGTTGAGCCGTCCACGTGGGGAGCGTCAGATCGAAGGTCGTACGGGCTCGGGATGAGTCGAGCACGGTATAGGCCGGCCGCGGCGCAGGGGTCGGATACTCGGTGGAGGGCACGGGCTCTACGGCCACATCCGCACGGCCAAACTGCGCAAAGATTGCCTGCGCAAAGCCGTACCAGCTTGTTTGCCCCGTCCCCGCGAGATGGTAGAGTCCTCGGAGGGACGAAAAGTCCTCGGCCGCGAGGAGCTGTTCGCCGATTGTGGCCGTGGCCTCGGCAAGCCATCCCGCCCAGGTGGGCACGCCGATCTGGTCGTCCACCACGGTGAGGGAGTCGTGCTCGTCGGCCAGCTGGAGCATGGTGCGAACAAAGTTCGACCGGCGGTGGCTGTACACCCAACTCGTGCGCAGGACGACGTACCGTCCCCCCACGTCCTGGAGAACTTGCTCGCCTTCCCACTTCGTTTGGCCGTACACATTGATCGGGGCCGGCGTGTCGTGTTCGGTATATGGCGTGTGTTTCTCTCCATCAAACACGTAGTCGGTGGAGTAATGCACAAGCCAGGCTTCGACCTCCCGGGCGGCCTCCGCCAGCACGCGGGGCGCCTCGGCGTTGAGCGTGGCGGCGCGCTCCGGCTCGTCCTCCGCCCCATCTACGTCGGTGTAGGCCGCGGCGTTCACGATCAGGTCGGGATCAACTTTCCTCACCGCCCGGCGGATGGACTCCGAATCCGCCAAGTCTACGTTCACCCGTCCCGGCGCCTGCACCGTGCCGATGGGGGCGAGGGTGTGCTCCAGCTCGTGCCCCACCTGACCGGTGGCCCCGAGGAGAAGGATGGAGGGAGTCGTGTCGGACATTGCGGGCCGCGCTGCATCCTGGGTTAGCGAGTGTCGTCGAATTCCAAGACCTCGCGGGGCATCTCATCCAGCAGGGGTGCGCCCGCGTCTTTCTCCGAAAGGATGGGATCCTCCACCGGCCAGTCGATTCCGATCTGCGGGTCGTCCCACCGGACGGTCCGATCGGCCTCCGGGTGGTAAAAGTCGGTGCACTTGTAGTGGAAGAGCACCTCTTCGCTCGTCGCGACGAATCCGTGGGCGTACCCCTCCGGCACGTACAGCTGACGCGCATTCTCCGCCGAGAGGACCGTCCCACACCACTCCCCGAATGTATCCGACTCGACTCGCACGTCCACGACGACATCGTAGACCGCTCCACTCAACACCGAAATCAGCTTGGCCTGCGGCCGTGGGTTCTGGAAGTGGAGCCCGCGAAGCACGCCCTCGCGGGAGCGCGACAGGTTGTCCTGGACAAACGTGACGGTGAGTCCATGCTTCCCATAATCGCGGGCATTCCACATCTCCATGAATGATCCACGATCGTCGTCGTACACATCCGGCTCAAAAAGTCGGACGCCGGGCAAATCGGTGTCGGACACGTCCATTGCGGAGTCGCGTCGGCTTCTGAACAGGACCGCTATACGGAGGCCGGCGAGGCATCGCTCTGGACGCGCTCGACCAGATCAATCAGGTACTGGCCGTAGGCATTGTTGTCCATCGACTGGCCGATGCGCGCCACGTCCTCCGCCCCAATCCATCCGTTGCGCCAGGCAATCTCCTCCGGGCAGCTGATCTTGAGCCCTTGCCGCTCCTCGATCGTCTGCACGAAGTTGGCCGCCTGGAGCAGGGAGTCGTGCGTGCCCATGTCGAGCCACGCCATGCCCCGCCCGAGGGTTTCGACCTGGAGCTCGCCGCGCCGGAGGTATCGGCGGTTCACGTCCGTGATCTCCAGCTCGCCCCGCTCGGACGGCTCCAACCCCCGAGCCACATCCACGACGTCGGAGTCGTAGAAATAGAGGCCGGTGACGGCGTAGTTTGAAGCCGGATCGTCGGGCTTTTCCTCGATCGAGAGTGCCCGGCCCTCCTCGTCGAAGTCGACGACGCCGTAGCGCTCCGGATCGTTTACGTAGTAAGCAAACACGGTGCCGCCTTCGCGCTGACCCGTCGCCCGGCGGAGCTTTGCCGGCAACCCCTCTCCGTAGAACACGTTGTCGCCGAGGATGAGGCACACGTCGTCGCCGTCGATGAAGTCGGCCCCGATCGTGA
>CAZBIB010000305.1:0-3072 GCA_964491575.1 uncultured Salinivenus sp. | reverse complement strand
CCCGGCTGGGAGACGATACAGTCACTGTCGCCATCATCCCGCACACCTACGAGGAAACGAACGTGTCAGACGCGTGGGAAGAGGGGACGGCGGTGAACCTAGAGTTCGACCTGATCGGCAAGTACGTGGCCCGCAGCCTCACCACCACCGGCGAGACGCCCGATCCCGAAGCGCTGGCCGAAAAGTGGCTGGAAAAGTAGGAATCCAGTGCACTCTCAGCTCTCCCTCTCCCATGCCCCCACGCTTCCGTGCCCAATGACGATCGCCTCGTTACCGTCGCCCGCTACGATCGAACGGGCGACGCCCAGCTCGCCAAAACACAGCTCGAAGACGCGGGCATTCCGTGCATGCTCTCGAACGAGGACCAGTCCGGCCTCACCACTCTGTTCGAGGCCACGAAGGGCGGCGTGCAGATAAAGGTGCCCGCAGACCACGCCGAGAAGGCCCGAAGCGTGTTGAATCTGGACGACTGATTCCAACCACACGTCCATACGTCCATCCTTTCACACGTCCATCCCTCTCAAGCTGCCCCAGCTCCACCGCCCGCAGCACTGACCGTGCAGGCCGCGTCGAGCGCGCCTTTCGTCTCCTCGATCCAGGACTTCGACACCTCGTCGTGGAGCAACAGCCACGGGAGCGAGTCCACGAGCCGTTCGGCGGCCCGGGCCGGAGCAATCTCAACCTCGGGGCATCGCCGAGGATCCCCAAACACGAAAAGCCACGCTCCGGCACAAGGCCGAGCGTGGCTCTCGCGTGCGCGGCAGGGACCAGCCGGACACGTCCCGGCGGCCGTCTGCACCAAACCACAGCACCGTGACGCTGCTCAGACGCCACGGCCGGGTCGTCCCAACAGAGAATGCAACCTGCTCCGTGAAGGAGCAAGACCCACACCTCTAACGCTCAGGACGACTCGTGGTGGGGCTGGAGGGCCCGCTTGTGGCAATCGCTAAGGGGGAATCTCGAATGGCGAATGGCTGGAGAATCTCATCTCGCTGTTTCCCCAATTCGCCACTCGGAATTCGCAATTCGACACTGTGCTCAGTCCATCATCTTGCGGAGGAAGGCTGGCGTGTCGGTGTCCTCGTCGTCGGGGCGGGAGCGCTCGTCGCGGTCCTCGCGCTCACCGAGGTCGTCGGCTTCCAGACGACGAACAGTGGGATCGTCGTCGGACGACTCCTCGTCTTCGCTGTCCGGTTGCCCGTCCGTTGGCTGCTGAGAGCGGAGGGGTGCGCTACGGCGCTCGAAGGCCGGCTCGTCGAGCTGGCGGAGGTTGTTCTCACCCTTGTACTGCGAGGGATCCTCGTCCTGCTCCTCCAGCGGCACGGTTCGCCGCACGTCTTCGCCGTCGCCCTCGGGCTCCTCGCTGCGGTCGAAGCCCGTGGCGATGACGGTGACGCGGAGCTTGTCTTCCATCTCCTCGTCGATGACGGTGCCGAAGATGACCTCCACGTCGTCCCCAGCCTCTTTCTGGATGACGCCCGTGGCCTCGGTCGCCTCGCGGATGCCGAGCGACGGTCCGCTGGTGATGTTGACGAGCACGTTGGTGGCGCCGGCAATGGAGAGCCCGTCGAGCAGCGGACTGCTGATGGCCTGCACGGCGGCCTTCTCCGAGCGGTTGTCGCCGGTGGCCGTGGCCGCACCCATCAGCGCCGTGCCGCCGTCCTGCATGGTCGTCTGCACGTCGGCAAAGTCGAGGTTGATGAGGCCGTGGACCGTAATCAGGTCGCTGATGCCGCGTGTGGCGTTGTAGAGCACCTCGTCGGCCTTCTCAAACGCCTCGATGAGGCTCGTATCCGGGTCGGCAATGTCGAGCAGGCGCTCGTTGGGGATGACGATGAGCGTGTCCACGTTTTCCCGCAGCAGGTCGATGCCTTCGAGGGCCGTGTCCATGCGCCGCGATCCTTCGCACTCGAAGGGCTTGGTAACAATGGCCACGGTGAGAATGTCGAGGTCGCGTGCGATGGACGCTACCACGGGTGCGCCTCCCGTGCCGGTGCCACCGCCCATGCCGGCCGTGATGAACGCCATGTCGTAGCCGTCGAGGGCCTGCTCGATTTCGTGGCTGCTCTCCTCAATGGCCTCGGCCCCTACGTTGGGGCGCGCCCCGGCCCCCAGGCCGCTCGTGAGATCCTGGCCCGCCTGAATCTTCTGCGGGGCCCGGTTCTCGTTGAGCGCCTGGGAATCGGTGTTGATGGCGATAAACTCGACGCTGCCGTAGATGCCTTTCTTCACCATATTGTTGATGGCGTTGCCGCCTCCGCCGCCGACGCCGACGACGCAGATCTTGGCCTCCTCATTCGCAGCATCGTCGAACGAAAATTTTGAGCTAAAGTCTTGAGCCATGGGTTCCCTCCAGTGGGTCTGTGGTTTTGAGCGTGTGAGTGTGAATTGATTGCCCGAACGGCCTGAAGTGAGCGGCTTCAAGCGGTCGTGACCCGGGCAATCGGGGGTGTTGGGTGTTGAGAGGTTGAAAGTTGGAACGTTGAACGTTTGACGTTTCGACGTGCCAACGGTCAAACGATTAGAGTTCGTCGAACCAGGATTTCATCCGATCGGCGATTCGGGTCATGAGCGTCTCTCCGTGGGCGGCGCCGTTCTGGCGGGCGTGCACCTCTTCGGAGAGAGGAGCACCGCCGATGATGTCGTGACGCATTCCGTAAAGCACGAGACCGACGCCCGTGGAGTACTTCGGGTCGCTGACCTCCTCCACGAGCCCGCCGCTCAGGCCCATGGGGCGGCCCACGCGCGCCTCCATGCTGAGCACCCCGGATGCGAGGTCATCGGTCTTCGGGATCAGCGAGCCGCCGCCGGTAAGCACGCAGCCCACGCCCAGGTGCCGGCCGTAGCCGCTGCGCTTGATCTCCATGGCGGCAATCTCCAGGATCTCCTCCATTCGCGGCTGGATGATCTGCGCCAGCGCGTCCCGCCCGATCGTCTTCTCGTCCCGCCCGCCGATGCCCGGAATCTCGATCTTCTCGTCCGTATCGGCCTGGTCGGCGAGGGCCACGCCGAACTGGCGCTTCAGCTGCTCGGCCTGGTCGCGCATCACGCCGAGGCCCTTGCGGATGTCGT
>CAZBIB010000304.1:0-3102 GCA_964491575.1 uncultured Salinivenus sp. | reverse complement strand
CCGACCACGAGATGCGAAAGTTGAAGGGCGGCTCCGGATGCAGCGGCACGTCGCCGACCCGCAGGTGCGCCGCCTCGGTCCGGTCGAGCTGATCGACGCCGTGCAGGCACAAGACGTTCACGAGGCCCGGCGCGAGCCCGCAGTTGGGCACGATCCAGACCGACTTCTCACGGGCCCGCTCGTCGAGCGCCAGCTCCTGCTTTACGAGGGCATCGTTCCCCCCGAGGTCGCAGAAGTGAACGCCGACATCGAGACAGAGCTCTGCCAGCTCGGGGTTAAACTCTGCCGGGACGCAACTGATGACACAATCGCTGCCCTGTACGATCTGGGACAGCACGCTCGTGTCGCGCACGTCGACCTGAAAGGAGCGGAGGGATTGGCCCCCCTCCACGTGCTCGTGCAGCCGCTGCAGGGCCTGCGAGCGGGTATCGCAGACCTGCACCTGCGTCACGTCGTCGCTCCGCGTGCAAAGTTCGCGGACGACGGGCGCGCCCATCGATCCAGCACCGAGAACTGTGATCGTCATGTGCGATATGCCGCGAGCAGGTCTGGAAGAGCAAACGCGGGACGACGAAAACGCAGCGGCTACTCGACGTGGCCGCGCCCCTCGAGCGCACGTGATAGGGTGGCCTCGTCGGCGTACTCCAGGTCGCCCCCGATGGGGAGGCCCCGAGCAATGCGCGTCACGCGCACGTCAAACGATTCGAGGAGTTGGGAAATGTAGTACGCCGTCGTGTCCCCTTCCACATTGGGGTTGACAGCGAGAATCACCTCGTCGACCTGAGAATCAGACACCGCCTCCGAGCCGTCCGTCTGCCCGTTCGCGGATGGACCTCCTTCGTCCACGGCGTCGCCGCCGGAGGACGCATCCTCTGGAGCGGCGTTGGCCGATGTGTCCTCGAATGAGGGATCGATCCGCGTCGCCAGCTCGTGCACCCGGAGATCATCGGGGCCCACGCCGTCGAGCGGGGAGATGACGCCGCCGAGCACATGGTACACCCCCCGGTACTCGTTCGTCTGCTCGATGGCCGTGAGGTCGCTCGATTCCTCGACGACGCAGATGGTGGACCCATCGCGCTTCTCCGATCTGCAGATGGGGCACGGGTCCCGGTCGGCCACGACGTAGCAGGTGGAGCAGCGCTGCACGTCTTCTTTCACTGCCATCAGCGCGTTCGCGATGGTCTTGACCTCCTCCCGTGGCATCTTCAGGACGTAGTTGGCCAGCCGTCGCGCCGTCTTTTTCCCAATCGTGGGCAGCTTCGTAAACTGCTCCACGAGGGTTTCGACGGACTCCGAGGTAAACTGCATCGCGACCGTGTCGAGTTTCGAGTTGCGAATTACGAATAGGAAGAACGAAGCCGAGGAAAAATCATTCGGCACTCGCCATTCGCTATTCGCAATTGCCTAGAATCCGAGCTGGCCGAGGTCCATGCCCTGCGGGAGCATACCCCCCATGGATTTTTTCATTTCCTCCTGGGCCATCTCGGAGGCGTCCTCAAGGGCCTTGTTGACACCCGCAATGACGAGGTCTTCGAGCAGCTCCAGGTCATCGGGGTCGACAGCCTCCGGATCGATCTCGATGCCCGTAATCTTCTGGGCGCCGTTGGCCGTCACTTTGACCATGCCGCCGCCGGCCTCGGCCGTGACGGTCTTGTCTTCGAGCTCATCCTGAGCGGCGTTCATCTTTTCCTGCATTTCCATCATCTTCCCGAACATGTCCTGCATGTTCATTCCCTGTCCTGGCTTGGCCATAGCAAAGGGTGCGTTTCAATTCAAAAACTCGTTGTGGTGTGAAAACCTGTTTGGGACCGCGGTCGCCAAACCGTCGGCAGCGGCCTCGTGCTTCATCCACGAAGGAATGCAACGGACGACAATCAGAACCGATCCCTCACTGGAAGTTTGGATGTGTGGATGGATGGAATGGTGGAGGGAGCCCGACTCAAGGGGTGAAATCCCCTCTCCGCGGTCTGCCGTCGGAGGTTACCACACAGGCTCCGCTCCAAATTCGCCGAAGAGGATGTCGAGTGCCGGGTACGTGTTGCGGAGCTGCTGGAGTTGCTCGCGGGGGCTGAGAGGTTCGTCCGAGGTGTTGGTATCCGTGGTGGTGCCGTCGGGAGTGGCTTCTACGACGAACCGAATGTCTTCGATCGATTGGTCAATGGTGGTGACGTGGCGCAGCAGGACGCGCCGCCGGTCGCGAAGGGTGTCGCGGTGAAGATCCCGGGGCACGGCCACAGTGAGCGTCCCTTCCACGCACTCCACGGGCTCGGCTTCGCCCAGCAGGGAGCCGAGACTAATGTGCTCTTGCTTGACCGCCTGCACGACGCGAGGCCACTCGTTGGCCAGTCCGTCGTCGGGCGAGGCGGCAGACACGGTCGGCTCGGCGACTGTTGCGGCCTGAGCACTTCCGCCTTTCGCTGTTCCCGCATCGTTCGAGGCGGCGCGGTCTCCCGTCGCGTCCGTCTCGTTGGTCCCCTCCGACGATTCGTCCGACTGGAGCGCCGGAGCACCAAACAGGTCGTTGTACTCGACGGAGGGATCGGAGTCGGGCCCAGGATCGCTACTCGGTTCCCCGCGGTTGTCCGTTTCCTCGTCCTTTTCCTCGGCCGCATCGGACGCGTCTGCGGACGTGGAGGAGGCGCTCGGAGACTCGCGGTTGGACGATGAAGACGCGTCGCTCGGGGTCGAGGAGGATTCCGAATCGGACCTGTAGTCCGCGTTGGTTGCTTCCGCCTCCCCTCCCTCCTCATCTGCACCCGTCGCCTCGGTGGTCGACGCGGACGCCGGCGGCTCCTCCCTGGCCGTCCCGTCCCCCGGCACCGTGTTGGGCAGTTCGCCTTTTTCCGCCAGCTGCTCCAGCCGGTCGATCTTTTTCAACACCTTGCGCAGGTCGGCCGAGCGGCGGAGCTGGGCCATCTTCAGGAGCGTCGTCTCCAGGCTGAGACGCGGCTGGGGGCTCTGCTTGATGTCGTCCTCCGCATCGCCGGCCATGGTGAGCAGGCGCAGCAGGTCGGCCTCCTCGAAGCGCCCAGCCTCCTCGGCGTAGCGGGTGCGCGTCGACTCGGCCACCTCCGCCAGCGCGTCGCCTCCCAGCGAGTGGGC
>CAZBIB010000303.1:1415-3118 GCA_964491575.1 uncultured Salinivenus sp. | reverse complement strand
GCACCCTCTGGGGCGGCAAATGGATCCTTTTGGCCGTCTTTGTGCTCGTGGTGGGGACCGTGGCCGTCTATACGTATACGCGGACGCCGCAGTACGAGACCTCGACCCTGCTCCTGGTCGACCTCGGCCAGAGCCAGAGTGCCGTGCCCTCGCTAACCGAAGGACGCAGCAGCGCCTCTGCGTTCGGGGGGCAGCAGCGCAGCCTGTCGAACCAGATCCTCGTCATCAACCAGTCAGAGGCCCTCGCCAAGGAGGTGGCCGTCCGTCTCGACACGATGGGAACCCACCCCCGGACCGGCGAGCCTCTCGACATTCTTACCACGCCTACGGGTGAGCGCCGATCGCGGGCCGCCCTCGCGGGACTTCTTCTCCGAAGGCGCGTGCAGGCGCGATCCGCCGGGCGCGAGGTCGACGCGATCCAGATTACGGCCCAGGGGCCCGTTCCCGCCGAAGCGGCCCTCATCGCCGACCAGTACGCCTCGGCCTACATCCAGCGCACCCGGGAAAAGAGCCGCGAGAGCCTGCGCGCAAAGCGCAACTTTCTCGATCAGCAGTCCGACAAGTTTTCGACGCGGGTAACGAAGGCGGACCGCGCCCTCGCCAATTACATGCAGAAGGAGGATGCGGTGAGTCTCGACCAGGAGGCGAGCCGCCTCGTGCAGCAGCTCTCCGAGCTCGAAGCGCGCCACGACGAGCTGCGCATTGAGCTGGACATGGCCGAGTCGGCCCTGAACACAAAGAAGAAGGAGCTGAAGCGCATGCGGCCCCGCCTCGCCGAGCGCCTCTCGTCGGGCATTCAGACCGAGCTGAAGCAGGTGCAGCAGGAGAAGGCCAACGTGGCCGGCGAGATCAATCGCGTAAAGACGCGAAACCCAAACCTGGATGTGGACGCCAATACGCCGCGGGCCAGGAACCTGCGCCAGCTCCAGCGCCGGGCCAAGCGGCTAGAGCGGCAGGCCGACTCGCTGGCCAACGCCTACGTCGAGAAGACGCTCGCGGCCGGAGGCATCGGCGCCGGCGGAGGCGGTGGAGAGGAAGGCGGGGGGCAGCGGGGCCTCTCGTACGTCGTGCAGCTCCAGCGCCAGATTGCCCAGCAGGAGATCAAAGTGAACGGCCTTCAGGCGCAGATCAATACCGTCGACCGCCAGATCGAAGAGAACCGCACGCAGCTCCAGAACCTGCCGCCCAAGTCGCTCCAGCTGGCCGACCTGAAGCGCCGGAAGCAGTCGCTGGAGCAAACCCACAGCTTCATCAATCGGAAGCTTCAAGAGACGCGGATGTCCATCGAAGAGGAGGTCGGCTTTGCGGATCGAATCCGCAGCGCCGGCATTCCGGGGCGGCCCATTTCCCCGAACTCGCAGCGGAACCTCATTCTGGGCGCCCTGCTCGGGCTCCTCCTGGGCGGCGGGCTCGTGGTCCTTCGCGAGAAGCTCGACACGTACGTCCGATCGCCTGCGGACGTGGAGGCCCTCGGCGAGCACGTGATCGGCATCGTCCCGTCCATGGACGCGACGATTGAGTCGGAGTTCGGTGGCGCCGACACGGTCGAGATCGACGGGCGCGAGATCCAGACGTCCCTCATCATGCTCACGAGCCCCATGTCGGCGGCCGCCGAGGCCTACCGCCGCCTTCGCACCAACCTCCGCTTCGCCCGTCCGGACACGGACCTGCGCTCGGTGGTCGTGACGAGCCCGGGCAAGAAG
>CAZBIB010000303.1:0-1315 GCA_964491575.1 uncultured Salinivenus sp. | reverse complement strand
GAATACAACGTGTTTGCAGTTCCTCAATGCCCGAATGGGACTGACGTGGCGAAGCTATGTCTCATCAGGACCGCGGTCACTCTGAAAGCACTCGGTCTCGCCCCAAGGGCACTTCCTCGCTGATGCTCGGGGCGCTCTGTTCCCAGCGCACTCTGAAAGCACTCGGTCGCTCCGCTCCCAGCGCCGCGGTCTGCCGACGGCCGCACCGACTGCAGTTTTCCGTGCGGCAACGTAATGGACGGAGACGCATAGAAAAGAAAACGTACTCACGTCACCAGGCGAGGAGCCCCATGGCTGAGATTGCAGATCGCATTGAGGTGCATCCAGACGTGCACCACGGGAAACCGGTGATTGCTGGGACCCGCGTCCCCGTCCACATGGTTCTCGGTCTCCTCGGAGAGGGCGTAGCGATCGAGGACATTCTCACGGACTACTACGACCACCTCACGCGAGAGGATGTGCTGGCGTGTATCCGGTACGCGAACTCGGTCATCGAAAACGAGGAAGTGTATGCCGGGAGGACATAAATGGAAAACGATAAGAATGGCCCCGAGCCCTCCTTCTTGGCTGATGAGTGTACCTTCACGCGGACCGTTCGGATAATGAGGGAGATCGGGTGTGACGCGACGCGGGTTCAGGACCTGGGCATGTCGGGGGCATCGGATGCCGATGTTTTTCAGAAAGCTCAAGACACCGAGGCTGTGCTGGTCACGACGGACCGGGGATTTGGGGACATCCGGGCATATCCGCCTTCGTCGTACCACGGAATCATTCTCCTCAAGGTGGTGCCCGATCCAGAGCAGGTTCGAGCCGTCCATCGCACGCTAGAGACTCTCTTGGAGTCAGAAACAACGTTCGAAGGCACGCTCTTCGTCGTCGACGGGCAGAAGTACCGCAAGCGAACGACACCGGAGTCGCGCCCAGGGAGCTCGCAACACCCCCCAAAACGATGACCGCGGACGGCGGTCCGCAGTCGTCCAGGCCCTCCTCAATGATTCGAGGAAGGAATCAGGGTAATCATTTCCGCACGGAACAGGTATAAGCGGGTCCTCGACGCAGAACCCGTATTCACTTTCCACCAAGAACTGTCATGTGGACGGTATCGAAGAACGAGGTCGCGGACCTGTTGAGGCTGGATCTGATGGCGCGGCTCCGGGAGGCGAAGGAAAAGGAGGCTCTTTATGAACGGACCCACCAGCAGTCGTTTGAGACGTTCGAGCAGACGGTCCGGCAGGGGGATGAGGACTTTGAGCAGTGGGACGACTACGTGGAATGGAAGGCATATCGGAGGGTCCGCCGAGACCTCGAACAGAAA
>CAZBIB010000302.1:0-3139 GCA_964491575.1 uncultured Salinivenus sp. | reverse complement strand
AGTAGATGTTCAGGAGGAGAAACGCCTTGATCGTCGACTTGATGAATCCCTGGTCATAGACGTGTGCCATCGCCACGACGAGGTACAAAAGCGGTGAGAGCTCGATCCACGTGGCGGCGGTGTGGAGCCACCCCGAACTCGTTTCGCTGAGGAGGAGACCCACGGTGAAGGCGAAAAACGAGAAGGCGTGAACGTGGAGACTGAAAATGAGATGCTCCACATAGAGGCGGCTGCGACGGATGTAGAGCAGCTTGAGTAAGAAGGCGAAGAGGGGGAGCATGAGAAACATGATGTAGGGCCCCCGGTCGATCATGCTCCCCAGAAAGTCCTGCGGATTCTCGATGGCCTCGGCGACTTTTACGCGTAGGATCCGTTCGAGACGGGTCTGGGTTTCCGAATTCCCAAACTGGACGTTGACCGCGTTCGGGTTCGTCCGGATTTGTCGCGCCCACTCCTCCCGCTGTTCGGGACTCCCCATGAACGAGGGGGCCGAGGACACCGCGGTCGTGTCGGCCGTGCCGACGGTCGAGTTCGTCTGCGCGGTGTCCGCCTGTGTGGGCGGCATCTGGGGGTCGAAGGGGAACTGGAAGCCCTGCCCGGCGGTGAAGGCGAGGACGGTAAACAGTAGAAACGTGGTGAACAGATACAGGCGGAAGGGGCGGATGTAGCGCTTGCGTCGCCCGTTGATGTACTCCTTGGTGAGCCGGCCGGGCAGGAAGAGGAACTTGGGAAAGGTGTGAATCACCCGCATGTCGAGCTCAATGACGGCCTCAAGCGCCTCATTGAGCATGTGCCAGAGGGGCACGACCCGGCCGGCCGCCTTTTGCCCACACTGAGAGCAGTACGGCCCCTCCAGCAACGCCCCGCAGTTCTCACACTGGTCCTCGGGCGTGTCGCTCCGGTGGGTCTCGGACGCCGCGGTAGATGCTTGGGCGGAGGCTCCACTCGCGGCTTCACGCTCCTCACTGCTCGACTCCATCTCCGGCTCCTCCTCCAGACCGGCGAGCGCCTCCACCTGGGCCAGCGCATCTTCGGCGGCGGCCCGCGCCGCTTCCGGATCCGATGCGCCCTGCCCGGACAACTCCTCGTCGCCGAGGTTTTCCAGGTCATCATCCCGACTGCTGTCAGAGTCGGAGCCGGGCGGTGGAGCGCTCATTGCGGCTGAGCGAGATGGTGGTGTGGCGTCGATTGCTCGTTATAAGTCACGCACAACGCCTGGAATTGTTACGGTGATGTGGTCCGTATTGCGTATTTCGTACTGCGTATTTCCACCCGTCACAGATCCCACTACGCAATACGCAATACAAAATCAGTACGCCTGTGCAAAGAGCACCCGGCCTTCGGACGGCTCGCCCGTAAACACATCCGTACCCTCCTCGTGCTCCTCGCGGTCGAATGGAATCAGCCGAATGGTGGCGGAGGTCTCCTCCTGGATGCGCGCCTCCGTCTCCGGCGTGCCGTCCCAGTGAGCCCACGCAAAGCCGCCGCGCCCGATGACCTCGCGGAATTCGTCGTAGTCGTCAACGACGTGGGTGTTGTCCTCCTGTCGCTCCTGCGCCTGGTCGTAGAGCGTTCCTTGAATGTCGTCGAGCGTGTCGGAAACGCGCTGCGCGATGCCCTCCTGCGGGACGATCTCCTTCTCCTGCGTATCGCGGCGCGCCATCTCCACGTTGTCGTTCTCCAGGTCGCGGGGCCCGATGGCGAGACGCACCGGCACGCCGCGCAGTTCGTACTCGCTGAACTTCCAGCCCGGCTGCTTGGTGTCGTCGTCGTCGAGCTTCACCGTGATGCCCTGGTCATCGAGTTCGTTCTGGATCCGTTCGCACACCTCCAGTACGTCGGTGCGCTGCTCGTCGTCAAAGTAGATGGGTACGATGACGACTTGGTGCGGGGCCAGCTTGGGCGGCAGCACGAGGCCCTGGTCGTCGGAGTGAGTCATGACGAGGCCGCCTACGAGGCGCGTGGAGACACCCCACGAGGTGGCCCAGACGTACTCTTCCTCGTTGTCCTCGTTCTTGAAGGTGCAGTCGAACGCCTTCGCAAAATTCTGCCCCAGGAAGTGACTGGTGCCGGACTGCAGCGCCTTGCCATCTTGCATCATCGCCTCGATGCAGTAGGTGTCCACCGCGCCGGGGAACCGCTCGCTTTCCGTCTTGCGCCCCTGCAGCACCGGCATCGCCATGTACTCCTCGGCGAAGGTGGCGTAGACCTCCAGCATCCGCTCGGCCTCCTCAATCGCTTCCGACTCCGTGGCGTGAGCGGTGTGGCCTTCCTGCCACAAAAACTCGGCCGTGCGCAGAAACAGGCGCGGCCGCATCTCCCAGCGGACGACGTTGGCCCACTGGTTGTAGAGCAGCGGCAGATCGCGATACGACTGAATCCACTTCGAGTACGTATCCCAGATAATGGTCTCGGAGGTGGGGCGTACGATGTAGTTCTCGCCCAGCTTCGATTCCGGATCGGGGATCAAGTTGCCCTCCTCGTCCTGCGTGAGGCGCGAATGCGTGACAACGGCACACTCCTTTGCGAAGCCCTCCACGTGCTCGGCCTCCCGCTCCATGTAGCGCTCCGGGATAAACAGCGGAAAGTAATAATTCTCGTGGCCCGTGTCCTTGAACATCTGGTCCAACTGGTCGCGCATGTTCTCCCACAGCGCCATGCCGTTGGGTTTAATAATCATGCACCCGCGAGCGGGCGAATTCTCGGCCAGCTGGCCGTTGCGAACGACGTCCTGATACCACTGCGAGTAGTCTTCGTCGCGGGGCGTGACTGCTTCTGCCATGTCGTCGGAGAATGGAAAAGAGATTCTTAGCAAACGAAGGGAGAGCGGCCGCCGAGAGGATCCACTTTCGAGCGACAGGAGCCTCCTCAGCATCCGCAATTGGATTCAGTATGGTTAATATAGGATCCCCGGCCCGCAGATATCAATGGACCGAGACGGTGTTCGTCGTTTCTGCAGATCCCGACGTATCCCCACGACGCCCCAGAAACATCCTTCGCCGAATCTTGTTACATTTCTCGAGTTCGCAATTCAAAATTCTTCTGGATCGCGTGGTGACTAGTCGTGCGCCAATCCGGTCCGCGTGCTCACCACTCGCTTTCTGCACCCGTTTCCAATCAGGGGTGGCCTGCCATGACA
>CAZBIB010000301.1:0-3142 GCA_964491575.1 uncultured Salinivenus sp. | reverse complement strand
TACTCCTGGGCCCCCGCCCGCAGCACCCATCCCTTCGGGTCGATCGTCACGTCGGCCGTATCGGGCATCGCAAGGCGCCCCTGTCCGCCACGCATCGACACCCGGCGCGTCTTGCCATTCACCCGTATGGGCACCGGCACAGAGAACACCGCATCGCCTGTGTTCGTCCACTGCAGACGAAGCGCGTCGGCCGTCCGCGTCGTATCGAGCGCCGGAAGGGCGGGCTGGTAGAGGTACACGTCGAAGAACGCCTCCAGCGACCGGTCCGAGACCGTTTCGGCGAGCTGCTGGAAGTCACTCGTCGTGACCTGGCGGAAAACGGAACCGTCGCCAGATGAGGAGGTCGCGAATCGGCGCAAGATGCGGCGCAGCGTCGCCTCGCCCACGACGTACCGGAGCGTGTGGAGCGTCAGGGCTCCGCGAAAGTATACGTGGCGGTGATAGATGTCCTCGGCCGTCGTTGGCTCTCGGCGGGCGATGGGCGTTCCTCCCTCCACCTGCGCCCGGAAGTAATCAGTGAGGGCGTGGTAGGCACTGTCCCCCTCCAGGTGCTCGGCGTAGAGGGCTTCCAGGTAGGTGGCCGGGCCCTCGTGGAGCCAGAAGTCCTTCCAGTCTTTCGCCGTGATGAGATTGCCGTACCACTCGTGGGCCAGTTCGTGGAAATGGAGGGCGTCGAACGGCGCTTCGTAGCCAATCCCGCCCGTGGTGAAGTTGTGGCCGTAGGCAATAATCGACTGGTGCTCCATGCCCAGGTAGGGCGTCTGGGCAATGCCGTACTTGTCGGCTCGAGGCGGGTAGGGGCCGAGCGTCTCTTCCAGGTAGCGGACCTGCTCCAGGAAGTCCGGAAGGGCGCGCGCCGCCTGGGCTGAGTCGGACGGGAGAACGTACATCGAGACGGGCACCGACACGCCGCTTGTACTCGCGTAGGTGGTGTCGAGGCGAACGTACGGAGCCACATTGAGGGCCACGTTGTATGTGTTGATGGGCGTGGAGACGTTCCAGTAGAACGTGCGGGTGCTGTCGGACGCTCGTTCGATGCCCTGGAGCACTCCGTTCGAGGCCGCCGTGAGGGAGTCCGGCACCGTGAAGGAGATGTCCATCGAGTCCGGCTCGTCGGAAGGATGATCCTTCACGGGCCACCACAGGTCAGCCCCTTCCGTCTGGCACGAGGTGGCAATCCACGGCGCCCCGCTCGGGGTGGTCGACCACGAAAATCCCCCGTCCCACGGAGCGCGGGGAGCGACGCGGGGCGACCCCTCGTACGCCACCGTTACGCGGATCGTGTCGCCGGAAGTGTATCGCTCTCCGAGTTCAATCCAGAGCTGATTTTTGTCGTCGCGACGCTCGACGGGCCGATCAGCAGCAGGTCGGTTCTCGTTCCACGCACGCTCCACAGAGAGGCGCCGGTCGAGATTGAGGACCAGTTCATCGAGCGACTGCTCAACGACCGCATGCACGGTCAGCTCGCCCTCGATTCGCTTCTGGGCGGGAGCCACCGTTACGGCGAGGTCATAGTGGGTAACGTCGTAGGCCGCCTGCTCAGGCAGCAACGCTCCTCCGGAGTCCTGGGCCGGCGCGTCTGTGCACCCTCCCATACCCCCGATGAGCAGCAACAGGACAACCGCGCGGACGGGAGATCGAGGTAGCGTCCGGGGTGCCGGGTTGTTGAGAGCACCGGCAAAAAAGAAGTGCATCAAAGACCCCATGCCAGCTACCGACCGTTATCATGCAGAAATATGTCCAGGTAAGCCCAAACGCTCCCCAGTGCAAAGCCGTAGACGCTGCCCACGAGACCGCAGAGGAGAAAGTCGACGAGGAAGACCCCAGTCCCGTGCATTGTCAGGGGATCGTACAGAAAAACCAACATGGTCAGCACGGCACAGACTGGAACGGTAACCTTGGTTTTCTGGCGCATGTGCCGATATTCCCCCGAGAGTCCCTGGACCCGGTCGACGATGTCTTTGCTGACGCGCACCTTTTTGGCGTTTCGCCACCGTTCCTTGTAGGAGCGCCGAGACCCTCGGGAACGCGTCGTCGAATCGTCTGGACTGGCCCCATTCCTGGACCCATTCGACCAGTGTCCGTTCTCACTCTCACTCAGGATCTCAAATGCCTCCCGGACCCGCAGAAACTCCTGCTGCGCCGCTTCCTTCTCTCCTTCCTCCACCTGATCCGGGTGGCACTCCAGGGCACGGCGGCGGAAGGCGTCCTTAATTTCTTCCTGCGACGCCTCCGGGCCAACTCCGAGAATGTCGTGGTACGTGCTCATGGCGGCACGGGCCTGTATGAGACGGGGCGGGACTCCTCCACTCTGTCTGTTGTTTGAGACTTGAACCCGTACGCGGCTTGTCTGTTGCGGGTCGTCGCGAAGCGCTTCGACTATCGGCGGCTCCTGCCCAGCATCGACGATGAGCCGTTCCTGGGGAACCGTTCTCCTTTAAATCGAGCCCCCCACTCTCCCAGTGGTTTATCTGAATGCGGATCGTACTCTCACGCACTCTCCGAAGTGAAGAGCCATGCCCCCACGAGAAGAGCGTGCAATGGACCGGACCGTGCACAAGTCGCACGACTTCAAGGCGGCGACGGAATGGGCATCCATCAACACCTGAGCTTGTCTCCTCAGGAACGCCTGCGCGCGGCCCGGACGCTGAAAGAGCGCGCCCTTTCCCCCGATGCCCCCGACGTACGGGAATGCCAGGAATGAGGACGAGGGGTGAGCGGGCGAAAGCATAGAGCTCCCGCTCTCCCTTTCCCCCATTCTCCCACTCTCATTCCTCCAGCTTGTCCTTCATCTCGGACAGCTTCATCAGCGCCTCCACGGGCGTGATGCGGTTTGGATTGATCTCGCTCAGCATCTCCTTGATTTCCTCGGCCACCGGATCGGGCTGGGCGAAGAGGTGCATCTGATTGGCCTGGCTGTCCTCCAGATCCGGTACCGCTTCGGCGTCCCCCTTCTTCGCACGCATCCCATCGCCCGACGGCGGGGCAGAGTCGTCGCCCGTGTCGCCATCGCCAACCTCCAGGTGCTGGCTCTCCAGGTTGTGGAGCACCTCGCGGGCCCGGGCAATTACCGCATCCGGCAGGCCCGCCATTTTGGCCACCTCGATGCCGTAGGAGTGGTCGGCGCCGCCGGGAATGAGCT
>CAZBIB010000300.1:0-3179 GCA_964491575.1 uncultured Salinivenus sp. | reverse complement strand
GCTTCTCTTCACGTCGCTTGCGATCGGTCAGGTCGCGGGTCACTTTCGCAAAGCCTTTTAGCTCCCCGTCCTCGCCGGTGAGCGCCGTAATGGTCACCCGCGCCCAAAAGCGGCTTCCGTCCTTGCGTACTCGCCAGCCCTCGTCGGTCCACTGCCCCTCATTTTTTGCTCTCTGAAGCCCGGACTCAGGTCGGCCTGCTTCCGCGTCCTCGTCGGTGTAAAAGACAGAAAAGTGGTGTCCAAGGATTTCCTCTTCGCTGTAGCCTTTAATTCGCTCGGCCCCCTGGTTCCAGCTCAGGATGTAGCCGTCGGGGTCGAGCATGAAGATGGCGTATTCCTTGACTGCTTGCACCAGAAGATCGAACTGCCCTTCATCGCGGTCGAGCGCTCGGCGAAGTCGTTCTTCTTCGCGGTCGACCTCGGCCACTTCCGAAGTTTGGTCGCTTGCATTTTCGCCGTCATTTGGTACCGAGTTGGGCGTTTGGGCTGGCATCGGGGAAATTTGGATTCTTCTGACACAGATTGGCTTCCAAGCGGACCTGCTCCCGACTTGACGATTCCCCTCCGTTAGTTGAAACTACCAAATGAAAGAGGTTCCTTCCTTGGCAACTCTTTTTCAACAGCGCAATCGATCGAGCTCACTATTGCGACTTCGAGCGATGTCTAGGGAGCGGATCTGATGTTGCCGAGCGCATTTTGGGTTCCCACCTGAAGGGGACGTAAAGCAGACGAATCCCAAGCGTCAACGAACTGAGAAAGAGATAGACTTCAGACAGCGGCGGTCCGCTACGATTCGTCCCGCTGCGCCTCTGCCAGCAGCCATGAAAATGCGTCGACGGGCTGCGTTTCTGCGGTCCACCGTTTCAGCAAGCCCTCATCCACTCGCGTACTCTCGCACCCCACCCGCCTTCACCATCAGGTCGAAGAGATCCGTGTTGCGCGTGAAGTCGCCGATCGCCTCGCTGCCGGGACCCAGCGCGGCCAACTCCACGTAGTCGGACGTGTGGTCGCCGCCGAGCCAGTTGACGGACGTGTAGTTGGCCTGGAGGGCGCCGAGCAACAGGTTGGGCGCGCTTTTCTCGCGGTAGGCGGCCTGGTACTTCCCCCGCAGCGCATCCTGGAGAAGCTCCGCCTCATCCCGCCGAATCGGGAACTGCCACGCCTCTTCGACCCGGTCCTGAATCTGTCGGTAGGTGCTGTTCTCGTCGAGCTCCGACAGGATCCAGCTGTTGGTGTACTGAAAGTCAGCGATCCGGTCAAACATATCGGGCGAGTCGCTGTAGCGATCGCCCGCGGCGTTGACACCCGGGTTCGCGTTGCCGTGGTCGGTGGTAATGAGAACGAGCGTGTCGTCGCGCCCCTCTACAAAGTCAAGCACGCGTCCGATGGCGCGGTCGAACTCGATCTGATCATAAACGAGGCCGCCCGTGTCGTTGTCATGCGCGCCGTGGTCGACGCGCCCACCTTCCACCTGCAGAATGAAACCGTCGTCGTTTTGGTCGAGGCGCTGGAGCGCGGCGTCCGTCATCTCGGGCAGGCGGGGCACCTGCTGCTGGTGCGCCGTGATGTGGCGGTGGTCGAGGACGTAAGGGAGGTGGGTGTCGTAGAAGGTGCCGAGGATTGCTCCCTCGTGCCCCCAGCGGCTGAGGTCGCTCTTTGATTGCGCCACGGTGTATCCCGCGTCCCGAAAGCCCTGAAATAGATCGGTGCCGTCGCCGCGCTGGTCGGGATCGAAGTGGCGGCGTCCGCCTCCCAGCAGCACGTCGTACTCCCGCTCCAGGTACTGCGCAGCGATCTTGTCCTCGCTCCACCGCGCAGGCATGTTGATGCCGAAGCCCGCCGGGGTGGCGTGCGTGATGCGGGTGGTGGTGACGAGGCCGGTGCCCCGTCCGGCGTCGCGAAAGATCTGGAGAATGGTCCGGTACTTCTCGCCCTCCGGACTCATGTTCACCATCTCGTTGACCACACGGTGCCCGGAGCCCCAGGAGGAGGCCGCCGCGGCGGAACCGGTCACGATCGAGTTGGCCGGGGCCATGTCCATGAGGCCGCGCTGCACACGTCCCTCCTCGTAGAGACGGAGCCAGTTCGACCGCCGCCCTTCGTGCCGCCGAAGGTGCAAGTCTGCCATCGTGAGGGTGCCGGCACTCATACCGTCACTCACCAGGAAGATGACATTTTGGGCATCGCCCGGCGCCTCGACGGACGACGTGTCGGTGCGGGACTGCCCGTTGACGGTGTCAGCCATCCCTCCGGTGCCGAGGGCGAGGGCGCCGAGGGCGCCAGTCTTCAAAAAGTCGCGGCGGGAGGGCGACGAACGGTCGTGGTACGAATCGCTCACAGGGATGAGGAAAACTGGTCGACAGAACGCGGTGGTACAATACAAAAACCCGAAACGCCTCTAAAGATCCCCGCTCTGCCGACCGCGGCACGGTGCTGACGGGACGATTCGAAAGAAGAGTCAGTGTGACGAGACGATGTCGCCTGTAGACGTGCAGGGGGAGCGCACAGACGGGATGGCGACAGAGCCTCTACGCCAGTGATCGTCTCCGTCCTCTTCGGGTGTCGAACGACCACGGCCCCGCCCCCGCCACGATCAGCACGAGGGAGCCGAGCAGCATCGCCCAGTCGGTGCGCATCGCGTGTGCCATGCTCCAGAAGCCGTACTGGCTGAGCTCGCGCACCTCGAACGGGCCGAAGCCCGATCCCATCCAGATCGGAATCTTCGTCGTGACGATCGCCACCGTCATGATCGTGGCCGTGCCCGCGGCGGCGAGCCGCGTGTAGAAGCCGAGTAGAATCAGCGCGCCGCAGACGATCTCCGCCGTGCCCACGAAGTTCGCCACGAGCTCGGGCATCGGCCAGCCCATGTCCGCGAACCGGCCGGGGCCGCGCATTGCCGGATACAAGAATTTCTGGATCCCCTCGGACAAAAAGACGGCCCCCACCATGAGGCGGACGAGGGGCAGGACGCGCCAGGCGCGCCGGGCGGCGGACGTAGACGATGGCATGAGAGATCAGGGAGTATGGAACGAATGGCCTCTCCTATACGCCTTCTCCAATTCCTGTGTCCAGGCCCGCCAGCCCCCAAAAGAAACGAAGGGCCGCACGAGCCTCCTCGCACGACCCTCCCGGTGATCTATTGAATCCAGAATCCACGATTAGCCCGTCTCGCAGCAGGC
>CAZBIB010000299.1:0-3212 GCA_964491575.1 uncultured Salinivenus sp. | reverse complement strand
ACGAGCCGTAGTACGGGTGCTCGGCGAGAGGGAGGAACTCGACGTGGGTGAAGCCGAGATTTTCGACGTGGTCGGCGAGGGGTTCGGCCACTTCGCGGTAGCTCAGCGACTCGCCGTGCTCCTTGTGCCGCCAGGAGCCGAGGTGCACCTCATAGATCGAGAGCGGCCCGTTCAGCCCGCCTGGGCCCTCCCGCTCGGCCATCCACTCCTCGTCGTTCCACGTGTAAGTGTCGAGGTCCTGAATGATGGCGGAGAGGCCCTGGTAGGTGTTCTGCGAGGGGGCTTCCATCTGGAAGGCATAGGGATCCGTTCGGTCCACCCATTCGCCGTCGGCGTGAAGGTGGTACTTGTACTTTTGGCCCGGCTTGGCGCCACGCACATATCCTTCCCAGAGGCCCCCCTCGCGGCGTTCCAGCACGTCGGCGCCGAAGGTCCAGTCGTTGAAGTCGCCCGTCACCTCCACTCGGTCGGCATTTGGGGCCCAGACGGCAAACCAGGTGCCCTGCTGATCCGGATGCGCCCCCAGCCGCTCATAGCTGTGGGTGTGGGTGCCTTCGTTCCAGTAGTAGATGTCGTCGTCAGTAAGGTGAGACATGCGGAGTTGGGGGTTATGCGTTGAGAATTTGGCGTTGGGGAGTTGGAGTTCTTTGAGAGATTGCTGGAACCGGGGTTCGCGGAGTTCTTCTCAGCGCGTTTCACAATTTCGCCCACTCCCTCCTTCTTTCATTCTCCCGCGCTCCCACGCTCAAATGCCCACCTGCGGCGATGGAATGGTCACGGTTTTGAGGAGACTGTAGATTCCTGGGAACTGAGGAGCCGCCGGAGGCCGTGGAGTGGAAGCCAGATCCAGTCGGGGCGATGGTTGAGCTCGTAGCGGACTTCATACAGGGCCTTGTCGAGGAGGTACGCCCAGAGGAAAGAGTAGCGGGCAGACGGGTCGGGGAGGAAGGGGGCTTCCTCGGCCGTGTCGGCATAGGCGTTGAGGAAGGTCGTCTCCATCCAGTAGAGCAGTGCGTTGATCCAGGGCGCGTAGTCCGGATCCGTCTCCGTGTGGTCTTCCCACGTCACGAGAACGGCGTACTCCAGGGACCGGATCATGCCCGCCACGTCCCGCAGCGCATTTTCTCGCTTCCGGCGTTCTTCCAGGGGACGAGCTGGCTCGCCCTCGAAGTCGAGGATGTAGACATCCCCCTCCGCGCGGAGGAGCTGTCCGAGGTGGTAGTCGCCGTGAACGCGGATGTGCTGGTGGCCGCTGTCGAGGTCTTCAAGAGCGGCCAGGCGGTCTTCGGCCTCGGTCCAGGCGGATTCCGACGGCTGGTTCTCGGGATTAAGATCCTTCTGGCGATCGAGGAGGTCGCGGGTCTCCGTAAGTTCCGTTCGCACACGCTGCGCGAGTTCCCCTCCGGCATCCGCCGGCGCCTCAATGGGATGCAAGTCCTCGGCCTCGGCCCGGAATAGGGCATGGTGCAGCTCGGCAGTGCGCACCCCGAGCGTGCGCGCGAAGGAGATCATCTCAGGAGCCACTTCTTCGAGCCACACCGGTGCTGTTTCGTCCGAGGACCGCTCGGTGCTTCGCTCGTCGGTTGCGGCCGAGCGATTCATCGCCTGGGCCTGCTCTCGGGGGAAGGGAGAGCTTTCGACCCGGTTCAGGAATTTGGTGGTGCAGTCGAGGGCATAGGCCCACGCGTCGGTATCCACGTTGAGCGCCTCTTGAAAGACCCCCAGGGTGTACCGGCGGCGCTGACGCTGGAAGGTGATGGTGCCGTGGAGACGGGGGGCGAATTTGAAATTGACGCTCGTGAGGTGTTCGAGCAACTCCTTCTCGGGATTGGGGCCCTCCTCCAGACGGCGGTAGATTTTGGCAAAGTACTCGCCGTTGATGAGGGCCGACGTGTTGCTCTGCTCGCCGCTGAACAGTTCGATGTCTTCCGGCTCCTCGTGCGTTGCGGACTCGGACGACTCGGCGGTGTACACGCCCTTCAGGGAGCGGCCTCGACTGCCGCTCTGCCACCACCGAAAGAGCGTCGCCCAGAACTCGGGGTCCACCGTGGCGTCGTAGACAAGGCGCCGCTCACCCGTGTCGCTCACCTCCAGCCAGGCGAGCACAGCGTGGGGATACTCGTCGAGAAGAGATGGAGCCTTGTCCTCCGGAGCGGCCATGAGGGGCAGGGTGTAGAACGATGTCTCGTCCTCGAGGGCGACTTCGAGCACAGAGAAGTAGACGGTGGGGGCGCTTCGTAGGCGCACCGCGTCCTCGATCTTTACCGCCTCAACGTTCTCCCCCTTCGCCCCGAACCACCGCTGCTTATTGATGAAGTCGGGCAGAAGCGTTTCGAGCTGTTCGGGGCCACGGCGCTGGGCCATCGTGGGCACGAGGAGATTCTGGAGTCCCTCGGCCACTGGCAGTACGGGATACGCGCGGCCGTCGGCCTCGGCGGGTTGGAGGCCACTGCGACGGGTGGATTCGCGTTGGACATCTTCTTCGGGCACGAGCTCGAACCAGTAAAAGTGATGGGGACCGAGGGTCAGGTGATAGTCGTCGTTGCCGATGGTCGGGAACGGGGACTGGCTGAAGAGCTCCACTGGAGCGAGGCCCTGCAGGTCGTCCCGGGCGGGTATGTGTACCGACTGCGTGAAGCGGGAGAGGTTGGTCACAACTAGGACCTGTTCGCCCTCGTACTTTCGGATGAACGCGAAAATAGCCGCATTCTCGACGGGCAGCAACTCGAACGAGCCTCGCCCAAAGATTTTCTTGTTCTGCTGGCGGAGGGCGATGAGCCGGCGCATGAAGTGCAGCAGGGAGTGGGGGTCGTCTTCCGCATCCTCCACGTTCACGAACTCGTAGCTGTAGCGGCCCCGGTTGATGGGAGGCATGAACAGCTTGTGGTGAGGCGCCCGCGAGAAACCGCCATTTTTGTCGGGGCTCCACTGCATGGGGGTGCGCACGCCGTTGCGGTCACCGAGGAAGGGATCGTCCCCCATCCCAATCTCGTCGCCGTAGTAGATGATGGGGCTGCCCTTGAGGCTGAAGAGTAGCGCGTTCATGAGTTCGACGCGGCGGCGATCGCCCTCCAAGAGCGGCGTGAGGCGGCGCCGGATGCCCACGTTGATGCGAAACCGATCGTCGGCGGCGTACTCGTGGTACATGTAGTCGCGTTCCTCGTCGGTCACCATTTCGAGCGTCAGCTCGTCGTGGTTCCGGAGGAGCCACG
>CAZBIB010000298.1:0-3213 GCA_964491575.1 uncultured Salinivenus sp. | reverse complement strand
AGCGCCCAGATGCCAAAGTGCTTCTCGGCGAACTGGGGGGTCCAGCGCGTGTCTCCGAAGAACTCGCTGAGGGCCACTTCTTGGAAGAACGGGATCGACTCGATGATAAGCACGGCCGCAATTCCCAGCGTCGTGAGCACGCTGATGAAGGCGCACGCCCCAAGCGCGTACTTGATGGCCTGCTCCTTCGGACTGTCGTAGACCTGTTGGCGGAGGTCCTCGGCCGGGCGTGTGCTGCGGTCCGTGTCGGGGTCCGCGGTCGTTGGTGCTGGGGAGGAAGGCGTACTCATAGACACTCAGTACTCATGCTCAGCCTGGTCGGGCTTCGTGAGCGGAAAGCGTTACTCTTGGGCCGTTGTGTCGGCGGCCGTCGTGTCTTTCATGGCCGACCGGAGGATCTGCTCCACTCGGGTTCCAGTCATGTCGGCGCCTTTGGCCCCGAAGAGCGTTCCCGTGGTACGGTTGCGGAAGCGCTGGAGAGCCAGTTCGTATGCGTCCTCCGGCATCGCCACATAGCCCACGTCGCTCGCCAACTCGCCGGCATTCTTGAGGTAGAACTCGACGAACTTCTCGACGGTGGGCGTGATCTTGTCGAGGTTTACGTAGATGAACAGCGGCCGCGACAAGGGGCGATAGGTGCCCTTCTGCACGGTTTTGGCGCTCGGCTTGACACAGGAGGCGCCGCCGTTCAGCGAGTCCGGAGCCACACCCAGCGCCTTGAGATCCTTGGCGTTGTTCTCGTAGTAGGCCAGCCCAAAGTATCCGAGCGACGTTTCCGTGCCCTTGATGCCCTGCACGAGCACGTTGTCGTCCTCACTGGCCGTGAAATCGGACCGGCTGGCCCCGCTCTCCCCGACGATTGCCTCGGTGAAGTAGTCGTAAGTGCCGCTGGCGGTGCCGGGCCCGTACAGTTCGATCGGACGGTCCGGGAAGTCCTCTCGGAGCTGGCTCCAGCGGTCGATGGGACTGTTCGGCTTCCAGAGCTGTTCGAGCTCATTTGCGGACAGGCAATTCACCCAGTCGTTCTTGGGGTGGACAACCACGGCCAGCCCGTCGTAGGCCACCGGCAGTTCGATGAACTCAATTCCATTCTTCTTGGCCTTCTCGATCTCTTCGGGCGAAATGGGCCGTGAGGCGTCGTTGATGGCTGTCTCGCCCCGCAGGAATTTCGAGAAGCCGCCGCCGGTGCCGCTCACGCCCACGTTCACGCGCGCGCCTTCTGTGTCCTCCATAAACTCCTCCGCGACGGCTTCGGTGAGGGGAAAGACGGTGCTGGACCCGTCTACGCTGACCGTGTCGATCGACCCTCCGCCGCACCCGGCGAGGACGAGCAGGAGGACGAGTGCACCGGCGAGGCGGCACGTGGAGGTGAGTGAGAGACACTGCGAAGCAGCGGTCCGCACGGATGAACTCATGGATGGGAGAGGATGAGTGGAAGAGCGATGTCCAGCGCGCTGCATCATAACGCTCATTCGGACCAAGAGAAAGTCATTCGGGGAGAGTTATTCTTTCATCCGGTACCCCACGCCCTTCACCGTTTCGATGTACTCGCTGCCAATCTTTTCGCGGATCTTGCGGACGTGCACGTCCACGGTCCGATCCACGACGTAGACATCGCGGCCCCAGACCTCGTCGAGGATTTCCTGGCGCGAGAATACCCGGCCCGGGTGGGAGGCCAGAAAATAGAGCAGTTCGAATTCCTTGCGCGGGAAGCGCATCTCCGTCTCCACGTCGCCCTCATTTTGGTAGACCAGGTACCGGTCGCGGTCCACCCGAAGGTTGTGCACCTGAATCTGGTCGGGCGGGTCCTCGTAGCGGCGGGCACTCCGCAACAGGGCCTTCACCTGGCTCACGATGACGGACACGGAGACGGGCTTGCCGAGGTAAATGTCGGCCCCCACGTCGAGGCCCTCTACCTTATCCTCCTCCTCGTTGCGGGCCGTGAGCATCATGATAGGGACGGTGCGGAGGTGGGCGTCTTTGCGCAGCTTCTCGCACACCTCGATGCCGTCCATCTTGGGCATCATGACGTCGAGGATGATGAGGGCCGGCTCATGCTCGCGCGTCTGTTCGATGGCCTCCACCCCGTCCCGCGCGAGCGCCACATCGAAGCCCTCCTGCTCAAGGTTGTATTCCAGCAAACTGAGCAGGTCCTCCTCGTCGTCAACGACGAGCACCGTCGGTCCCGCCGTCCCTAGCTGTTTCGCATTCACGGTAGTCAGGGAAAATAATCCCAGAGAACGTGTAGCGTCCAATTCTACATCCGGATCCACATCGCTGTTGTTATCGAACTATTATCATCCCGCGCCAGTGCCGTCTTTGCCGGTTTTTTGCAGGGGCAGTGTCCGTTCTATCTGTCTCCGAGACCGGACCGGCACCCACGAAAAAAGCCACCCGCCGGGCCGACGAAGCCCACGGGTGGCGTTTCGAGGTGGCGAAATTTCCCCAGTGCTTCCGATGTAGGGCGCAGCCGTTTCCGACTGTCTCTGGCACCGGAAGCTGGTTCGCAAGACCGCCTACTGCTTCTTCGCAGCGATCCGGCTGGCCTCATGTACGGCGAGTGCGTTCCGCGCTATTTGTTGCACTCGGGCTGAGTCGATGTCGTCGACCTGTACCTGAAGGCCCTGCATTGCCGCGTCGGTGCCGATGGAGGAGAGCGCCGAGACGGACATGATGCGAAGCGCCTCCGTCTTGCCGTCCATCACCAGCCCGTGCAGCGGCGCGACCAGGAGGCGAAAGAAGTCCGCGTCGTGCGTTCCGGTGTGCGCGTACGTCCCAATGAGGCAGACGGCGCGCTCCTGCTCCTTTACGGAGTCGGAGTTGAGAAGGCGCAGAAGCTTTGCCTGCTCGGGGCCCACCGGGTCCACAGCGTTCGTGGTGTCGGAGGGAGCGGCAGCGGCGCTCATCGGAAGCAGCGCGGCGGCCAGTGCAAAGATCGCGAGGGGGTACCACAGTCGTCGGGTCATGTGCGTGGTCGTGGATTGTGAGTAAGGATACGTGCGAACGGGGGTGTTCTCCGTAGAACCGGGATGCACTCGACATCCGAGCTCTCTGTTTGCGTCCGGATCGGACATCCGTCAAATCCGATCGTGGATCTGAGTCCGACCGTTCATCCACGGGCCACTACAGACCCAATCCTCAAAAGTGGCAGTATTTTGGCAAGAAAAGATGTGTTTACATTTGCAGGCTTTGAAGTAAGCGATTCCAATTCCC
>CAZBIB010000297.1:0-3218 GCA_964491575.1 uncultured Salinivenus sp. | reverse complement strand
TGATCGACGAGAAGCCGGCCGAGCCCCTCTCCACCATCGTCCACCGCGACAAGGCGCACGAGGTGGGGCGCAAGCTCGCCAAGAAGCTCAAGGACGTCATCCCCCGCCAGCTCTACGAGGTGCCCATTCAGGCGTCGATTGGCCGCCGCATCGTGGCCCGCGAAACGATCAAGGCTCAGCGCAAGGATGTGACGGCCAAGTGCTACGGCGGGGACGTGAGCCGGAAGAAGAAGCTGCTGGAGGAGCAGAAGGAGGGCAAGAAGCGCATGAAGCAGATGGGCGAGATCGACGTGCCGCAGGAGGCCTTCCTCGCCATCCTCTCGATGGACGACGACTAATGGTTCGTCTGCCCAACGGAATTCTGAAAAGGAGAGATTGACCCTGCTTCGTAGAGCGGAACGGAACTTGTGATACGTGAGGCGGGATGCGTGAGATCACGAATCACGTTTTACAAATCACGTTTCACAAATCCACGTCTTCTGCTCTGGCAGCAGACGGGAATGAAGATCCTACCCACTGAGCGAGCCCCCTTTCCCACCGTCCCGACACGAACGACCCCGAGCATGACATACCCGCCGAGCCGGCCCCCCAAAAGCGTTCGGGACGAGGGCCGATTTGTCGCAAGCCGTGTCGTCCTCCTCCTGTGCCTGGGGGTTCTGGTCGGACCTCTCCTCGGGCCGCGTCCGGTGGCGGCCCAGACGACCGATGAGGCCGAGGGGTCCAGCCTCATTGAGCGGTACCAGAAGGCGCGATATCGGGCCCTCGCGCGCCGTCATCTGCAGCGGGAGGAGGTCCTTCCCGTTTATCCGCTCATCCGGCTTCCCACTCCCACCGACTCGCTGCGACCGCCTCGACCCTCCCGGGCGAGCGCAACGGCCCGGAAGCCGTCGTTCCCTCTCCACGACGTACGTCACGTGCGACACCTGGAGCAGGGCTGGTTCCGGGAGCGGTTTGCGAACACGCAATGGGCCTTCCTCGGAGAAACCACTGATCACACGTTCCTCGACACGACGCGGACCCTGCACCTCCGGGCGCGTCTGCAGGCGCAGTTCGGCGACCCAACGCGGACACTTGCCGACCGCCCGCTGGAGAAACCTCCGGACAGTCGGGCACAGTTCGAATACTGGTTCGTGGTGAACGATTCCATTCCGGTTCAGGTCACGGATGGGATGGGCCCCAAGGGACGGGGCCTCATCGTGGCAGTGGAGCGAGCGTATCGTAATCAGCTCCGGGCTCTCCGAGACACCCTGCTGGCTCCTCTCCGGCATTCCGAGCAGGCGCCGTATGTTGACTACTACTACGACACGCGCCGCGAGCGCTGGTACCGCACTGGATATGACGGACAATCATTTTTTCTCAAACAGATTCCCGCCGTCAACGTTGTGCCGGGGCAGCGGCCGCACCTCGACAGAGTCCGAGCGTCTGAATCCTCTCCCTCGTCCGGCGGGAGCTCCCCGTGAGTTCGGCCGGGCCGATTGACCGTACGTGATCTCCATTCCACTCTCTCTCCAGCATGTCGACCCACGATTCGAGCCAGGACGCGGACGAACCGAAGAGCGAACTCCGCCAGTGGGGCGAGTCCCTCGTCGTGGCCGTCATCATCGTGCTCATCGTGCGATCGCTGCTGTTTGATCTCTTCCGCATCCCCACGCCGTCGATGGAGGAGAATCTTCTCGTGGGGGATTACCTCGTCGTCTCGAAACTGCACTACGGCCCCCGCATGCCCATGTCGCTGGGCATTCCGCTTACGTCCATCCACCTCCCGGGCGTCTCGTTTCCCTACACGCGCCTTCCCGGATTCTCCAGCGTTCAGCGGGGCGATCCCATCGTGTTCAACTATCCGCCCGATAATGGCCCAGTGGACCGGAAGATGCACTACGTCAAACGCGTCATCGGCATGCCGGGGGAGACGATCTCCGTTCGGGACAAGCTCGTGCACATCAACGGGAACCCGCTGCCGCTGGGCAGCGGCATGCAGCAATACTGGACCGTCACCAAAACCGATGCTCGCTATCAGATTCCGCGCACCGTCATGGGGGAGATTGGAATTAGTGAGGTGCGGCAGACCCGGGACGCCAAGACCGTGCGCATCCTCGCCACGCCTGCGGGCGTCCGGCAAATCAGCCAGCGATCCTGGGTGAAATCCATCAAACCCTATGTTCTGACAGGCGAGAAGTACGGCAAGCTCATGTACCCGCCGGGGCGCGGGTACACGCCGGACAACTACGGCCCCATTCACATCCCGGAGAAGGGGGAGACTGTGGAGCTGACGGATGAGAACTGGGCAGTGTACAAACCGGTCATCGTGCGGTACGCGGGCCACTCCGCCCAGCAGATGACCGACTCCACCTTTGCCATCGACGGGGAGCGCACATCCACCTACACCTTCCAGCAGGACTACTTCTTCGTCATGGGAGACAACCGGGACAACTCCCAGGACAGCCGGTTCTGGGGATTCGTGCCCATGACGCATGTCGTGGGGAAGGCCGTGCTCACGTACTTTTCCTGGGACCACGAGGAGTGGTCTCCCCGCTTCGGGCGCATCATGCAGCCCATTGCCGACGACGGAGTTTTCCGCGAGCAAACCGTCATGGAGCAGGTTTCCAAGGTTCGGCCGGCCGATCGCCGCCGTCATCATGGTCCCGACAGCCGTCGGGACCCTCTTCCCGAAAAGCGGCCCCGCGCCGTCCGCACGGCGTCGGAGCCAATTTCTCAGAGGCGCCTGTCCGGTTCCTATGAAGTGACCGAACGCGAGGGAGCTGAATGAGTCACGGTGTGACGGGGCGCGGCGCTGTTGGGGAGGCCGCTGGTGGACTGTCGTCGCTCGCGGCCAACCGGCCGTCGCGGGCCTCGCCCCTATCGAGACGCCCGCTGCCGCCGAAGCCGGTCCCACATCTCCTGCTGGTTGGTGCCGGGCGGCACGTCGTACGGATTTTTCGGAAGTTCCACGCGCTTGAGGACCGGGTAGCGAGCCTTGTACTCGAAGGGCTCGGGCACGCCGGCGGGATCGTCGCCGATCACGAGCACCATGGTGCCCGGCTCCAGGAGCTTGCCCCGGCCGGAAGAGGGACCCATGTGTCCGCGCGTCGTCTTCCAGGGTTCGCCCCAATCGTAGATCCACTTGGCGTCGGCGTCGATCAGGCGCACGCAGCCGTGGCTCGTAGGGCCGCCCGTGGGCATCGAGTACTGGTGGATGTGGATGCCGCGGGCCGCGTGAA
>CAZBIB010000296.1:0-3233 GCA_964491575.1 uncultured Salinivenus sp. | reverse complement strand
TAGGGTCCCATAGTCTCTGATCCCTGATGCCACGAGGTAACAGACTAGAAACCAACCACTCATCTATCCCCGAAATAAAATGACACAATTTCTTTTCTCCCCAACACGAATCTGTGGAATTCTGGGCGCTCTGATCCTGGCCTTCTTTGCCGCGAGCCCCGCAGCAGCCCAGCAACTTTACATCCACGGAGGAGCAGACTTCCCATCGTCCTCTTCGTTCAATGAGGCGTACAAAACAGGATTTAACGCAGGCCTCGGCGTGGGCATTCCTCTCAATGCTCGGGTCGAAGGGGTTCTCATGGGCCGCTATGACCGCTTTGGCCTTGACGCTCCGTCGGGTGCAGACATCGACGGAGGCAACTTCTCGTCGCTCTCTGCAACGGCGAATCTGAAACTGAACGGTCCCATCATGTCCTCTCGAATCATGCCGTACGGCTTCGCGGGAGCGGGTCTCTTCCGTCTGGCTACTAGCGACATGACCAGCGGCGCCTTCTCCTCGGAGGGGGACAGCGAAGTGGACCTGGGGCTTCAGTTCGGGGCCGGCATGAGCGTTCGGATGTCTCCGCGAACGAACCTGCTGGTGGAGCCCAACTATGTTCTCGTCTTCAACGAAGGGGAGAACATGACGTACTTCCCAATCCGAATCGGTGCCTCGTTCAAACTGAGATAACCGAATTCACCGGACCGGACACGGACGGGCGCGTGCTGGCTTTGGCCGGCACGCGCCTTTCTTTTTGGACGGTGACGCCATCTCGTCTCCACGCAGCACCTGAAAAGGGCCATCTCGGCAGGATCAGTTGCGGAACGGAGTCCGCAGGGTCCGCCGAAATGGCCCTTTCAGAAAGCAGTCCGTTCGTGACAACCGCCTACGCGACGTGCGGGTCGGATCCCTGCTCGATGGGCACGCCCACGAGATTGCCCCACTCGGTCCACGAGCCATCGTAGTTGCGGACGTGCGGGTGGCCGAGCAGCTGCGAGAGGACGAACCAGGTGTGACTGGACCGCTCGCCGATGCGGCAGTAGGCGATGGTCTCTTTGTCGGGCGTGATGCCACGCCCTTCGTAGATCTCCTTCAGTTCCTCGGCGCTCTTGAAGGTGCCGTCCTCGTTGACGGCCTCACTCCAACTGATGTTGTGGGCATCGGGAATGTGACCGCCGCGCTGGGCGCCCTCGTTGAGGCCGTCGGGACCCAACTTCTCGCCACTAAACTCCTCCGGGGAGCGCACATCGACCAGTTCCACGTCGTCGCGGTCGAGCGTCTGCTGCACGTAGCTGGAGTAGGCGCGGATGGAGTTGTCGGGGGCCATTGCGGTCCAGTTCCCGCGGTCGTAGTCCGGCATCTCAGTGGTCAGCGGACGGTCTTCGGCCAGCCACTTCTTGCGACCGCCGTTGAGGACTTTGGCATCCTCGTGGCCGTAGTACGTGAGCTGCCAAAAGGCCCAGGCGGCAAACCAGTTATCGTTGTCGCCATAGAGAACGACCGTCGTGTCGTCGTCGATGCCCGACGCACGGAGGAGCTCCTGGAAGTCCTCTTTCGAGGCCAGATCGCGGGTTTGCGTGTCGGCCAGCTGTGTCTCCCAATTCCAGCCGACGGCGCCGGGAATGTGACCGTCCTCGTAGGCGGAGGTGTCGACATCGACCTCCACGAACCGAACGCCGGGATCATCAAGGTGGTCAGTGGCCCAGTCGGTGGAGACGAGTACGTCGGGGTGTGCGTAGGTGCTCATGGGTGGGGGGGTGGTTGTGTGATTGTGTGTTGTGGTTTTGGATGTTGGAGTGTTGGGGTGCTGAGGAAAGAGAATCGGCGAAGAGCAGATCGGGACCTTCGTCTCGGCGGGGTATGCATTACCGTGCGAGTGGCTCTCCGGACGACTTAGACATGCGTCCTGGAGGGGAGGGGACAGGACCTCTGGAACAGCACCTCTTCCACACGGCGCCGAATCGAAGATCGCACTTCCGTAGCCTCGCCGCTTCAGACACAGTTCAGTCTTGACAAAACGGGGACTGCCTGCTACGGAACGCTCACGCCCGAACAGGCAGGAACGCCTGGTGGCAAAGACCTTATCCGCGACAGGACGCCATCATGCAACACAAACACGAACAGAGACACGCCGACGCGAGAGTCCAGACGGTGGACGAGAAGCGAGAACTGCGCACGTCCGCGTGACGCATGTGCATGAGGGGGTTCCGAGCGAAAATAGATGAACACACTACCGGGAAGGTAGCCTGTCTGCATACAGCGCCTCGTTGAATTCCCTACCGCGAAATTGGTTTCGACGCCTCCCGACTCATTCTGATCTCGTCGAGAAGGGGGCAAGATACTCGATCGCCTCCCAAGTCTTCATCCTTCCATTTCCTGAGTCAGCACCTTCGACTCATGACTCTCCCCCTGTCTCGTCGGCGTACTGGTGCGCCCGTTTCACCACGTCCTCGTCGAAGTCGCGCTCGCGCCACCGCTCCAGCCGTTCGGCGACGGCCTCCTCGTAGCCCTGCTCGCTGGGGGCGTAGAAGTAGGTGCCCTGCATCTCGTTGGGGAGATACTGCTGGGGCGTGTAGTGCGCGCGGTAGGCGTGGGGGTACTTGTAGCCCTCACCGTGACCCAGTCCCTCCTTGTCGCGGTTCGCGTCCTTGAGGTGCTGGGGGATGTCCTCCGTCTGCTCCTCGCGGACGTGATCGAGGGCGTCGAAGTAGGCGAAGGTGCTGTTGCTCTTCGGCGCAGTGGCGAGGTAAAGGCAGCACTCTGCCAGTAGAAACTGCCCCTCCGGCATGCCCACATACTCGAATCCCTGAGCGGCACTTTGCGCTACCTGGAGAGCGCGCGGATCGGCCAATCCCACGTCCTCGGCCGCAAAGATGAGCATGCGGCGCAGAATGAAACGGGGCTCCTCCCCAGCGTAGAGCATACGGGCGAGCCAGTAGAGCGCCGCGTCGGGATCCGAGCCGCGCAGGCTCGTGATACAGGCGCTGATCGTGTCGAAATGAGCGTCCCCTTCCTTGTCGTAGAGGACCGCGCGCTGCTGGATCGAGTCCTCGGCCACCGCCAGATCGATGTAGACGGTGCCCTCGGTGTCGGGATCGGTAGTTTCGACGGCCAGCTCCAGCGCGTTGAGGACCGAGCGGGCATCACCATTGGCCGTGTCGATGAGATGATCGAGCGCCTCCTCGGTGATCTCCACGTCGCGGTCGCCGTAGCCGCGCTCCGCATCGGTGAGCGCCATGGCTGCTACCTGTCG
>CAZBIB010000295.1:0-3244 GCA_964491575.1 uncultured Salinivenus sp. | reverse complement strand
CCATCCTAACCATGACCTACATCGGCGCCCAGCGCATCTTCTCGAAGTACTCGGAGATGGGCGACGCGAAGGCGCTCCTGGAGAGCATCGTGCGCTCCTACGGCTACCGACTGGGCGAGCGCGACATCCGCATCAACGCCATTTCGCAGAGTCCCACGAAGACCACCGCGGGCTCCGGGATCGAAGGCTTCGACGCGATGTACGAATTTGCCGAACGGGTCGCGCCCCTCGGCAACGCCAGCGCCGACGACTGCGCCGACTATGCCGTCACGCTCCTGAGCGACCTCACGCGCATGGTGACCATGCAGACCCTCTACCACGACGGCGGCTTCTCCAGCATGGGCATCTCCGACGAGATCGTGGAAGCGATGGAAGACTCGTTCGCAGATGAGGCGGACTCGTCGTAGCGCGTAGGGCCAATCCGATGAACTCGTGCCTCCGTTTAGGCTTCCGTGATGCGTGAAGAGTGAAGCGTGAAGACGTGATGCCGGAGGAAGAGATCACGTTTCACGGTTCACGCATCAAAGGCTGTATTTCGCGGGCTCTCCGCTTTCTCTCCTGTTCCCCCCGCACCAACGAGTCAATGTTTTGATTAAGCTCTTCATCACCGACATTGACGGGTGCTTGGCCGAGCCCTACGCGCCGTACGACCTCGACGGCCTGGGTACGCTCCGTCGCCAGGCCAAGGACGGCCGGAAGGAGAGCCCGGCGCTGTCCATCTGCTCGGGGCGGTCCTATCCCTACGTCGAAGCCATGACGCAGGCGCTGGCCCTCACCACGCCGGTGCTCTTTGAGGCCGGCGGCGGACGGTTCGATCCGGTGGCAGCCCAGACCACCTGGAGCCCGCATCTGACCGATGAGGTGGAGGACAAGCTCAGTACCGTGCAGCGCTGGTTCGTGACGGAGTGCATCCCGGGCACCAGCGTATCGCTCGATCACGCCAAGCGCACGCAAGCAGGCGTCGTCTCGCCGGAGGTGGACGAGATTCGGGCGCTGCACCCCCGCACCGAACAGTTCGTGGCCGAAAACGCCCCGGGCCTGCACGTCTTCTCAACCGACGTGTCGGTGGACGTCGTGCCGCCCGGCATTACGAAGCGGGACGGGGTCGAGTGGCTCGCGGACCACCTCGAGATCGGCCTGGACGAGGTTGCCTACATCGGCGACGCCGATTCCGATATCGAGGCCCTGAAGGCCGTAGGCACGTCGTTTGCACCGGCCAACGCCTCCGAGACAGTGCGGGCACAGGTGGACCACGTGACCGAAGGGACGGTTATCGAAGGCACGTTGGAGGCCTACCGGTATTGCCGAGCCCAGAACAACACCTGAGCACACGCAGCGTCGACGTTGCGACACCGCGCACTGAATCAAAACAGGCGTCCACGCTCCGAAGTCATCAACCAAGTTACCATGCGAACGATAGGGTGGTTGATTTTGCTGCTGAGCTTGGTCGGCGGCCTACTTCCGGCCTCCGCCCAGCTCAGTGCCTCGTCCGATTCCCTCCGGGTCTCTCCCCCCACGGCCACTGCCGATGATGCGACGGCGGCTTCCCTAGGGCGAGGAATCTTCCGAAAAACATCGCTCTTCTACGTCGCCGGCGGATCGACGACCCTCCACAACCTCCCGGACACAGATGCTCCTGTGGACCAGCTGTCAATGCGTACGCCGGTCACGCGCCTCGGGTGCTCGGGGGAGCGGTGCCGAGTTCGCACCGAAGAAGGACGGGTCGGGTACGTGTCGGCCGCAGCCCTCTCCAACGCCTGGATCCGGGTGTCGAAGTCGGAGCGACGCGTCTATCTGTACCGAGGGATCAAACTCGTGAGTACCTTCGACGCGGACATGGCCTACAACTCCTTCGCCGACAAGAAGCGGAACGGCGCGAAGGAACGGCCCGATCACTGGCGCACGCCTGAAGGCACCTTCTACGTCGTTCACAAAAATTCCGATAGCCGGTTTTACAAGGCCCTCGTGCTCAACTATCCTAAAGTGGAAGATGCACGCCGGGGGTTAGAAACAGGGCTCATCTCCCGGTCGCAGTACGAGGCGATCAAACGGGCCCAGGAAGAATTTCGAATGCCTCCCATGGACACCGACCTCGGCGGCTGGATTGAGATCCACGGCGACGGGACGGGCGACGCCACAGCCTGGACGCAGGGCTGCGTTGCAGTGCGAAACCCGGCCATGGACATGCTCTGGACGCAGGTGCGCGTCGGCACGCCCGTCCTCGTCGAATGAATCCCCGTGCCGGGACACCGCTCAGACGATGGAGGGGCCGTGCCCTCGGGGAACGCCTTCGGATTGGGGGGCTACACTGTAGTGTAATCTCACCCACCTCGCCCACGACAAACTTGCACCTATGTTTTCGACACGCTGGATTCCCATACTTCTCGTCGGATTTTTTCTCGTTGCTGGCTGCGGCGGAGGCAGCGATCCCACGGCGCCCCCGGACGGCTGGCAGACGACCGAGACGCGCTGGTGGCAGGAGGGCGTCGACACGTCGCAGGTCTTCCCCAATCTCGATAGCCTCACCACAATGGGGGTCGTCGACCAAAAGATGAGTGTGGTGGGGGGCGGAGAGGTCACGCAGGAGCAGTTCCTTGTGGCGATCAAGCAGAGCCTTCTGCCGCTGTACCGCAATAATCCGACGGTCGTCGACTCGCTCTTCGAAGAGTACGCTGCACCGAAGCTCAAAGACGTAGACCTTAGCGGAAACATCATAGGGAAGAAGGGGCAGCTAAAGTCTAAGATTTTAAATAAGAACCAGAAGAGAGCCTACGAGGCGATCACGGAGTACTTCCGTGAGCCGCAGCGCGAACAGTCGCCCGACGACATCAGATGGCCCGACAGCCTGCGGTCGAAGGAGCACGCCGGGATCGTAGAGCTTCAGGTCCACCTCAGCCCCGAAGGTGAAGGGGACAATGCCGTCGCGCGGGCCAATGCGGTCGAGGTACTTTCCGGCACGCATCCAACGCTCAACAAGATTGCCCTCAAGGCCGCGACGAATGCGACGTGGGAGCCCGCGTACGTCCTGAGGGACGGCAACTGGACCCCCATCGAGAGCTGGGTCCGCTTCAACGTGCCATTCCAGATGCAGTAGCGCGTCGTCGCGCACCGGCTCTCTGCGACGGTCGCGGTTCGCTTAAGAGTCTGTTTTGATTCATGTCTCGGGCTCCGAGCGGCCTTGATGGGCTGCAAATCGATCCATCAATTCTCGCTCTTGCTGTCCGATCCAAAATCAAAACAGACT
>CAZBIB010000294.1:0-3258 GCA_964491575.1 uncultured Salinivenus sp. | reverse complement strand
ACGCCATCCATGTCGAACAGCAACGCATTAACTTGTACGTTCTCGGGCATGGAGCAGGATGGGAATTGATGAAAGGCGATAGTGGGTAACTTCTCTACACAACGGGCCGGCGGTCCGGTTCCAGAGAGGGGGCGCGGGAGACTGGGAGCACGGGAGCAGAGAGATACTTCCTCTCCGCGTCCTGGTGCCTTCCCAGACGGAAGCTTTTCCCGCACGGCGGATTAGAGCGAGTTACTGCTGTCCGTTGTCGCCATTCAGGAGGGCCTCCACGGCGCGGCGCAGCTGCGGGTCTTCCCCCTCGGCCTTGATGCCCGGCGGGTTCTCGACCTGAATGTCCGGGCGGGCGGGGCCGTGCTCCATGTTTTCGTCGGTCTGGTAGACGTACCAGCCGCGGTATGGCATGCGCACGTACGAGCCGTCGATAAGGCCCGCGCCGCCCGTCGAAATGACGGCGCCGAAGGTGGGTTGCCCCACGAGCGGTCCATGGTCGAGGTTTTTGAAGGCGTGGGAGAAAATCTCGGCGTTGGAATAGCTGTTTTCGTTGGCGAGGGCGGCCACCGACTTCGTCCACGCCGCGTAGGGGAGACGCTCGCCGAACGGATAGTGCGCACGGAACTCTGTGTGATTCTGCTGGAGATTGTCGGTGGCGCCGCGGGGCACCGTGTAGGCGTGGCGGTGCACGTTGAGGACCGTCATGAGGTAGTCGGTCGTCCAGCCGCCGCCGTTGTAGCGCACGTCGACGATGAGGCCCTCCTTGTCGTGGGCACTGGCGTAGAGCTCGCGCTCGAAGTGCTCGAAGCTCTCCCAGTCCATGCCCTCCACGTGGATGTAGCCGAGACGGCCGTTGGAATACTCCTCCACCAGGTCCTTACGGTTCTCGACCCACTCGCGGTAGAGCTCGTCCCCGAGGTCGTCGGTGGGGCGGATGCGGACGGTGCGCTCGTCGCCGTCAGGTCCCGTGACGCTCAGGAGAATCATCTCCCCCGCCGTCCCTTCCAGGAGTTGGTAGAAGTTGTCAGCCTCGGCCACAGAGCGGCCATCCACAGCGGTGATGACGTCTCCTTCGCGGAGCGTGCTGGCCTCGCGAGCGGCCGGCGAGTGGGGCACGACGCGCTGCACCTCGACACCATTCTCGACGGGATCGATTTCCACTCCGAGCAGGCCGGTGTCGTCATCCTGCGTCTCGGCCCGATCCCCGGCGTAGTAGCCCATGTGGCTGGCGTTGAGTTCGCCGAGCATGAGGTTGACGACGTGCTGGAAGTCCTGCATGGTCGAGGCCTCCATCGCCCAGGGCCGGTACTCGTTGAGGAGGGCGTTCCAGTCATCGCCGTGGAAATTGGGATCGTAGAAGCCGTGGCCCAAGGCCCGGCCGACCTCCGCGAAGATCTGCGCGCGTTCCTGATCGTGGTTCACCGTCATGGAGGCGGAGAATGAGAGGCGCTCCAGGTCGGGATCCTCAGTAGGCACACGGGCCAGCTGGCCGCCGGAATGGGTGAAGATAAGCTGATCATTGTTCGGTGTGAGGCGGACGTTGGAGGGGCCGACGTCTCCGTCGGTAACGCGCTCTCGCTCAGAACCGTCCCACTTGATGCTGTACAGGTCCACGTCCGAGTCGTAGTCGGCCGGACCGGCGTCCTGGCCGCCCACAAAGTAGAACGTCTCCCCGTCCTTGGCGACGACCGGATCGTCCTCCCCGCCGGGCAGGGCCGTCACCCGATCGAGTCGATCGTGGATGTTTTCGAGGTCAATCTCCACGTCCGGTGTCTCCTCCTCGGTCTTCTCATCAGTCTCCTCCTCGTCTTTGCCGTTTTCTTCCTCGTCCTCGAGGGCCTCCCAGTCGCGCTCCGTTTTCTCCCAGTCCTCTTCCTGGAGCCACACGAACCAAATGTCCTCGTCGTTGCCGCTGCGATTGGAAACGAAGGCGAGCTTCGATCCGTCCGGGCTCCACATCGGCTCCCCGTCGCCCTTGGGATGTTGGCTCACGTTTACCGGTCCGGTGGAGCCGTCGGCGGCGTGGATGTAGACGTCGGAGTTGAAATTGAGGTTGTTTTGGCTGTAGGCGAGCCACTCGCTGTCGGGGCTCCAGGCGACGTCGGTCGGGGCGTTCCAGCCCTTCACCAAGACAGTTGTATCCTGGATTGCACCGTCCGAGACGGGGGCCGTGACGAGCTGTCCCTCGCCGTATTCCGTCATGGCGCCGCGGCGGAACGCGACGTGGGAGTAGTCGGGCGCCATGGCCAGGACGCGCTCGTCCGCGGGCGTGTTTGTGAGGCGTTCCACCTGGTACTGCAGGGCGTCGTACAGGTCGCCGGGGTTTTCAGAATCGTCCGAGGTGAGGCGGTAGAGGTCGTACTGGTTGCCGTTGCGATCCGACGAGAAGACGAGCGTCGAGTCGTTCATCCACGCCACGCCCCGGTCCCGGTACGCATGATTCGTAAGGCGCCGGGTGCGGGGCTCGTCGGTCTCGTTTTGCATGAGGAAGAGCTCGCCGCGGAGGACGAGGGCGATCTGCTCGCCGTTCGGGGAGACGGCGTAATCTTCCAGCCCATTGCTCATCTCCACCTTCTCGGTCGGGCTGAACCGGTAGTCGGACGGTACGGTTACGTCGAGCGGTTGCGGCTCGCCGCCGTTCTCGATGACGTAGACGTCGGTCTGTCGCTCGAAGGCCACCACCGAGCCGTCGTTGCTGGCGCTGAGAGCGCGCACGCCATCGTCCTCGAAGGTCGTGACCGCTTCGGGCGCCCCGTCGGCCGCGCCCTGGTCGGTGAGGGCGAGCCGGTGGACGTTGTAGGTGCCGTTCTGCTCGCTGATGTAGAGCAGCGTGCGTGGGCCGGTCCACACAGGGTTGTGGTCGTTGCCCGCGTAGGTGGTGACCTGCGTGTACGTGTCGTTTTCCGTGTCGTACACCCAGACGTTCCGATCAGCGGGACCTTCGTAGCCCTTCTTGGTGATGTCGTTGTACCCCCGTTCGAATGCGATGAAGCGCCCGTCCGGCGACATGCGAGGCGAACTGCCCACGGCGTCGAGCCGTCGGTCCGGCGTGCCGCCCTCCGCGTCGACCGTGTAGATCTCGTCCGACCACTCGGCCTGGGCATAGGTGCGGCGGGTGGTGAAGAGAATTTGTCCGTCCGGTGTCCAGCCGCCAATGGCATCGCCCGTGGAGTGGTACGTGAGGCGATCCGGCGTGCTACCCGCCGCGTTCATCACGTAGAGGTCGTCGTTGCCGTAGCGGTCGCTCGTGAATGCAACTCGATTGCC
>CAZBIB010000293.1:0-3275 GCA_964491575.1 uncultured Salinivenus sp. | reverse complement strand
CCGGCGACGGAGCCGGCCCCGAACCCGAGCAGGGCGCCGCCAGTGAGCGTCTGGTTCCACGCCCGGTACTCTTCTACCGGCATCGCCTCAAGCTTCTTGTACCCCCAGTACGCGGCGACTGGGTATCCCCACATGAAGAGGTAGACGGTGGGCTTGACCAGGAACTCGAGCCCGAGAATCCCTTCTCCGATCAGGGCTCCCGTGAGCAATCCATAGAAAATGGCACAGAGCCATCCCATCCCGAAGAGGACAAACCGAAGACAGCCTCCGTCCATCACGAGGGACACGGCGAGCAGAACCGTTGGGAAGGCGAGCAGAAGGCTCAGCAAAATCGCCAGGATCGGCACAAAAATGAACACCACCACGAGCACTTCGAAGATTCGATCCTCCACAGTCTCGTGGTCCTCCGAGGAGGCCGTCGGTTCCTGCTCGGAGATCGTGGAAACAGGTGTCTGGTTCGCAGCCTCGTTCTGGACCGTCGCCGATGCAGAGCGCTCCGCGAAAGCGGTCTGGGTCGGGATGGAGGGCCCAAGAAATCCTCCGATCAGGAGCATTCCACACAGAGTGGCGAGGTGGCGAGGGGGGAGGGAAACGATGAGAGAGGTACGCATGGGGTGAATGCGGGGAGCCGTCGTCTGTGAACGGGCTTCAGGTTTCGATTCTACCGGTCCTTGCGGTGGAGACGGTCGGCGAGCTCGTCTTCGTCGTCGGGACGCGCCTCCAGGCCATGTTCATCGAGCACTCTCCCGCAGCGCTCGATGCCGTTGAGGAGGCCCTGGGTGAGCCGATCGTCCTCGATGCCGCGCCGAATGTGGGCAGTCACGTCGGTCCAGGCCGAGTCGTCTACCCGCTCGTTGATACCGCGGTCCGCCAGCACCTCGATGCGGTGTTCGTTGAGCGAGACGAACAGGAGAATGCCCGTCCGGTCGCGAGTGTCAAACAGCTCGTGCTCCAGAAAGACCTCCACGGCCCGCTGGTATACGGCCCGTCCCATCTCGTCGGGCGGCGTGAGGGCACGTGTCAACGGCGGGACGGCCCGGCGGCGACGGCTCCGATTAGCCCTGTTCCGAGGGCAGCGGCGAGGACGTAGAGGTCGGTCAGGTACGGCGTAACGACTGGAAGGGCGCCTGTTCGGAGCAGGGCGGCCGCACTCACGACGAGGAGCGCCCCCAGGACGCCTCCTCGCCAGCGGGCTGCGGGATAGACGTCGCTCTGCACGGCAACGTAGGGCACAATCTCGGCGGACGTGGCGGCCTCTGCCGCGTCGATAGCGTCGGCGATGCGCTGCCGATCATCGTCGGAGAAAAGGTCATCCATGGCAGGTGGGGGACGAGGTGGGCACGGGGGGGCGACAGGTGACCCGAAAGGTAGCCATCTGCGGCGGAGATGTGCAACAGGGATAAGGGTGGAGGTGTGGACGGGGGAGTGTGTGGGCGTGGGAGCGTGAGGGAAAGAAGAAGGGGAGAAGGGACGAGTGGCCGCAGGGCGGGGTGGGGAGATCGCTCGGCGGACGACTACGCGCTCAGAACGTCCCGAAGCACCGCGATAAAGCGGTTGATCTCATTCTCCGTGTTGTAGTAGTGCACCGAAGCGCGGACGAGGTCCGGGAGATCGCGGGCTTCGGCGTCGAGCCGAGTGGAGGGGGGCGTCGAGACGGAGACATTGATGTCGCGCTCGCGCAGCGCAGGCTGAATCTCGGAGGCCTCGATGTGCTCCGCGCTGAAGGTGGTGATGCCACAGCGGACGCGGCCCTGATCGTGAACCGTGACCCCTGGAATCTCGACGAGGGCCGTGCGCAGCGTTTGGGCAACGTGCCGGTTTCGATCGAAGATGGCATCCAGCCCGCGATCGAGCGTGTAGTCGACGGCGACTCCGAGCGCCACTTGCCCCGCTACGTGGTTTTCCCACGTTTCGAAGCGGCGGGCGTCCGGGTGGATCTCGTAGTCGTCGGGCGCCGTCCAGGTGGCGGCGTGCAGGTCGAGGAGCGGCGGCTCCAGGTGCTCGATCCAGTCGCGCTGCACGTAGAGGAAGCCGGTGCCCCGTGGCCCGCGCAGGTACTTGCGCCCAGTGGCCGAGAGCATGGTGCACCCGATCTCATCCACCGGCAGGGGCATCTGACCGGCGGACTGGCAGGCGTCGAGCAGCATCGGCACTCCGGCCTCCTGCGCCACGGCGCCCACCTCTGCGGCCGGGTTGACGAGTCCACCGTTCGTGGGGACGTGTGTGAGGGCGATCAGGGCCACGCGGTCGTCCATCATCGAGCGCAGGGCCGCCACGTCGAGTTGGCCGTGCTCGTCACTGGGGACGACCTCCACCTCTGCTCCCGTCCGCTCGGCCACCTGCAGGCAGGCGATGTGGTTGCTCGCGTAGGCGGCGCGGGAGGTGAGGATGCGGTCGCCCTCGTCGAACGGCATCGCGTAGAAGGCCATGTCCCAGGCTCGCGTAGCATTTTCCAGGAGGGCAATCTCGTCGGCATCGCAGCCTAGCATGCGAGCGATGGCGGCGTACGTCCGCTGAAGCCGCTCCTCAGCCTCGGCCGCCGCCTCGTAGCCTCCAATCGCGGCCTCCCGCTCCAGATGCGTCACCTGCGCATCGAGCACCGGCTGCGGCGGGAGGGCCGCCCCGGCATTGTTGAAGTGGAGCACATTGTCGGTGCCGGGCGTATCGGCCCGAAGTCGGTCGAGGTCGAGGGGCATGTCGATGGGTGTGGGCGAAGGGGAGAATGGGGGAGAGGGCGAATGGGGGAGAGGGCGAATGGGGGAGAGGGCGAAAGAGCGTGTCCCCGAGGCGTTGATGTTTCCTCTCACGCTCTTCTCCTTTCCCGATACTCCCGCTCGGTAAGGACCATCAACAACGACGCCTGCTCCCTCGTTCACCACGCCCAATCCCGACAGCGGTCGGGACGGGCTGCTTAACTCTGAACCCCCAACGCCCACCCGAAAATATGGATGTTCTGGGAAATGAGTAGCCAGAAGTAGCAATTCTGAGGCGCCCCACACACGTTGTAATTTGATCACTCCTTCCGAACGACTTCCCTCTCCGTTCATGGCGACGGCAACCAATCTTGGCTTTCCCCGCATCGGTGCCCACCGCGAGCTGAAACGCGCCGTGGAAGGGTACTGGAAAGGCGACTTCACGAAAGAGGAGCTCCGCGATTCGGCCCAGGCTCTCCGCGAATCGCACTGGACCACGCAGCAGGACCTCGGGCTCGACGTGGTGCCCTCCAACGACTTCTCCTACTACGACCAGGTCCTCGACACCTGCGCAATGGTGGG
>CAZBIB010000292.1:0-3397 GCA_964491575.1 uncultured Salinivenus sp. | reverse complement strand
CTCCCTGATGCTCCTCGTCGCGGGATGTGACGAAGAGACACTCGGCCCCGAGACGCGGGGAACTCTCACCGGCGTCGTCCAGGACGCGGAAACGAACGACCCCATCGCCCAGGTGAACGTGACGACGAGCCCGCCAACCCAGTCCGTCTTGACCGGTGAGAACGGTTCATTTGAGATTGAAGACGTCTCCACCGGCAACTACTCCGTTGAGGCCACGAAGTCCGGCTACGAGTCGAGCACCGTAGAGGTGAAGGTGCAGGAACAGCAGACGACGAGCGTCACCCTTCTGCTGGAACGTGGCGAGGACTTCAGTTCCAAGAACGATTCCCTGGCCGCCCAGGTCACAAACTGGTTCACCGACCGGGTCAACCGCGACAGCACCGGGGCCGACAGCATCTTCGCCGACGTCGAATACAGCGCTCGAAACGTGGGGGAGGTGCGCATTCAGGGGTACGAGGTGTACTTCGAGATTGACACGACGGAGGGGACCTTCTTGCATGAAGTCAGCGGCGATACCCTTGCCACGGGCCAGCGCGACGTCGCTGGGTTCCGAAAGTACCTTCCGGCGGAGCCGCAGGCGGTGCGGGTCGAGGACGTGTACTGGGAAACGAGCTCGAACTGATTCTTCCCGGCGGTGGGGCGTGGGAGAGCGGGGGAATGGGAGCGTGGGGGCACGGGCGAGGCGTACGCTTGCAATTCACAACCTTCCCTCCGACAATCGCATCTGAGGGGTATTTCAAGCCCGTGAGCTGAGATCCGTACCCGTGTCATCTTTCAAGGAGACGGCGGTCCGCCGTCCGTCGTCTGCGGTCGTCGCAATACGCACCAGCCGTTCCTCGGTCAACTCACAGAATCGACATGCGACCTCACGAACCCGCCCCTCTTCCGGGCATGTAATGGGCGTGCATTCCGTCGTGGACTGATCTCGCCACCGCCGCTCGCCCCCTGTCATGGACGACGCGCCCTCCATCGCCGACATCACGAATGCTCTTGAGGCCTGGGCCCCTCCTGGCTCCGCGCAGGACTACGACAACGTGGGCCTGCAGGTGGGCGACGCCGATCGGGATGTGACCTCCGCCGTGCTGGCGCTCGACGCCACGCCGGAGGTGCTGGACGAGGCCGAGGCGCACGACGCCGAGCTGGTCGTTACCCACCATCCCCTCCTCTTCCAGCCACTCGACGGCGTGACGGCCGATGGGTACGTCTCAAACCTCGCGCTCCAGTTTGCAGAGGCTGGCGTCGGGCTCTACAGCATCCACACGAACCTCGACGCGGCGCCCGAGGGAGTCTCCTTTGCCCTCGCCGAGCGGCTGGGCCTGACCGACGTTGGGTTTCTCGACGGGTTCGAGGACACGCTCTACAAGCTCGCCGTCTTCGTCCCCGAGGACGCCTTCGATCCTGTGCGGCGGGCCCTTGCCGACGCGGGCGCTGGGCAAATCGGCGACTATGAAGCGTGCGCGTTTGCGACGGAGGGCACCGGCTTCTTCAAGCCGGGAGCCGACACCGATCCTCACATCGGCACGGCCGGGGGCGAGGTCGAGTCCGCCGCCGAACGCAAGCTGGAGGTGGAGGTCGCCCGCTGGGACCTGGGCGCCGTCATGGCGGCCCTGCAGGAGTCCCACCCGTACGAGGAGGTGGCCTACGACCTCTATCCAGTGAGGCAGAAAAACTCGCGGGCCGGCCTCGGGGCTCTGGGCCACCTCGACGACCCGATGTCCCTCTCGGCGTTCCTCGACCGCGTGGCCTCCCGCCTCGACGCGGGCAGCCTGCGCTACGCGGGTGATCCTGACGCGACGGTCGAGCAAGTGGCCGTCTGCGGCGGAGCGGGCAGCGACTTCATCGGCACGGCCCGCAGCGCCGGGGCCGACGCCTACGTGACCGCAGACGTAAAGTACCATGAGTTCTTCGACGTGCTCGATCCCGAGGGCACACCCCAAATGGCCCTCATCGACCCCGGCCACTACGAAACGGAGGCCCTTACCGAAGCCTTGCTTCGCGACTGGTTGCAGGAGCGCTTCCCCGGCGTCGCCTGGCACCGCACCGACACCACCACCAGCCCGATGCGCACGTTTGTGCCATCCGATTCTAACGAGAATGACCGTCCGTAAGAAGTGCCGCAGATACCAGATCCAGGCATCCTATTCGTGATCCGTGACTCGTGATGCGTGAGTTCTCTCCCTCCACGAGTCTTCCTTTGTTTCCCACTCATCACGTTTCACGCAACACGTAATGCATCTCCGGAAACGGCCAGTCCCTTTCCCACCAGGCATCCGTCTCAGCGGACTGGCACCCCACCGAGTCTTGGTGTTTTTGCACGAAATGGAAGAAGTCTCAACCAGCGGTACGAACCTCCACCGGGGCTGAAAGTATTTGTTGGTTGGTGCTCATCCACGCTCGAATGATCAAAAACAGCTAGTCTATGCCGACTGCCCAAAAGAAGAAGACGGACGTGGAAGATCAGCTCCGTGCCCTGGTCCGGCTCCAACATATTGACAACCGGATCGACCAGATTCAGAAGCTCCGGGGCGACCTTCCGGAAGAGATCCGCAGCCTGGAGGACGAGAAGGCTGGCCTGGAGACGCGCCTCGAAAACTACGAGGAAGAGGTGCAGGAGCAAAAGGTGGCCAAGCGGCAGGCCGAACTCGATATCAAAGAAGCGGAAGGGCTCATCGACAAGTACGAAGAGCAGCAGCTCGAAGTCCGCAACAATCGGGAGTTCGATGCGCTCGCGAAGGAGATTGAAGGTCAGGAAGAGCGCATCGCCGAGGCCGAAGACACCATCCAGGAGGCCGAAGAGACCATCGAGTCGAACGAGGCGGCCATTGAGGAGACGCAGGAGCGCCTCGACGAGCTTGAAGAGCTTCTCGAGGAGAAGCGTGAGGAGCTCGAAGAGGTAGTCGAGGACACGGAAGACGAGGAAAAAACCCTCGAAGAACTCCGGGAGGAAGCGGCCGAGAAGGTCGGCAGCCGCTACCTCAACGCCTACTCGAAGCTCCGCGATCGCCTCCGCGACGGACGAGCCGTCGTGCCGCTCAAACGAGGTGCCGCCGCCGGATTCGCCGTCCCACCGCAGCGACAGGTCGAAATTCGGAAACGAAAGACCGTCGTCGCCTGCGAGCACACCGGTCGCATCATCGTCGACCAGGACCTTTACAACGAAACGGTCGACGAGATGAAACAGAAGCTCGATCTGTAAAAGCGCAGCCGCCTGCTGAGGCCGCTGCGCTTTTTTGCATGGGGCCCCGGCACGGGCCAAATTCGGACCCTTCCCCTTCCTGCACGGTACAAGACTGTGGTGTGCGGATCGGGCCATCGCTCCGTCGTCCCGACATCCGTCGGAGACGGCGGTGAGGAAAGTCCGAACACCGCAGGGCACCGTGCTTCCTAACGGGAAGGC
>CAZBIB010000291.1:0-3401 GCA_964491575.1 uncultured Salinivenus sp. | reverse complement strand
AGCCACAACATCGAGGTGACAGACGACGATGCCGCAGTCCTGCTGGAGCAGTTGCGCCTGTTCGATGAGTCGAAGTACCAGGTCGTCTGCTTCGGGAACAAGCCGTTCGACGGGCTGGTCCGATACTTCGACGCCGACGTGTCCACGCTCACGCCTGAACTCAAGCGCGCTACAGTCGAAACCAGGGGGTTGACACTCCGCATCTACCGCGTCTGGTTCTACGGCCTCTACGGCGCGAACCAGGACAAGGTGGCCGTGTTCAAGCGCCAGTTGCAGGAGCTGAACGGGCGACTCGCCTGAACGGACGAGATGACACTTTCTCGTGGCCTCGCGCTGGACAGCTCGTGCGCTCTCGTGCTGGAACATCCACACACCTAGATCGACCGTCAGGCGCGAATGCGGAGGGCACTAAGAGCGGTCGACGCGCTCCAAACTCAGTTACGAGAGGTTGGTCTGATGGGTTGACATGACTGTGCAGATTTCAAAGGAATTGAGATAGCTAGCGACCGGCGATGACACCTCGAACTGTGCTGTGAAAAACGCCGAATGAGCAGTATGGCCGGGCTCAGCTAGCCGTTCCTTCCTTCCGGTCGTGGAGGGAAACCTGCTTGTCCCGGAGGTCCGAGAGGTTTTCGTATTCGAACTCGGGATGCGTCCAGTACCAAAACGCGTCACCGACGTACGGGTCTTCTTCCCCAGTGATCTCGCTCAGGATGGCTAGGCTCAACCCGGTGAACGAGTACTCCTCATCGTCGTAGCACCACCGGACGTTGTTGCTCTGCCCACGTTTTCCGGTCACGACAGCTCGCCAGAGATCACCGTTTGGATCCCACCGCTCGTCCGCTCCTTGTGGTGCCCATTCTTCGTCGAACATCGCCTCGTTGAAGAGGAGCTCGTCGCCCTCTCTGAGTACGCCGCGCTCGATCAACAACGTGAACGTGGAAGGGCGCCGACTGCTCTGCTGTTGTTCCTGCTTCTCGCGGCGCTTCGTCATGTATTCCTCCGCCTCTGGAACGGGGATGATTCGCTGCCCTTGCACAAGATGCTCTCCGTCGTGTTCGTACGCTTCCAGCTTGACACAAGTGATGTCGAGCCCATACTCTTGGGTAAGCCACATAACCGGGGACGTAACCTCCGTCCCGAAGTCGCCGTCGGCGAGGATCACGCGTGACCGATCGTCGAGGTCGAAGTCCGCCCATCCACTCTCTCCCACGGACACCGGGTCATCGCCTCGAATGAACGAGGCGAACCGGTCGCCCACATCCTCGGGTGTGGGGTCTTCTCCACGCTGATTCTGGTGGAATTCGCGATACAGCTGCTGGACCTCCTCTGCCGTCAGCGTCGAGCAGAAGCTGGCGTACTTTAGCGCCTGGAGGTCCGTCTCACTGTCTGCCAGATCGCGTTACAACTCATTAGTGACGAGCTTGCCTTCACGGTCGAGGGCGAGAACGTCCAGTCTGTCGAGTGTATCCTCAAATCCAGCGTACTCCGATGTGATCACGAGAAGGCCCTCCCCGAGAATCCGAGGCTCGTCAATGACCCACTCTTGGAGGTCATCACGCTCTCTTAGCCCGAGCTCAGCAAGCTTGTGGTTCGGCACGGACTCTACCGCCCCGTTCCCGTCAATTCGGAATAACATACCAATACCGGTCGTGGTCCTCTTAGTTACCTATTCTTGTTCCCGAGGTAGTGATCCTCATGGATCGTGTTCTCCGCGCATTCCGAATAGAAATATAGAAAAAGCAAAATCAATATAACTAAACAGAGACTGACAAATAATCAACGGATTATAATATTAATAAGCGTATTGATATAAAGAGAATATACTAGTCGCATCTGGTAAACCTTTACCATAATGATAGACCTTCGAAATTAGATCACTCCAAGGGGCGAATTGGGGCCTGCGATCCTTGGCAGGCGAATTCCCGTCTCCGGTGAAATGTTTAAGTGGTATTGATTCGCACTACGACCACGCACTGGCGGAGAGGTGATGCCAATCACAAATTACGGATTCGTTATTGACAATCGACGTTGTATCGGATGCCACGCCTGCACAGTCGCATGTAAGGCCGAGCACGATGATCCGATCGGTGTCAATAAAACGTGGGTGAAATACATCGAAAAGGGAGAGTTCCCCAACAACTCACGAAAGTTTTCGGTGATGCGATGCAACCACTGCGACGATTCGCCGTGCACTGATGTCTGTCCTGTAACTGCCCTCTGGGAACGGGAGGACGGCATTGTTGAGTTCGATACCGAACGTTGTATTGGGTGTAAAGCCTGCATGCAGGGGTGTCCCTACGACGCCCTCTACATCGACCCGAACACCGAGACCGCGGCTAAGTGCAACTACTGCTCCCACCGGGTAGACTCTGGCCGGGAGCCTGCCTGCGTCACTGTCTGCCCGGAGGACGCCATCATCGCCGGCGACATGGAGAACCCGGGGACGGAGATCGCCCGGACGATTTCGAGCGAAGATGTACAGGCGAGAAAGCCCGAGAAGGGCACCGAGCCGAAGCTGTTCTATGTCGACGGCGACGAGGGCTCGACGACACCGGGGACCACCGGCCGCGAGGAACATTACATGTGGTCGGACGCTCCGGGCAAGGTCGAGACCCGCGGGGCGGCCCGGGAGGACTTCGACCTCCGGCGGGCGGCCCAGTCGCTCGCTGACTCGGATGTCTCCCTGCCCAGCGGAGACGACGAGCGCGAGGCCCGCGCCGACGGCGGGGAGAAGACCTGTGGCTGTGATAGCTGCCAGTGTGGGAAGGACGACGTGGCCTCCGACGGGGGCTACGAGACCGGCTCGTCGGGCACCGGGGGGTCACGATCGACCGGCGGCTTCGGCACGACGACTGGCGCGAGTGCCTCGGAGAGGAAGGGCCGGACGGAGCGGGCCTACGAGCTCCTCCACGAGGAGGCCCGCCGCGTCTACGATGTCGGCGAGAGCCACTACGGGTCGTGGGGCTGGGAGGTGTACTCCTACACCTGGACGAAGTCCATCTCCGCGGGTGCAATTCTGCTCCCGACGCTGCTGATGCTACTGGGCGTGATCGAGCCGAGCGCGGACCTACTGGGCGTCTCGGCGGTCGTGAGCGGGTTCTTTCTCGCGGCGACGGGCATACTCCTCGTGCTCGACCTCGAGCAGCCGGGACGGTTCCACTGGGTCCTGCTCCGTCCGAACTGGAAGTCCTGGCTAGTGAAGGGCGCCTACATCATCACGGCCTTCGGCGGCTACCTGGGCCTCGTGGTGGCCGGCTGGCTCCTCGGCCTCGGTACCGTCGTCACGACCCCGCTCGCCCTGGGCATCGGCGCCCTGCTCGCGGCCGCGACGGCGGTATACACCGCGTTCCTCTTCAGCCAGTCGAAGGGGCGGGACCTCTGGCAGAGCCCGGCGATGC
>CAZBIB010000290.1:0-3432 GCA_964491575.1 uncultured Salinivenus sp. | reverse complement strand
GAGTTGGGCATCGAGGGAAAATCCTCATTCACAAGCACAGGTTCTCCCCCTGCGGCCTTGATTCCCTCTCGGGCAGCCTCGCGGTGGGACTCAAACCCATCAATAACCGAACTGACGAATACACGCGGCTTCTCCATGAGAAGGTATCAAACAGTCGAATGACAAAGTCCAGAGGAACGAAGACTGGAGAGAGAACCAGTGGCCAACCAGGTTTGTGTCTTCACTCCGGAGACTGTTAAGGCTTCTTTCTCCAGCGGCGGGTCCCCGTGCTTCTCGCGAAAGCGCTGGTAGGCCCACTCAAATCCGATTTGTTCTCGGACGGTTATTTCCCGGAGGCAAACCGCCTGCTGGTTGAGCCGGGTTTCTCCCGGCTGGCGAGAGATTGATCACTCTATCTTTCGCAAAATACAGTAAGCTATCCAATCTGGGAGCCACTACCGAAATCAAGTATTCGATACGCACCTCGTCTCAAATCGGAATCGCAACGATCGCAGCTGCCAGCCGCCGCCCCACCGGCTCTTGCCGCTCGGTCCGCTTTGCGAGGCGCCGCAGCGCTTCCGTCTCGATCGGCTCGGCGATGAGGGGCTCTTCCATGTCTTTGATCCGAACAGGGCGGCTGTCGCGCCGGGCCCGCTTCTCCACGTACCGGGCTGCACAATCCCGAGCCACCGCTCAGCGAGCCCGTGGAGGTCAACGGGATGGCCTTTTCCGGTCGTCACCGCGTCTCTCAAAAACGTGCAGACCTGTGCTCGGTCTGACCCCGCGGGTGCCGTGGCCTTGTAGTCTTTCACGAGCGTCTGCAGAAGTCCGAGGGCGTGCTGGGCCTTATTCGAATGCAGGTCCCGGTCGTTTTGCTCGATCGCACTGAGGTCCAGCTCACTCTCAACGGACTCCCACCATTTTGGGTCGCCACCGTGCTCAATACTGTCGGCGTTTGGAATAAGCGATCGAAGGCACCTGGAGATCGGACCCAAGCGGGTAAGGTCCCCCCACTTTCCGTCGTCGAAGGTGAGGTCCGTCTGGGGTTTTGAGTCGCAGCGAATTGGCTCCTCCCCCCGATGCCCCCTTCCTCCAGAAGGATCCACCGGGGCGCCCGCCGGTGCCCCGGAGGCGGAAAAATCTCATCGGTCCTCGGCCTCCGTGACTGTGATTCGGCTCCATACCGTCGCATCAGCACCTGCAATCTGCTCGTAGGTGTCTGTGCTGACCGGGGGCTCGCGTTTTTGCTCACCGGGGCTTGCGAGCCCCATGTGCTCCCGGAGACCGGGCGGAAGGCGTCGTCGAGGCGGCGATCAGGGCCTTCCCGCTGGTGGTCTTGATACTCGTCGATGAGCAACTCGGCCCCGGCTCGGCGCCCGGCCTCGCCTGAAGACAGCTCCTCCTCCCCGGCAATCGAGTCGGGCAGGTCAATGTTGTTGCCCAGAAGCCGCTCGTTCACGTTGTAGCGCTCGATCAACAAGTTTCACCGGGTCGACTGAAACGGATGGGCAAAGTTATAAGAATTCGGAGGGGCCCGTTGATAACATTTTTTACGTACACTTTTACCCCGTACAGCTTGTAGTGCCACACTAACCCGTCCTGGATGAGCATGGCTCCGACGGTGCCGCCCTGAACCTCTGTGCGAGCCAAAACGCAGCCGTCGTGTCAGATGTCCCTAACAGCACCGTGACGTCTTTTCCACCAATGTAGCACCGCTTCGCCTTCGTGAGGGCAGCGCCGCGGGGAAGTGCAGCCTCTGGAGCGTCGGCTCCAAAGAGGCGAATTATAATCGTGCGCCCCCCGAGCGGCCTACCTCGATAAGTGAAGCCGTCAGTTGTGGAAACGACCTTCCTAGCGAAGGTTTACCCCGATTCGACTTGAGCCGACACCGGGGAGACGGCCAGGAGAAGCAGCACGAGAGAAGAAAGAACACAGGCGTAGCGCATGGGTGTGACTCGCGTTCTTTTTACCGGGCCTCAAGGCTACCCGTCTGTTTCTGGGCAGTCTGGAGCACCTGTCGGAAGTCCACTACGTCCTCACGCTCGTTCAACTCGACAACGTATTGAAGCCTTTCATTAGGAGAGTCCCCGAGTAGAAGACGCGCGGAGGCTCCGTTTGGGATATGTGAGGCCGTAAACTTCAGTGCTGGATGCCACTCGACGACGTTTTCGCTTACCCGATCAACCTCCTGTTCTGGAGCATGCATGAACTCGTAGAAGCGCCCACTTCCATCGGCTCCTCCCTGGTCCCAGAGCTCTAACGTTTGTGCGAGTCCGTCGATAAGGGCCTGGCCCTGCTTCTTCTTGAGAGGAACCGCCCGCCCAATAATTGCGGCATCAAAGGAGTATCCGGCAGTCCTGGTGTCTTTCGGGGCGAGGAGAAGGTAGCTCCTCTTCCCATCGTCCCTTGCGACGAACGCTACATACTCTCGCTCCGAGGCTTCCTCGTCACTTTGGCCCACGAGCTGCATTTGAGTACTCGTCGACTCGGTGTAGTACGGAACGTCGGCAGTCGAGTGGTAGGCTACGTGGGGAGGACCGCACCCCGCAAGACCGAACACTGCGGTGAGGAAGAAAGCTGCAAGAGAATGTCTCATCGAGAATTGCACCTAGGGAATTGGTTGGGGAATCAGGAAAGGTTCGCGGCGAGAGGAGGCCGCGTGCGAGAGAAAGGTAGAAAGAGTGAGGGCTAGTTACCAGACCCGTGCGGGCGCAGCGACATAACGTTGTCCTGGTATAGGTCCCCAACTACTTGGTCGTGCTTCGCCAAAGTGGCCGTTCGGACGGCTGTCGCGCGTTATCGGGAACTGAGGCTCCGCCCTGGCCCTCCCGAGCTGGGAAATAGCTGACAAGGCTTCAGAACCAACAGGTCGAAGTTTGGGGTCGTTATGATATAGGGGTGTTGAGTGCCTATGTGTTGAGGGGCGCGTCGGCAGAAATTCGTTCGGTTCCATCCTCGCAAAGCTCCCCCAGGCCGAGCCCGGCGATAAATTCGATCTGCTCCTAGGAGACGCAACTGTGAGCCACTCTGGCCTGACCAGGTCCGGGGCTACTGTCCGAACGAGTCCACCGCGTCCCTCGAACCCGACCCATGAACCCTCGCTGCGACTCGATCTTAATTAGCCCCCACTCCGCTCCAGCAATTTGGAGGCGCATCCCACCATTCAAGAGCGCACGCCCCATGCCTTCGACCTCGAATATGGACCCATCGTCGGTTCAAGATCGCCGCGAAGCCGTTGACACGTACAACTTCCGGGGAATCCATCCCTCCGTTCACTTCGGCACAGCGAGCGATCGATACGCCGGCTGGATTGGCCAGATTTATCCCGAGGAGACCTACGCCGATCAGGTCACAAGTCGAACGAAGTCGCTCGCGGGGACGAGCTACGAAGAGCGGAAAGTGCCCGTGGAGTCGGTTCGGCACTACTTCGAGCATTTCGAGACCCTGGAGCTC
>CAZBIB010000289.1:0-3433 GCA_964491575.1 uncultured Salinivenus sp. | reverse complement strand
GGCTCCGACGATCTCATCATTCAGAGCGAGGGGATCGAAGGGTGGCTCGTAGAGCAGGAGGGCGACGTCACCGTGGCGCTCGACACCGAGGTCCCTCCCGAGCTTCGGGCCGAGGGGCTCGCCCGGGAGGCCGTCAAGCGCATCCAGAACCTGCGCAAGGACGCGGGCTTTGAGGTGACCGACCGCATCGAGATCGCCTACCACGGCTCCCCGCAGATTGCCGACGCCGTGGCTGAGCACGCCGACTGGATCCGGAACGAGACCCTGGCACTGGAGTTGCAGCCGTCCGACCGAGCCCGCCCGCTATCGGGGGAGGCCGTCGAGACGTTCGAGATCGACGACGAGCAGATCACGATCAGCGTCCGACGGGCCGGGGCCGACGAGCCGCTCGACTCCTGAGCGCGCCCTCGGGCCTTCGGTCTGGGCTCTCGATGGAGCCTTTCGCCCACATCTCGGAGTATCCACTTAGCATCGATCCACTCAGTTCCATGGCGAACAACCATTCCAACAGCGACACCTCAGAAGCACCACTTCACGCCCAGTCGGGAGAGGGAGGTGGCGGGCAGGAGGAGCGCAAGACTCCGTTCTCCGATGAGGAGTTGGAGCACTTCCGCGAGCTGATTCTCCAGCGCCGCCGGGAGGCCAAGGCGGAGATCGAGCAGATGCGAGAACAGGTCGAACAGGCCAAGGAGCAGTCCGACGACAACACCGCGTACGGCCTTCACATGGCGGACGCCGGGACCGACTCGATGGAGCGGGAGAAGCTCCACCTTATGATTGCCCGCCAGCAAAAGTACATCGGCTACCTCGATCGGGCCCTCGAACGCATCGACAACAATACCTACGGCATCTGTCGCGTAACGGGCGAGCCCATCGCCAAAGAGCGGCTTGAGGCCGTCCCCCACACCGAAATCTCAATCGAGGCGAAGCGAAAGGAGAAATCGTCTTGAGCGTGGGCGTATGGGCGTGTGGGCATTTCGCTTCCCCCACGTCTCCGCACTCCCACACCCCCGCATGCAGCAATGATCGACTACGTCTCCGGCACGCTCGTCGACAAGGATCCCGAGTCGGCCCTCGTGGACGTGAACGGCATCGGCTATCGAGTCCACGTGCCCACCTCCACGTACCAGCGCCTCCCGGACGCCGATGAGGAGGTGACCCTTCACACGTACCACTACCTCCGAGAAGACGACGAGTCGCTCTATGGCTTTGCCACCAAAGCCGAGCGGACCGTCTTCAAAACCATGACCGGCGTGTCGCGGGTGGGGCCCAAGCTGGCCCTCTCGGCCCTCTCGTCCATGAGCCCCACCGAGCTGCGCGATCACGTGATGGAGGGGGACAAGAACCGGCTGACACAGATTTCGGGAGTCGGAAAGAAAACGGCCGACCGTCTCATCGTGGAACTCCGGGATCCCCTCGCGGACCTGGATGTCTTCGACGACACCTCTCCCCTCAGCGGCGGCTCGGACGCCCGGGCCGAAGCGCGGGCCGACGCCTTGGAAGCTCTCACCGAACTGGGTATGAACAAGGCGGACGCCGAGCGCGCCATCCGCCGGGTGCTGCGCGAGGACGCCGGCATCCAATCGGCCGACACGCTCACCCAGCGGGCCCTGAAGGAGAGTCAAGACTAGATCGCACGCTCCCGCCCCCTTCATGTCCAACGACCTTCGTCTCTTTGCTCTCTCCGAGAGCCGGGAATTTGGCCAGACCGTGGCCGCGGCGCTCGACACGGAACTCCAGCATCATCACGAGCGAACCTTCACGGACGGGGAGCACGAGGTGCGCCCGGAGGTGAACGTGCGAGGCCGGGATGCCTTCGTCGTCCAGTCCCTCTACGCGGACGACACGTGGAGCGTCAACGACAAGCTGTGCCGCCTGCTCTTCATGCTCGGGGCGTTGCACGACGCCTCGGCCGAGCGCGTGACCGCAGTGATTCCCTACCTCTGCTACCAGCGCAAGGACCGCAAAACCCGCCCGCGGGGCCCCGTCACCACCCGCTACGTCGCAGGACTGTTCGAGGCCGTGGGGGTCGACCGCGTCCTTACGATGGACGTGCACAACCTTGCTGTGCTCCAGAACGCGTTTCGTGCGCGGACCGAGCACCTGGAGGCTCACCCTCTGTTTGTACACCAGATCGACGACGTGGTGGGGGACGCGGAGGCCGTGGTCGTCTCGCCAGACGAGGGAGGCGTGAAGCGGGCCGGAAAATTCGCGGAGGGATTAGGCGCCGTGCTCGGCCGCGAAGTGCCCACAGCGTTCGTCGAGAAGATGCGGAAAGAAGACGGCGTGATCGGTGGCACCCTTGTCGGCTCCGTGGACGACCGCATCGCCATCGTCGTCGACGACCTGATTAGCACGGGCGGGACGATCACGCAGGCAATTTCGGCATGTGCTGCGAGCGGCGCGCAGGCCGTGTACGCCGTTGCCACCCACGGCCTCTTTGTCGGAGAGGCAAATGAGCGCATCGCCGATGCTCCCCTAAATGCCCTCTTCGTGACCAACACTGTTGCCCCCCGGTTGACCGGCACTGCGGCGGAGACGCTCCGCGTCTGCAACGCCGCGCCCCGGTTCGCAGCGGCCATCCGCGCCATCCACACCGAAACCTCCGTAAGCGCCCTGAACGAGGTGTAGGGGCATCTACAGCGGTCGGAGGTGCACCTGAATCGTGGCGTCGGAGTGGTCGAGGTGGTTTCGAGCGATGGCCCGGTACCAGCGCCAGCGCCCGTTCCCGGTGCGGAGGCGCAGGAGCCACCGGGCCCGCTGCTTTCGATGACTCACCATGTGCGCCAGGTCCCGCATTACGCGGCGCAAATTGTGGCCGTGGACGTGGGAGAAAAAGCAGGGATCGATCGAGGCGTCGGACGAATATTCGAGGGCACGCCGTGCGGGCTCGTTCAAGTGCTGGATGGTGCCTTCGCGGTCCAGAACGAGGACAGGAACGTGCGGAGATTCACTTTTCCTGGAAGCGCTTCCAAATTCAGATCGAGACGCAGAGGGCGTTGAGCGGGAAGGGGCCGTGGACATGGTAACACGCGGGGGTTGGTAAAGTGGGGAAATGTCGGTAAAGCGTGCGGATTTTTCCGCATTTCCAGGGGCAAGCATCGTACTGGACGCGAGGAAAACGACTCCATTGTACAGCGGAAGCAAAGGAAGAAGCGTGGACAAGCCCCCGCAAGGAGTCTTCCTGTTGTCCGTTTTGTTGTAATATAGTGAAGTGAGCTCGAAGCCGTCAACCCTACTTTGAGAAAATCAGGAAACTCAAGTCGGTGCTTGGAGGGTCTCGATTGGAGGTCCCTCGCTAAAACCAGTATGGAGATCAAGGGGGAGGCAATCCATTTTTCGAACCTGCAAGTGCAAAACTCGGTTGGAGGAATTCCTCGATTCCGTTCTTGCTCAACGGTGCCAAATGTCTCGTTATGCGTACTGCCGATGC
>CAZBIB010000288.1:0-3450 GCA_964491575.1 uncultured Salinivenus sp. | reverse complement strand
GCAATCTGCACGCGGTCGAGGGCCGCCTCCACGCGCTCTTTTCGCTCGGCCGACGGCGTGTCGAGGTAGAGGAGGGGCAGCTCCACGTTCTCGTAGACGGTGAGCTCGTCGATCAGGTTAAAGCTCTGGAAGACGAACCCGATGTTGCCCTTGCGCAGCTGGGCCCGCTGGCGCTCGGTGCGGTCGCCCACCTCGTGTCCATCGAACACGTAGCGGCCGTCGGTCGGGGTGTCGAGGAGGCCGAGGACGTTGAGGAGGGTGGATTTCCCGCAGCCGGACGGGCCCATGACGGAGACGAATTCCCCAGAGTCGATCTCGATGTTGACGCCGTTTAGGGCTAAGGTTTCTACCTCGTCGGTGCGGTAGACTTTCTTTAGGCCTTCTGTTTTGATCATTTGGGTTCTAGTTGGTTGTTTGTGGTTTGTTGTTGATTGGGAGTCAGCTCTTTTCGGTCAATTCTTTTCTCATCATCATGGGGCGGTCGAATTTTGAGAAGCTGGAGGTCTATCAGCTCTCGGAAACGGTGGCCGATGAGGTTTGGGAGCTTGTGCATGAGTGGCCATCGTTCGCGAAATCGTCCATTGGAAATCAGCCCAAGACTACTTCCTCCCTTCGGTCAGGGCGCAGCTCGTGCGGTCGGCAGACAGCATCGGGACCAACATTGCGGAGGGCGTGGGGCAGAAGACGACTGGGGCGAACAGGTATCACGTTCGCATTGCCCGAGGGTCGCTCTACGAGACCAAGCACTGGCTTCGGCGCGCGTACCGGCGCGATTTACTCTCCCAGGAACAGGTCGACGAGTTGAAGCCTCTCCTGGATGAGCTGGCGCCGCGGCTGAATGCATACCTCAATTCGATTGGTCGGTAGTTGGTCGTTGGTTGTGGGTTGTTGGTTGTTGAGTGTGGATTGTTAACCGCCAGCTGTCGAGATGGGAAGGGGGGCTACAACGAACAACTCGCTACCAACAACAAACTATTTTAAGGAAAAACTATTTTAAGGAAAGGCGGTCCGCGTCGCCGAAGGTGTCGTAGCTGCTCGTGATGACTTTGTCGCCCGGCTCCAACCCGTCGAGGACCTCAAAGTAATTCGGGTTTTGGCGCCCGAGGCGAATGGGTTGGCGCACGGCGGCGTCCCCGTTTTCGGTAAGGACGTAGGCCCAGTTGCCTCCGGTGCTCTGGTAGAAGCCGCCCCGGGCGAGGAGCGTTGCGGTCTGCGGCTGGCCGAGCTGCAGTTTCAGGCGCACGGTCTGCCCCCGGCGGAGGTCGGAGGGGGAATTTTCCCGGAAGGCCAGGTCCACCTCAAAGCGCCCGTCCTCCACCTCCGGATACACGCGGTCCACCGTGAGGGTGCGAGTGGTATCACCGAGGGCCTCCGTCGTAGCCGTCTGTCCGTGCCGGACGCGCTCGATGTAAAACTCGTCGATCTGGGCGCGTAGCTCGTAGCGGTCGACCTTGTCGACCTGCCCCACGCGGGTGCCGGAACTTATGATCTGCCCGAGCTCCGCGTTGAGCGACGTCAGCTGCCCGTCGATGGGGGCCTGAATTGTGAGGCTCTCGATGGCGTTCTGCATCGCCTCGTATCGCTGGTCGAGGCGCTGGCGCTGGGTGCGCTGCTGGTCGAGCCGAGACTGGTAGGTGAGCGAGTCCTGCCGGTAGGCCGACCGGGTAAGCTCCAGGCGCCGACGCTGGTACTGGAGGTTGTCACGCGTCTGCTCGAACTGCTGGTCGGCGATCAGATTCTGCTCGTGGAGCTGTTTTTGACGCTGGAACTGACGCTCCAGTTGTTGAATCTCGTGCTGGATCTGCTCCAGATCGCGCCGCAGCCGCAGCCTACGCTGCTCCATGTCCATCCGGATCTGCTGCATGCGGCTCCGCTGCTCGGCCAGCCGCGCCTCCGTGCGGGCCAGCTGGAGGCGAAGGTCGTTGTTCGAGAGCCGCATGATCGGGTCTCCCTCCTCCACCATGGCCCCCTCCTGCAGAAAGATCTCTTCGACCCGCCCCCCCTCGACGGCGCCGAGATACACCGTCTGCTCCGGGATGGCCGTGCCTGTGACGGCGATAAACTCCTGAAAGTCGCCCTGCTTGACCGTCGAGATTGTCACCTTCTCGCGGTCCGCGTTGTAGACCTGCCCACCCGTAGCGGTCGTCCACACCCCGTACGCCAGCGCACCGATCACCAGCACCACCGCGAGGCCGATGCCCACGCGCTTGGGCGTGAAGAACGACTGTTCGATCTTGCGGTCAATGCCTTCCCCGGTGCCGGCCTGAGGGCGCTGCGCGTCTCCCAGAAGGGGCGAGTCGGACGTGGAGGTCCCGTCGGAGGAGGCGCCGTTGGTGGAGGTTGAGTCTTGGGGAGCCATGAGAGTGGGGGAGCGATCGAATAGCACGCAGTGTCTTCGGCGAGCACTGCATGGATGTTCTGTGCAACGGACGTTCCACCCCGATCGGACGCTCCACAGCGCCGGCAACGGGCGGTGGAGGAAGGATCAGTGTGCGGATCCGCACATTGAGATGTGCGCAATCGCCCGCCGTCTTTTTTCGCCACGATTCCGACTCTCCCCCAGACATGCCCGACGAAACCTCTGCGTCCGACGCCTCGGACGGCCGGGTGCTTGTGGTCGACGACAATCGGGACGTGCTCACCGCGCTCCGCCTGCTCCTCAAAGAGCACGTCGATACCGTCCATACCGCCACCGACCCGTCGTCCATCCCGTCCCTCCTCCGCGACAACGAGTACGACACCATTTTGCTGGACATGAACTTCCAGCAGGACGCCTCCAGCGGGCGGGAGGGATTCGAGTGGCTCGGCAAGATTCAGGAGATCGATCCCCGGGCCGTGGTCGTCATGATCACCGCGTACGGCGACGTGGACAAGGCGGTGCGCGCCATGAAGGCCGGGGCGGCCGACTTCATCGTGAAGCCTTGGACGGACCCCGAGCTCGTGGCGAGCGTGCAGGCGGCCATCAAGCTGCATCAGACCCGGGCTGCGGCGGAAACAGCAAGTGCGTCCGAGACGGAACCGGTCCCCGACGGGCCTTCGGAAGGGGACGACGAGCCGGGCTTCGAGGGCATGATCGGGCAGAGCGAGGCGATGCAGTCGGTTTTTGATCTCATCCGGAAGGTGGCCGGGACGGACGCCAACGTGCTCATTCTCGGGGAGAACGGCACCGGCAAGGAGCTCGTGGCCCGCGCCGTGCACCGCCGCTCCGACCGCGCTGACGGGCCGTTTGTGACGGCGGACCTCGGGGCCCTCAGTCCGTCTCTCTTCGAGAGCGAGCTCTTCGGGCACGTGGAGGGGGCTTTTACCGGGGCGGAGTCGGACCGGGCCGGGCGCTTTGAGGCGGCCGACGGGGGCACGCTCTTTCTGGACGAGATCGGCAACATCCCGATGGAGCTCCAGAAGAAGCTGCTCACCGTCCTCCAGCGCCGCGAAGTGACGCGGGTGGGCGAC
>CAZBIB010000287.1:0-3460 GCA_964491575.1 uncultured Salinivenus sp. | reverse complement strand
TTCGATTTGAATGCGCCCGCGCGGATGGTCGCAGACGCCACGGAGGCCGGTGAGCATTCCTTGCAGGTACACCCTCGCGACCCCGTCTTCCACTGAGGCGAAGTCGAGCGACAGCGTTTCGTTGGTCTGAGCGAGAAAGTGACGATAGCCCCTCACAGAGTCCGCGTCGATTGAAAAAAGCGTTCGGAGCGCTGCTTCGAGACGAACAGACGCAGAGCGCTTCCCTGTGGACTCCGGAACCTGAATCGAGCGCTTGACTCGAACAATGTCGTCGCATCCTCGCTCCGGTTCGCCCCTCGGCTCGCGCAGCAGGGCGAGGGAGACACGGATCTGTTGCCGACCAGATTTCGCCGCACGTCCGTCTGGCGTGGAGCGCACGTTTCCCTCCCCCGTGGTGAATTGAAGCGTCTGAAGCATCGCTGCGACGGTTCGCTCGTACCTGGCGGTGTCTCTTCCGACCACGCTGGCTGCAATGGTGGCGACGGCGCGGTCGCCAAGCGCCACGACACGGTGCTCGACGGCGTTGCCCAGTGCGCTCTCCTGGATCCACGTGAGAGTCGGTCGCCCGTGGAAGGAATCCCGACGGACCGACCGGATTACCTCCCCTCCTGCCCGGCGCGTCTTTTCGACCCGCCGACGGGCGAGAGTATCGAGCGGCGTGCCGGCCGAGCGAGGACGCAGAGAGACCGTCAGCGAAAACCCGTCTGTCAACGCCGGCGGCTCGTTGTTCGGACCGGCGTAGAGGAAACGGAAAAGATTACGGTCGCGATACGCGGTCGTGTCCACCTCTGTCCCGCTCGGATATTTGATGCGGAATCGGACACCGCGCACCACTGGAGAGACGGCAGAATTCCACACGTCGACCGCTCCCACGACATTTTCCACATCCTGGATATCACCGTTTCCCACGAGCGGAAGGCGATCTCCCACCATCCAGTACGCCGCTACGCCGAGAAGGAGAACCGCCGAGACAACTGCAAAAACGCGTTTCATGTGCGGGGATCCACTTCCTCAAGACTCATTCTCGTTTCGTCTCCCTGGATTGTCCTCACGTCAGGGACGGCTCAGGCTCCTTGTCTCGGGGGTCGAGTTCGTAGCGGCGAAGCTCCTCCGCGATCTCCGATGCCGGGAAGATGGACTGGGCCTCCCGCTCCAGCGGCGTGGGATCAGGATAGCGCGCGCTCAGGTGGCCCAGGAGAAGACGCGTTGCCCCCGCGTCCCGTGCCACCGCAGCCGCCTGCCGGGCCGTTGAGTGACCGGTTGTTTCCGCCCGCTCCCGGTGTTCATCGGTGAAGGTGGCATCGTGGTAGAGCAGGTCCGCGTCTTCGGCGAGGGCTCGGCCTCCGTCGCAGGGCCGCGTGTCGGTGACGTAGGCCACCACGATGCCGGGGCGGGGCGGGCCCGTCACCTGATCGGGTTGCACCGTTGTCCCGTCTGCCGTCGTCACCGACTTCCCCGCCTGCAGGCGCCCAAAGGCCGGTCCCTCCGGTACTCCCAGCGCCCGCGCCCGCTCCGGATCGAAGCGCCCGGGTCGCGTTCGCTCCTCGAACCGAAAGCCCATCGTAAACCCACGGTGGTCCAGCGGACGCGCCGCCACGGTGAACTCGTCCGTCTCGTAGACGACCGCATGCGTCAGATCGTCCTCGATCTCCCTGATGCGGAGCGGGAACGGAAGGTCCTCCGGCGCGTCGCCCGGAATCGCCGCCAGCATCGCCCGGCCGTCAGGGGGCACCACGAGCGTCACCGGATTCGTCCGCTCCTGGAGCGCCAGCGTCGACAGAAGGCCGGGGAGGCCGTAGCAGTGATCGCCGTGCAGGTGCGTGACGAAGATGGCGTCCACCCGAACCCGACTGGGATCGGCGTGCATCAGTTGATACTGCGTCCCCTCCCCACAGTCGAACAGCAGAATCCGCCCCTTCCGCTCGATGGCCAATGCCGAGAGGTGCCGCTCCTCCGTCGGGAGCGCAGAAGCCGTCCCCAATGGGATGACATTGGTTTTCATCTACACAGCGTATTATCTCGGTCGGGAATCCGCTTCGGCCGAAAGGGACATTGCGCATACGCAATACGAATCACAGCGCCTGAATTTCTTCTTCGAGCAACTGCTTCTCATGGAGATCGGCGTAGAGCCCGTCCTCGTCCACCAGCTCCTCGTGAGTACCCCGCTGCACCACCTCGCCTCGCTCCATCACCAGGATGAGGTCGGCCTCCTGCACGGCGCTGAGGCGGTGGCTCACGATGACCAGCGTGTGGCTGCCCTGCCGCGCCCGCAGAGAGCGCAAGATGTTGCGCTCCGTCGCCGTGTCGACCGCAGAGAGCGCATCGTCGAAGATGAGAATGCGCGGGTCGCGGACGAGGGCGCGGGCGATGGACGTGCGCTGCTTCTGCCCGCCCGACAGCGCAATGCCGCGCTCGCCCACGTACGTGTCGAAGCCGTCCGGGAAGTCCGACACATTTTCCATGAGGTCCGCCTCTGCCGCGGCCTTTCGGATCTCCTCCCGGTCGGCGTCGAGGTCGCCAAAGGCGATGTTGTTGGCCACCGTATCGCTGAAGAGAAAGACATCCTGCGGGACGTAGCCCATGTTCTCGCGCACCGTCTCCAGCGGAATGGTCCGGAGGTCGTGCCCGTCGATCTCGATCCTTCCGGTATCCGGCTCCAGGAGACGCGGGATCATGCGGACAAGCGTGCTTTTGCCCGAGCCGGTGCGGCCCACGACGGCGAGGGTGTGATCGGCCGGAAGATCGAAGCTCACGCCCCGGAGGGCCGGCTCGTCTTCATTTTCGTACCGGTACCATACGTCGCGGAACGTGATGCGTCCCTCGATGGACTGAATCGCGGGATTCGTCTGCGGCCCATCGTCGATGTCCGGCTCCCGGTCCATGATGCGCTGCAGCCGGATCACCGATGCCGAGGCGCGCTGAATCATCGTGATGACGAAGCCAAGCGAGGCCACTGGCCACGTCATCATGTTAATGTAGATGATGTATTCGGCGATATTCCCGATGGTGATGGTGCCCTCCGCCACGAGCCGTCCCCCCATCCAGACCACGATCACCGTGGAGATACCGATGAGCAACAGGAACGACGGCCGCCACGCCGACTCGATCCACGCAAGGTCGAGGTTGCGCGCCCGGTACTCTCGGCTCTCCTCCTCGAAGGCCTCCGCTTCGGATTCCTCGCGCGTGTAGGCCTTCAGCACGCGGATGCCCGACAGGGCCTCCTGCACGCGGCTCGTGAGCGTGGAGTACTGCTGCTGGAGCTGATCGCTGCGATGGTGGACCATGCGGGCCATGAAAAAGACTGCGATGGCCAGCAGGGGCAGTGGAGTGAGCGCGTACAGGGTGAGGGTGGGCGAGATCACGAACATGGCCGAGGCGGCCACCAGCACCATCACGAGCGAGCGGGTCACGTACATGATGGCCGGCCCAATGTAGCGCCGCACCTTCTCGATGTCGTCGG
>CAZBIB010000286.1:0-3473 GCA_964491575.1 uncultured Salinivenus sp. | reverse complement strand
TGAGCCAATGAAAGGCGGCAGAGATGTCGAAGAGCCGCAAGCCACCGAAAGCCACGAGCAGGTAGAAGAAGGTAGCAGCGGTGACCTCCGCCGCGGCCAGCCATCTGGCGCTGCCAGGCGGACCGTTCTGGTGGAGTTGGCTCAATCTACCTCGATCCTCTGTGCGCCGGCTCTCGGAAGGCTCCTCCACGGCGGGCCAGCAACGCGGGTCGATAGACACTCGTCACTGCAAGACGTGACGCGAGGGAGATTGGGTGGAAGCTCCGTGCGATTCGACGCCGGAACCGTGGACCGCCGTCATATCCGAAGGTCAGTCATCCGGGCAGCCACGCTATCCTTCCGAATCCATGTCGACAGCTCTAAACGGTCCCACCTCGGGCCGTAGTGAGAAGACGACATCGTAGATTTCTCGCCGAACATCTAGGGCTTCATAGGCACCCGCGATCGTTCGGGCCAACTCGCTCTCGCGGAACCGATCCAGAGCCTTCGATGATTCGAAGAAGTAGATTCCACAAACATCGCCCGTGGAAGGATCACGCCCGTAGACCTTCTGGACGAGGCCGGGGACCTCCAGGAAGTGAGGGCGACGCTGCTCGAGCCGTCGGTCAAATTCCTCTGGACTCAAGTCGGCCTTGATGCGCACGAAGAGGATCTTGCCCACAGTCGCCTCCCAACGGTGTGTCGATTGATCGGTTGAACTGCTCGGATCACCCCTACTGGACCGACGCCTCGACCTCGGCAAGAAGTCGATCCAGGTCCGCCCGACGGTAGAGTCGCCCGTCGGCGATGACCGCCCGGATACGTCGCGTGTTCCTGATGTCTTCGAGGGGATTCGCCTCGAGCAGCACGAGATCGGCCAGCTTTCCCGTCTCGATGGTCCCCAACGATTCGCCCAGATCCAGAGCCCGAGCAGGGTTTAGCGTGGCTGTCTGGAGGGCCTCCAACGGGGTGATCCCCGCTTCGACGAGCAGTTCCAGATTATCGTGCAGACTGACCCCGGGGACCGCGGGCGGTGCCCCGACGTCTGTCGCCGCCAGCAGGGTGCCGCCCGCCTCGTGGAACCGGCGAACCTGTTCTTCCTGCACGGGAAGCATCGGCCGAAGGATGGACTGGAACATACGACCCGTCTCTGAATCGAGCTCGTTCTCCCAGGCGCGGCGAACCGCCCGCGGGACGAATCTCATGCTGGCCGTGTCCGAGAGGACCTGGTCCAGGTTGACGACGCGGTGGTACGCGAAATCAGCAGCTACCGCCACACCGTTTCGCCGGAGCGCCTCGAACGTGGCCGTGCAAGCGGCCGGATCCCAGGCGTCGTAGAGCGCGCCGTAGTAGCGGAACTGTACGAGGAACTTCTCGTCATCCGGAAGGCTCTCGTAATCGACCAGGGCGCTCGCGAATTCCTCCCTTGCAGCCTCGGCTTCGGTGGAGCAACCCGCCGCCAGAGCCTCCGGATGCTCGACCGTGCGCTGGCCGGCCTCGGCCACTTCCTCCGCGGTCACACGGAACGGCACGTGTCCGTCCACCGGCAATCCCCGGCGTCGTGCTCGATCCATGATGGCGAAGTACGCTTCGCGGGAGAGGTTCTCGTATACCTTGATGAAGTCGGCACCGGCATCGGCGAGGCTGTCCACCACGGCTCGGGCCTCAGCCGCCGTGCGGACGACCACCGGATTGGTGGGCAGGGGAGGATCGCCATCGATGCTGGGGCCGTTGGCGAGAACGCGCGGACCGGGCAAGTCGCCCTCCGCTACTCGACGCTTGACCTCGTTGGTCAGTCCGAGCGTCACATCCGCCGTTGCGTCATTCATGTTCCGGACACCGGTGATGCCGTGTGCCAGGAACAGGGGAAATTGCCAGTCCTCTCCGGGGAGCGAACCGATGCCTGCATCCGCCCCTGGAGCCCACACCGAATGGACGTGCGTGTCCCATAGACCGGGGACGAGGTACGCTCCCTCCCCCGCCACGACCGTCGCGTCCGGCGGCACATCGACCTCGCTCGAGTTGCCTGCCGTGCCGATCCGGTTTCCCTCGACGAGTACCGTCTGCCCGGGCTGGAGCGTCCCGTTGGTCACGTCGACGATCGTGACGCCCCGGATCGCCACCGTGGTCGACTGGGCCCACGCCGAGGTGGGGAAGAGTGTCCAGAACGAGGCCAGGACTGCACAAAGGATCAAATAATCCCGCAATTTCATCGTCTCACCTTGCCTCGAGCGATTGCAGATGACGTCCGGTCGGGTTGCGAAGCCGGAATGCGGCGCGATGCGTGCCCCGCCCGAGGTGTGACGTCACGAGAGTCGCTGCGCAGGCGCCCGCAGGGCGCCGTCAGGCGGCCGGAGCCGGAAACCCGGCTAGTTACTCGAGGTGCCGACCCTCCGGCCTGAAACCGTCCTCACCCGCAGCGCCGATTCCTGAAACCCTCGGTATCAGCGTCGGCGCGCAGCGTAGTCCACTGCGTGCTGGCGTTCGCCACCATCACCTCGTCACGCATCAGGACGCTACCTCCGCCAGTCGGCCGGTATCGACGTCATAGATGAAGCCACGGACTCCCAGGCTCTCGGGTATCCACGGGTGCGATCTCACCTTGCGGATCTGCTCCCGCACGTTCGCTTCGAGATCAGTGAAGGCGAGGAAGCGAGCGGGGATGATGGGCACCTTTCCCGTCTCGCTCCGTAATCGCGACGCCAGGTCGTCATCCTCGAAGGTCAGCATGCCGCACTTCGTGTTGTTGATGATCACGAGTTCGCGCGTCCCTCCGATGTGGTAGGAGATGATCAGCGACCGCAGCACATCCTCCGTCACGATCCCCCCGGCATTCCGAAGGATATGGGCGTCTCCCAACTCCAGGCCCAGGAACTCCGGCACGTGTAGCCGGCAGTCCAGGCACGCGAGTACAGCGAGCCTCAGGGTCGGAGGCCTTCCTGGCAGACCAGCCTGGGTGAATCCTTCGGCGTACTTGCGGTTCCTTTCCAGCACCGCATCGACGGCCGAGCTCCTGCTCTCATCCTGCTGTTGCGGCACATCCATACGATCCCCCTAACCCCCTCCGTCGGTGGCATCTCTCGCCATTCAGATCAGAAATGCACGGCGCTTCACGTCGACAAGATATCAGCGCCAGACAAATATACGAAATCGGTGTCGCAACAATCACCATTCGGCTCGTGCCCCCGATCCCCCTTCCGCCGCCTCCCAATCCACGCCCTCCGGGCCTGACGCCCTGTCGCCCGACCCTCACCCCACGTCGTACAGCGTTTCGGCGTCGCCGTAGCGCTCGGCCAGGACTTTCGCAAAGGTACGGTGGCCGGGCCGGGACAGCTCGGGATCCTCCTCGACGATCTCCCGGGCCCGCCGCCGCGCGTGCTCCAGGAGCTTCGTGTCCCGCTCCAGGTCGGCAAACCTGAGCGGCGGCAGGCCGTGCTGAGCGGTCCCGAACAGGTCGCCCTGTCCCCGGAGCCGCAGGTCGGCCTCGGCCAGCT
>CAZBIB010000285.1:0-3480 GCA_964491575.1 uncultured Salinivenus sp. | reverse complement strand
GAGTTCGACGAGGCCGCCAAGGAATTCTTGACGGACAAGGGCTTCGACCAGAAATACGGCGCCCGGCCGCTCCGCCGCGCCCTGCAGAAGTATGTGGAGGACCCGATGGCCGAGGACATTCTCCACGACGAGATCACGGAGGGCGACACGGTGCTCATCACCCACGACGGAGAGTCCGAGGAGCTCTCCTTCGAGGTGGAGAAGGGCGAGGCGCCCACCGAGAAGCCGACGGCCGAGACGGACGGCTCTCCGAACGGCGAGCCCGAGGCCTCCCCCGAGGAAGTGGCGGGCGGAGCCTCGACCGATGAGAATGGTTCTGAGGAAGCCTCCGCAGCGGCCGAGGAAGACTAACGTCTAATGCCGTTTGCTTCCCCTTTCTCCCCTCCGTTCGGCTGAGCCGAGCGGAGGGGTTTTTTCTTTGGACGGAATCCGTCTATTTATGTCGGAATGACAGGCCAAAACCATAGGTAGAGGCGTCCCGGCGGAACGCCTCTACTACGGCGAAATTGGAGGATTTTCGCGATCGGGCACCCCGACATTATGAATCAGATCCCGTATCAGCGGGCGTGAGCCGAACGGTGTGCATACGCTCTCCACCCTCCTCCACCGCCACAGAAATGGACCGGCGAAATGGAGGTCCGTCAGTCACGAACGTGTGGAAGGCTCCGTGTTCGCCGCAGGGATCGACCGCCTCGGGCACGTCGTCAAGAAAGGCCTCGTCGTAGGCCCGCCCGACAAATGAGGCATCGAGTTGGGTCGTGTCGACAGCGGTGACCACCGCGCGGTAGCCGCGCTCCAGGAACCGGTGGGCCAGCCACGTCGTGTCGCGCTGCCAGAGCGGAAAGAGCGCCCTTGCGCCAAGGGCTTCGATCTGCTCTTGGCGGTAGTTCCGCACATCTTCGAGAAAGAGGTCGCCCGCCACCACCGTCGAGAAGCCCTCCTCCAGCAACGGCGTCAGGGCGGCCTCAAGCCGGGCCTCGTACACATCATTGGGAGGCATGGTGGTGGGCACCCGCATCACGTGGAGTGGAAGGCCGAGGGCGTCGGCCTGCTGCTCGATGAGTTGCAGGGGGGTGCCGTGCATCGTGACCCGCTCCGTGTCCTCTACGACGGTCGTGAGCAGTGCCCCAATCCGCCGGGGCGACTGGCTGTGGAGCACGTCGAGGGCGAGGGTGGCGTCCTTGCCCCCGCTCCACAGGAGCACGAGATCGTCTTGGGAGGCTAGGGCAGGCATACGTCGCTGCGAGGAAGCCGTTTGAAAGAGATGCAGTTGGCGTCGTCGTCAGGATAGATCGCAGACCGCGATTAGCAAATGGCGGTCCGCGGTCGTTGCATATCCCCGAAGCTCACGGAAGTTATCCCGAGACCTCTTCCGCGACCTCATCCACCTCGATCAGAGACCAGCCGAAGGACTTCACCGTGCAAACAGGGCAGGGAGCCTGGCGAATGACCGCCTCCGCTACGCTGCCCGTGAGCATCCGCTCCATACCTGTCCGACCGTGCGTGGCAATCGTGATGAAGGCAGCCCCGGTCTCCTCCGCAACGGTGAGGACTTGGTCCGCTGGATGACCGGATCGCACCTCAATCGAGACATCGACCCCCACCGCTCGCATTGATTCCACGTCCTCCGCAAGAGCCTTCTCAGCTCGTTCTGCCAGCTTTCCGGGATCTGGAAGCGACGAGTACCCTCCGTACGCGTCGGGGATCCCCGCCACCTCCACGACGTGAAGGATCGTCACGTCCATGCCGTACACCGGAGCGATCTCGCGGGCATGGGCCAGAAGGCGAGTTCGGTGCTCGGAAAAGTCCACCGGCACAAGCATGGTTCCGCCCTCCATGGCCTCGGGCGCCACGGCGCCGCGTCCCACGGTGATGACGGGACACGGGGCGTTCCGCACCACTTCTTCTGCAACACTCCCCAACAGGAGCCGGCGCACGCCACGGCGACCGTGCGTGCCCAGCACCACAAGGTCCACGTCGTGCTCGACGGCGTAGGTGAGAATGCCCCGTGCGACGGTTGGATACGCCACAGTTCGTTCCTGCACGCGGGCCTCGGCAAGGGGCGACGGTGCTTCGCCACTCATGCTATGCAGGTCCGCCAGAAGATCGGCCTCGTTGATTCCGACCACATCGGTGAGTTCCACGTCCCTCTCCTCCACATGAATCACGTGAAGGGTCGCGTCGAAGTGGTCGGCAAGATGCATTGCGTGGCGACGGGCGTGCTCGGCACACTCGGATCCATCGGTGGGAAAGAGAATCCGGTCAACGTAAATCATGACATGACTGGGGCAAAAGGAACGGAGACGGATGCACCCGTGCTACTCAGCCCTCTGCGCGGTCCTCGGCACCAGCCTCCGCAGTCACAACGGAGCGGCCGAAGGCCTTCATCGTAAGTACCGGACACCGTACGTGCCGGACGATTTTTTCGGCCACACTTCCGAGCAGAAAGCGGTCCAGGCCGGTGTGACCGTGGGTCGACATCGTCACGAGGTCAATCTCGTTCTCGTCAACGAACTCCACGATGTCCCGAGCCGCATTTCCAAGCGTCACGTGGGACCGCACCTCTGTCTCCGGTCCACCAGTCTCCGCCACAAAGGTGTCGAGCCGGCCTTGCGTCGTCTGCTCGATGTCAGGGTGCATGTCGTAGACGGACTCAATTCCGCCGACGTAGAAGGCCGGATGGAGGGTCTCCGCAATCACATGAAGGGCATCGATCGTGGCGTCGTAGAGAGCAGCCCATTCCTTGGCAGCCCGCAGGGCCTCGCGAGAAAAGTCGGAAAAGTCGACGGGAACGAGGATCCGCTCGATGGCCTCCGGCGACCGGATGGGGCGATTCTCTTCGCCTCCCCGCACGGTGAACACCGGCCGATCCGCGCGGCGCACCACCTCTTCGGCGACGCTGTCGATCAGGATGCGGCTCGGGCCTCGACGCCCATGCGTGCCGAGCGTAATCAGGTCGACGTCGGCCTCCGACGCATAACTCAGAATCGCGGGAGCGGCCGACACGTCGCGACGCACCTCCTCCTTAACAGCCACCGCATCGAGGGCCTCGGCCGAAACCGTCCCCACTTCCTTCAACTCCTCTCGAAACGTGGCGAGGTCATCGGCCGGGGAGCGATCCTTGTCGCCGTCGGAGTCGGCTTCGTGCAGGACGTCAGCGTACAAGACGTGCAGGGTGGCTCCGGTGCGGGCAGCGACATCGAGGGCGTAGCGGACGGCCCGGTCGGACACCGATGAATAGTCGCGGGCCACGAGGAGATCATCAATCGAAAGCATAGGGAGGCGGGTTTGTAGAAGGATCCAAGAGCGGCACCGAGGTGCCAGCGGAAGCGGTACAGCAAACGTATCTTTCACCGTTGCCAATGTCTACACGGGCGCTTCGCTGCCGGCGAGCGAGCTCCCGTGCAGCGTTAGGAAATCCAGGTTGAGACCTATGCGTCATCTTCAGTGAGACGGCGGACGGCAGACCGCGGAACGTGG
>CAZBIB010000284.1:0-3481 GCA_964491575.1 uncultured Salinivenus sp. | reverse complement strand
TGTTGTACTGGCGCACGGCATTGTTGTAGTCGCGCCGCGCCACCGTGATGCGGTTCTCGGTGCCCTCTAGCTGGGCCTGCAGGTCGCTGAACGCCTGCGTGGCCTGCAGCTTCGGGTAATTCTCGGACACTGCGAGCAGTCGCCCCAGCGACTTGCCGAGGGCCGACTGCGCCTGCTGAAATTGCTGGAGCTGCTGCGGATTGTCGAGGTCCTCAGGATTGATCTGAATCGAGGTCGCCTTTGCCCGGGCCTCTGTGACCGCCTGCAGGGTTTCCTGTTCGAAGTCCGCCGCGCCTTTCACCGTCTCCACGAGGTTCGGAATGAGGTCGGCGCGTCGCTGGTAGGCCGCCTGCAGGTCGGCCCAGGCCTGCTGCACCTGCTCGTCGCTCTGGACGAGGCTGTTGTATGTGCTCGTGGCCCCGCATCCTACAAAACCGAGAACGAGCACGAGGACAACGAGGGTGATGGCACCTTTGCTTCGCATAACCGCAGGGGTCGTTTGGTGGGAAGAGGTCTGAGAGGGAGACGCTCCGTAAACCGAATACGCCGTTCCGCTCTACGGCTGAGGCCCTCGGGAGTTGCGGTGAGCCGAAGCCCGACAGGAATGCCTTTCACTCAAACTGAACGATGAGATGGACCTTTTCTTCAGCCCAGTCGACGTGGCTTGTCTTCTGAAGAGCGAGCACCACGACGCCGTCGTACGCCACGACGCGGTCAAAAAAATACTCGGTCGTCGTGGGGAGAGCGCGCCCCTCCTCATCCGGCGTGTCGACGTGGGAATGCGTGAAGAGCACGTCCGCCGCGTCGAAATAGAGCAGTGCCGACTCTTCGGCTGCGTGATCGAAGGCCTTGCGCAGGGCATTCTGCGTCTGCATGCGCCGCTCGTCCAGCAGGGACGGCGTCCGAAACTGATGTACGTTGGCGGTGGTGTGGCGGGTGAGCGTGGCGAGGGCCCGCTGCCGATCCTCGCGCGTGCCGCCGTGGAAGAGGATGCGGGTCTTGGTGGGCTCGTCCTCGCCGCCGAGAAGCTGCCGGAGGGCACGATCAAACGCTGCTGTGTCGTACTGGACGGGGGAGGTGACGCCCGCATCGGAAGACGGATCGGGAGCGGTCATAGCACGCCGGACGATGGGCGAGAGAACCGGGCCGCTTTTAGCCGTGGAGAAACGCGCTTGTTCCTCGTTCGAAGCGGGTGCGGAGTGGGGGAAGGGGCGCGGATGCATGGGAGCGGGGGAGTACGAGGCCAACGCTTCCCCTTCTTTTCTCCTCCCCCACTCCCCCTTTCCCCCCTTCTCTAACCCGTGCTCTGCATGGCGGCGGCGACGCCGTTGATGCTCAGGAAAATGGCTTCGCGGAGCGTCTCCTGCTCCTCGTCATCCATGCCGGCACGGTATCGCTTCAGCAGCTCGATCTGAAGGAGGTTGAGCACGTCGGTGTACGGGTTGCGGAGCTCAATGGACTTCTTAAGCACCGGATTGCTGTCGAAGAGCGCCTCCTGATCGGTGATCTTAAGGATGGCGGACTCGGCCCGCTCGTAGTCGTCCACGATGGGGTCGTGGAAGGAGGTGTCCACCTCGGCGAGGGCGTCGTACCGTTCGGCGATGGGGAGTCGGGCGCGGGCCATCTCGCGCTGGGCACTGTCGAGCACCGTCTGGAAGAACGGCCAGTCGCGGTACAGGGTGCGGAGCGTGTCGAGAGCATCTGGGTCCTCCTCGATGAGCGTGGCAAAGGCCCGCCCGGTGCCGTACCAGCCGGGCACGATGTAGCGCGTCTGCGTCCATGAAAACACCCACGGGATGGCGCGCAGGTTTTCGAACTCGACCTCTTCCCCCTCGGAGGCGCGCGAGACGGGCCGCGAAGCGATGGGCAGGCGGCTGATGTGTTCGATGGGCGTGGCCGCGGTGTACCAGCGCCATCCGTCGGGATCGTCGATGAAGGCGCGATAGGCCGACATGCCCCTCTCGGCAAGCTGATCCATGAGATCTACCACGTCGGCCTCCATCGACACCTTGTCGGACAGCAGCGGGTTCTCGGCAGACGGAGTGTTCTGCGCGTTGGCCGTGGCCGTGAGGGTGGCGTCCACGAGCTGCTCCACGTGGCGCCGCGCAATGTCGGGCAGCGCGTAGCGGAACGAGATGATCTCGCCCTGCTCGGTCATCCGGATGCGGCCGTTGTGGACGACGGGCGGGAGGGCCTGGATGGCCTGTGAGGTGTGGCCGCCGCCCCGGCCCACGGTGCCGCCGCGTCCGTGGAAAAGGCGCAGGTCTACGTCGTACTCGTCGCACACCACCCCGAGCGCGTGGATGGCCTTGTGGAGGGCCCAGTTGGCCATCCAGTAGCCGCCGTCCTTGTTGCTGTCGGAGTAGCCCAGCATGATCTCCTGAAAGCCGTCGCGCCCCTCCAGGTGGGCGGCGTAGACCGGATGCGTGAAGAGGGTCTCCATCCGGTCGTCGGCGACGTCGAGGTCCTCGATCGTTTCGAAGAGGGGCACCACGTCGAGCGGGCATCGGTAGGCGCCATCCCGCACTTCGCCCAGCCCCGCCTCCTTGGCCAGCAGCATCGGCTCCAGGAGGTCGCTCACGGTGTGGGTCATGCTCACCACGTAGCTGCCTACCGCCGCCGAATCGACTGCGTGCATGGCCCGGATGACGCCAAACACCTCCATCAGTTCGGCGGCGTCGTCGGGCAAATCCGCGTAGCGGTTCACCAGCGGGCGCGGGTTCTGGAGCTCGTCCGACAGCACCGCCAGCTTGTCCTCTTCCGACAGGGCACCGTAGTCGTCCACTACCCCGCCGACCTCCAGGAGCGCGGCCACCGTATCCTCGTGGACGCCGCTGTGCTGGCGCACGTCGAGCGCGGCAAGGTGAAAGCCGAACGTCTTGACGAGCGAGCGGAGGCGATGCAGCTGGCCGCTCTGTGCCGCATTTTTGAAGCCGTGGTCATGGAGGCTCTCGGCAATCAAGTCGAGGTCGTCGAGCAGTTCGTCGGCGGTGTATCCACCCGCCATCTTCTCCACATCGGTCTCGTCGATCTCATCGAGCTGATTCCGGAGCCGGGCTTCCACGTAGCGCAGCTTGAGGCGATACGGCTCGCGCTGGTACTGGCGCCGCACGTCCTCGGGCAAGTCGATCTCCGCCGCGTCTGCCTCCAAAGACGCCTCCAGTGCCTCCGACACGGTAAGCTGGCGAGTGGAGATGCTGAGGTCGTCGCGGAGCTGATCGAGCTCTTCGATGTAGTGCTCCAGGGTGGTGCGCCGCTGGCGGGCAAAGGTCCAGCGCGTCACATCGGCCGTTACGTTGGGATTGCCGTCCCGGTCACTCCCGATCCAGGAACGGTACTGCAGGAACGCGGGCAGCTCGGCGGTGGCCTCGTAGTGGCGCCGCAGGGCCTGCTGCACGTCGCGGTGGATGGCGGGGATGGTGTCCCAGATGGAGCCGTGCAGGAAGTAGTGCCCCTGCTCCACCTCCTCCCGCACCGTCGG
>CAZBIB010000283.1:1396-3513 GCA_964491575.1 uncultured Salinivenus sp. | reverse complement strand
ACCGAGCCCGATCCGGCGACGATGAAGTAGGCCAGAGCGAGAATTCGGAGTGCGACATCTCCCTCGCGGAAGCCCGATCCGTAAATGGACATGATCTCCGGGGCGAACGTGACGAGAATAATCGCCACCGGGAAGGTGCCAGTGATAATCCACCGGACCGTATCGGCGTAGAGCCGCGAGAGGGCCTCGGGCTTATGATTGTGGTAGAGGTCGGAGATGATCGGGGAAAACGTGGACGTGATGGCGTAGAGGATAAATCGCAGTTGTACCGACGTCAGGGCGGCGGCTTGGTAGATGCCCACTGCCTCTTCGGTACTAAAAATTCCGAGCATGACCCGGTCAGTATAGGTGAGACCGGTGCCGGCCAGGCTTATGCCCACGATGGGGAGGGAAAAGCGAAGGAGGGACCGAACGTCGACCTCGGTGGGGAGAGACGAGAGGAGAGGGGGGAAGAGGCGGTAGATTGCGTAGAAGGATGTGCCGGCCGCGAGGACGGTGGAGGCGAGAAAGGCGTAAAGAGCGGCCGTGAACCCGAGTCCGAGGAGGAAGAGTCCGCTGACGAGGAGGAGGAAGATGGCGGGTTGCAGGATGGAGCTGAGAAGGACGTCCACTCGCATTCTGCCGAGGGCCCGCGCCATCCGAGAGGCCAGGTAGGTGACCACGAAAAAAGGCAGGCCACAGGCAAAGAGCTGGAAGACCCGGGTGTAGTCCGGCTCTTGGAAGATCCATTCGGCAAGCCACGGAGACACGGCGAAGAGCCCGGCCCCGAGCACCAACCCCGCCCCGAGCCCCAGTCCGCCAACGGCTAAGAACGTGCCCTTTACTTTTTCCGGTTCGTTCGCCTCATGGTGTGGAGCCGCAAATCGGACGACTCCATTCTGGAGGCCGAGCGTTCCGATCTCCTGGGCAAAGCGGAGGACTGTGAGGCCGTAGCTGTAGATCCCAAAGAGGGCAGGACCAAGGCCCCTTGTGAGGACCAACTGAAGGACGAACCCGACCCCCTTCCCGACCATGGACCCAGTAAAGACTGAACTGGAGCCCTTGAGGATGCGGGCGACGTAGTCGGGCCCTTCCTCGCGATTCTCGTTCTCGGAGGCAGAGGACTCCGCGTCAGAACGTTCGTTCATTCAGCTCGGAGGATTCAGGAGGGAATTGGATAGGGAGCAGCGGGACGGGAAGAGGATGGGTTTCGCCGCCATTTTGTTGGAACCCTGCGCTGGAACAGGGGAAAAGGAGGGTCCGTTTCGAGCGCCTCGTGAGAGCGGGGAGGGAGTTTTGCATTCGGCATTTCCTTCAAGAAAAGAACACGCCTCATGTCGAGCATCCAGCAGAGTTCCCCACCCCGAGCGCGGGATGCCGACACGTTTTGGGGACGTCTCTCTCCACTGGCTCGGCACGGCGTGTGTATCGGGCTTTTCTTGGCAGTGGCGATGGCGTTTTACGCCCCTGTTCTGTTTCAGGGAAAGGGCATTGGTGGTCCCGACAAGATCAGCTATCTGGCCAACGCCGAGGTCCTCATCGAGCATCGGACGGAAACCGGGGAGCAGGCGCTCTGGAATCCGAATGTTTTCGGGGGAATGCCGGCCTACATGATCAGTTACAAGCAGGCCGTGCCCCAGCTCGATACGGTCATCAATCTGGTGCGGCAGATTGCTTGGCCGGTCGGGCATCTGGTGTTGATGATGATCGGCGTGTATCTGCTGGTCTTCTACCTGACGCGCAATCATCTCTCGGGAACTCTGTCGGGAATTGTCTTCGGGTTCACGACGTACATTCCCATCATCCTCTCGGTGGGCCATGGGTCAAAGTTCGTCGCTCTCGCCTATGCTCCGTACGTCCTCCTTGCCTTCGTCTACACGCTGCGCAATCCGTCTCTCTTGGGAGGACTATTGTTCGCGGCGATCTTAGCAATCGAGCTTCGGGCCAAGCACCCGCAGATCACCTACAATGTGCTGATGCTCGCACTGATCTGGTGGGTGGTAGAGCTCGTGCGGGCCTGGAAAGAAGACGATCTATCAGACTTTGGCCGGTCGACAGGGTGGCTGGGGTTGGGCACAGGATTAGGCCTCCTCATGGTAGCCCAGCCCTACCTCCCGATTTATCAGTACAAGCAATTC
>CAZBIB010000283.1:0-1386 GCA_964491575.1 uncultured Salinivenus sp. | reverse complement strand
GGCAGCTGCCGGAGGGGGCGGAGGCGGAGCCATGGGATGGGAGAACGCCATGCGCTGGAGCCAGGGGCCGAAGGAGCTCCTGACGCTTGTGGTCGCTGAAATCTTTGGGGGGAGCGGACAGACATACTGGGGGCCAAAGCTCTTTACGGAAGGGCCTCACTACGTGGGCGGGGTCGTCGTGGCTCTGGCAGGCCTGGCGCTCTGGCGGGTGCGAACCTGGATGGTCTGGGGGCTGGGAGCCGGCGTGTTGGGCACCATTCTCTTTTCACTGGGGAAATACGCTGCTTGGATCAACTGGCCCCTATTTAATTATTTCCCGTTCTTCGACGCTTTCCGTGCGCCGGCGATGTGGCTGAGCGTTAGTGCGCTCGGCTTGGCCGTCCTGGCCGGGATTGGACTCGATTATGCCTTGCGGCGAGACTCTACCCGCGGAAAACGACGACAGCAGCGCACCGATCCGCGCCAACGGTCTATCCTGTGGGCGTTTGGAGCCGTCTTTGGGCTCGTGGCCCTGCTGTGGCTTGCGCCCAACACGTTTCTCGATTTTGAGGGCCCGAATGAAGAGCAGCGGATGACACGCGCGATTCTGCAGCAGAATCCGAAGGTGTCCCCGGATGATCCTCGCGTCAAAAGGGCGGTTCAACAGCAGATCCAAAAGCTTAAGGAGCAGCGACGATCCACCTTTACGACCGATGCGCAGCGCACTCTCCTGTTCTTGTTGCTGGCGGCCGGCGTCCTCGTGTTCTACCGGCGAGAACAGCTTCAGCCCTGGCTGGCCGGGCTCGTCATTGTGGGCGTAGTGACCGTGGACCTCTGGGGCGTCGACAAGCGGTATCTAGGTGAGGGCGACTACGCCAACACCCAGGACTTAGAACGAGAAATCCCCGCGTACAACTTCGATCAGTTCCTCAGGAAGCAGCAACAGGAGGCAGGCGGAATGGGGCAATTTCGGGTGCTTTCCCTAGCCGAAGGCAATCCCACGAGCACGGCTCGTCCCTCCTACTACTATGAGTCTGTCGGGGGGTACCACGGGGCCAAGCTGCAGCGATATCAGGACTATCTCGACCACATTCTCCAGGTCACCCAAACGGGCTCGCCGAACGAAAATGCGCTCGACCTGATGAACGCGCGCTACATCGTGTCGCGGCAACAACTGCCCGGCACCGAGGTCGCCTATCGGAGTCAGAAGTCGGGCGTGCTGGTGTTGCGGAATCCCGATGCGGTGCCGCGAGGGTTTCTCGTGGGGCAGACTGAGGTCGTCGAGCAGCCGGAGCAGATGTGGAAGCGACTGCGGAGCGAGGACTTCAACCCCCAGCAAACGGCCCTCCTCCCGACACCGCTCGACGCACCCGTCACCCCGATCGATAGTAGCAGCACGGCCGAGGT
>CAZBIB010000282.1:0-3574 GCA_964491575.1 uncultured Salinivenus sp. | reverse complement strand
CGACAAGAGTGCGGAGAAAATTATCCGGACCGTGAAGTCGACAGGTGCGGTTGTGAGTGGTCCCGTGCCGCTGCCGACTGAGAAGAAAGTCTACACGGTGCTGCGTGGGCCGCACGTAGACAAGAAGAGTCGCGAGCAGTTTGAGCGGCGCCATCACAAGCGCCTGATCGATATCCTCTCGTCGAGCAGCGACACGGTGGACTCGCTCATGCAGCTCGAGCTGCCCAGTGGTGTAGACGTTGAAATTAAGGTGTGATGCTGCCGAGTACGGTCCGCCCGTTTGAGCCTGCCGTCTGGAGCCTACTCCTCTGTGTAGGGGCGCTCCTGCTAGGGGGCTGTGACGGCGCCGGATCCAAGCGGGCCTCCCTTTACGAACGCCTTACTGGAACGTGGATCGTGGAACGCCTTGAGGGTGACATCGACTACACGAACCAACTTGAGCAGCGGCACCCTCAAGGCGTAGAGATTACTTTTCAAGGTGGCGACGGAGATCGGACGTACAGAATTACGGGGTCCCCTTCAGAGGACTCGACCACAGTGCTCGCTGAGGGCATCGTCGTCCTTCCAGGTGACAATATGCTCCGAATGGCTTCAGGCTTTGGCCAGTTCGCGGTCCAGTGGACGTACAGATTTGAGGCGAGCCGAGCCATTTTTGCGGTGCAGTCGGGCTCGCGGACGTTCCTGCGGACCCTTTTCTCCGGAGGAAGCCAAAACCGGGATCTGAAAATGACCCTTGCGCCCAACGACGAGTAGGGCCGACGCGACATTTTCCAACGATGGACGTACCATTGCACGGAGAGCAGAATTATGAGTAGCGGATTGATCGGAAAGAAAATTGGAATGACGAGCGTCTTCGACGACGAGGGCAACAACGTGGCCTGCACGGTTGTCGAGGCGGGGCCCAACGTCGTGACGCAGGTGAAGTCGGGGGACCCCGACGGCTACGATGCGGTGCAGCTTGGCTTCGAGAACAAGAAAGACAAGCACACCACGAAGGCCATGCAGGGACACTTTGCGAAGGCGGGATGCCCGCCCAAGAAAGTGGTGTCTGAGTTCCGTAACTTCGACGAGGACGTGGAGCTCGGCGACGCCGTGCGCGTAGAAGACCTCTTCGAGGAAGAAGAGCGCATCGACGTGGTCGGCGTCTCGAAGGGCAAAGGCTTCCAGGGCGTCGTGAAGCGGCACGGCTTCAGCGGGGTCGGCATGAAAACGCACGGCCAGTCCGATCGAGAGCGCCACCCGGGCTCCATCGGGGCCTCGGCGGATCCCTCGCGCGTGTTCAAAGGCATGAAAATGGCCGGGCGGACCGGTGGAGAGCGCACGACGATTCAGAACCTCCGCGTCGTCCGCATCCTGGAGGATCAGAACGCCATTCTGATCGAAGGCTCCGTGCCGGGACCGAAAAACGGATACGTGGAGCTGCACAAGAAGACCGGTGAGGGTCACTGAGGACAGAAGTTGCTCCGACCGCATCGAACAACTGCACACTGTTGACGCCAAGGAATCATGGACGTTGCGATTTACCAGGAAGACGGGGTTGAGTCCGGCGAGACGGCTGAACTCGACCCGACCGTCTTCGACATTGAGCCGAATGATCACATCATTTGGCTGGACGTGAAGCGGATTCAGGCGCACCAGCGCCAAGGTACCAACAAGACGAAAGAGCGCAGCGAGGTGCGCGGGTCGGGACGCAAGCTGTATCGTCAGAAGGGCACTGGAAACGCTCGGGTGGGAGACGCGCAGTCGCCGATCCGTCGCGGCGGAGGGCGTGCGCACGGCGCGCGTCCGCGGGACTACACGCACGACCTGAATCAGAAGGAGAAGCAGCTGGCCCGGCGCTCGGCCCTGTCCTACAAGGCGGCCAACGACAACATCCGAGTCCTCGAAGACTTTTCGATGGACCGACCGGACACCCGGGCGCTGGCCGATCTCTTCGAGTTTCTCGACGTAGACGGGCAGGACATTTTGTTTGCGACCACCGAGGTAGAGCGAGAGATTTACCTCAGTGCCCAGAACCTCCCGGACGTGAACATACAGGAGGTCAACAGCATCAACACTGTCGACATCCTCGACGCCGACGTGGTCCTTCTTCAGGAGGGCGCCCTCGACTGGCTTACGAATATTCTCACGACGGCCCCGACAGTAGACTTGGCGGCCTGAGCCGTGTTGAGGAATTTTCGAGACCTGTTGCATTCCCAACGAGCAGCGCTGACCCATGAGCAACCGCGTGCTGATTCGTCCTTACGTCACTGAGAAGACCACGCAGCAGATGCAGGAGGGCAAGTACAGCTTCGTCTGCGGCCTCGACGCCACGAAGATTGAGATTCGGAAGGCCATAGAGGAGCGGTATCCGGGCGTGGAGGTGGACAACGTGCGCACCCAGATTGTCCCGGGCAAGCGCCGCCGACAGTTTCGGGAGGGCAACATGATCGAGGGGCGGACCTCGGGTTTCAAGAAAGCCATCGTGGCCCTCGATCCAGAGGGCGAACAGATTGACTTTTTTGAGGGCATTTAGCCCAGTCCGCGACGAACATCGCAGCATTCCTTTTACACCGCCGACGACCCAGCACCATGCCGATCAAAGAGCGAAAGCCGACTACAAACAGCCAGCGGCAGTACTCGGTCAATGACAAGGAGGAGGTAACCGAGACCGACCCGGAGCGCAGCCTACTGGAGCCGCTCACCAATAGCGGCGGCCGCAACAACCAGGGCCGGATGACAATGCGCTACCGCGGCGGGGGACACAAGCGCCGCTATCGCAAAATCGACTTCAAACGCCGCGACAAGGACGGCATTCCGGCACGCGTAAAGACGATCGAATACGACCCGAACCGGTCGGCCCGCATTTCCCTGCTCGCCTATGCCGACGGGGAGAAGCGCTACATCATTGCTCCGGACGGTCTGGAAGTTGGCCAGACAGTGATGAACGGACCGGAGGCCCCGGCGGAGGTCGGAAACTGCCTGCCGCTTCAGAATATTCCCCTTGGAACGCAAGTGCACTGCATCGAGATGCGGCCCGGAAAGGGCGCGCAACTGGCCCGTGCTGCTGGCACGCACGCCCAGCTCACAGCCCGTGAAGGGGACTACGCCACCCTGGAGTTGCCCAGCGGCGAGACGCGTCTGGTTCCGGCGCGGTGCCGCGCCGCCGTGGGCACCACGAGCAATGTGGAGCACGAGAATGTGACGCTCGGCAAGGCCGGGCGCAATCGATGGCTCGGGCGTCGTCCTCGCACCCGAGGTGTGGCGATGAACCCGGTCGACCATCCGATGGGGGGCGGCGAAGGGCTCAAATCCGGCGGTCACCCGCGCTCGCGGAAAGGCGTGCCGGCGAAGGGCTACAAGACGCGGACGCGCAACAAGGACTCGAACAAATACATCATCCGGCGGCGCACGGAGTCGAAGAAGGGAGGTGGCAAGTAAAGGCCCGGCCCTTGAGGGCCGGCGACACTCCGCTGTAAGCCGTCCACACTGTAGGATTCAAACTTATCCGACGTCATGCCTCGCTCTCTACGCAAAGGTCCGTACGTTTACTACAAGCTGCAGCGCAAGGTCGACGCGCTCAACGAGTCCGACG
>CAZBIB010000281.1:0-3614 GCA_964491575.1 uncultured Salinivenus sp. | reverse complement strand
CAAGGAAGTGGGCGACGGCGGGCAGACCTACGACGACATCATGGGCTCGATGCTCTCGTCCATCGGCGACGGCGGGATGCCGGGCGAAGACTTCGACGAGGGCGATTTTGACGATGATGATGACGACGATCCGCTGAGTCGGTATCGGTAGTTGGGAAAGGGAGAGAGAGAAAGGGAGATCCTGGCGTGATCGTCCAGGAACAGAGAAGACTCGTTCCGCCAACGTTTGCATCTGGCTTCCCCGCCGCTGTGCCTGTAGCGTCCATCCGCAAAGCCACACCCGACGACGCAAAGACGCTCGTGGACCTGATCCTGGAGCTGGCCGCCTACGAGAAGCTGCTCGACGAGGCGGAGCCGAGCGTAGAGCTGCTGGAGGAGCATCTGTCCGAGGAAGCGCTCACGGGCTGCGAGGCGCTGCTCGCGGAGACGGAGCGCGACACGGCCGTCGGCTTTGCGCTCTTCTTCCACAACTACTCCACGTTCCTCACCAACGCCGGGCTCTACGTCGAGGACCTGTTCGTGCGGCCCACGTATCGGGGCGAGGGTATCGGCTTTGCGCTGTTCCAGCGCCTCGCCCAGATCGCGGTGGAGCGCGGATGCCGTCGCATGGACTGGGCCGTGCTGAATTGGAATGAGGAGGCGATCGAGTTTTACGAGGATCTCGGCGCCGAGTCGCTTGACGACTGGACGACGATGCGATTGGACGAGGAAACGATCAAAGAGGTCGCCTCGACGGAGGAAGAGTACCGCTGACGGAGGCGCTTTGAGGATCGCCCGGAGTTCCTGAGCCTGGAGCAGAGGTGCCCGTGCCGCAGGGATCACTTCCCAGACGGTGCAGTGCTACAATCTCGAGTGTGCTCGTCTCTCGGACTCAATACGCGTTATGGCTCGTCTTTCTCGCTCCCTTCTCTTCCTCATTTTCGGGGGCCTCGCGTTGGCCTTTGTTGCTCCAGCGGCCGGGGTGGCCCAGAGTCCCGACTCTACCCAGTCTTCGGGTGGCGTCCTGGCGCCCACGTCCTCCGACACGCTCGACAAAGACGTTCCGTTTGTGGCCACCGCTCAGCAGACCGCGGAGGGAATGCTGAAGGTGGCCGATGTGTCGGAAGACGACGTCGTCTACGACCTCGGCAGCGGGGACGGTCGCATCGTCATCACCGCCGCGAAGCAATTTGGAGCGCGAGGGGTCGGTGTCGAAATCGACCCCGAACTCGTCGCGGAGGCCCGTGCGAATGCTCGCGAAGCTGGAGTCTCCGATCGCGTGGAGTTTCGGCAGGGGGACCTGTTCAACGCTGATGTCCACGACGCAACGGTGGTGGCCCTCTACCTCTGGCCGGAGGTCAACATCAAACTGCGTCCGAAGCTATTGCGGCAACTGGACCCCGGCGACCGGATCGTCTCTCATGATTTCCGGATGGGCGACTGGAAGCCCGACCGCACGGTCCAGCTGGGACAGGGGAAAACGGGCACGGAGACGGCCTACCTCTGGATCGTTCCGGAAACGATCCCGGACGACCTGATGGAGATCCCCGACGAGTTGGAGTCGAACTGACTCCACGACGACTTTTGTACTATGCCACCTGGAGTCCAACATTGGATCTGTGAACATCCTCGTCATCATCCCCGCCTTCAACGAGGCCCGCGCCATCGGCCAGGTCATTGGCGACATTCCCTCGGGATTGGTCGACGAGGTGGTGGTCGTCAACAACGCCTCGACCGACGAGACGGAGGCCAATGCTCGCGCGGCCGGGGCCACTGTCGTGGCCGAAGAGCAGCGCGGATACGGCGCCGCCTGTCTGCGTGGCATCGAGTACGCCAGGTCAAAGCAGCCGGACGTGGTCGTTTTCCTCGACGGCGATTACAGCGATCACCCGGACGAGATGCCCCGCCTCGTCGAGCCCATCGCCGCCGATGAGGCGGACTTCGTCGTGGGGTCGCGCATCCGGGGCGAGGCCGAGCCGGGTGCGCTCCTGCCGCAGGCGCAGGTGGGCAACCGGTTGGCCTGCACGCTGATGAGGCGCGTCTGGAGAGGGGCGTACACCGATCTCGGGCCGTTTCGGGCCATTCGCTTCGATGCTCTGCAGGCCCTCGATATGCAAGACGAGACCTTCGGGTGGACCATCGAGATGCAGATCAAGGCCCTGGAGGCCGGGCTCCGCGTGGACGAAGTGCCGGTGTCGTACCGGCGCGGCATCGGGCCTTCCAAGATCACGGGGACGCTCTTGGGCACCGTGAAGGCCTCCGCCAAGATTCTCTGGACCATCGGACGCATGGCCGCGACCCGAGGCCGCCGCGCCCCGCGTCTCCGCAAGCGGGTGGAGCAATTCCGAACCGATGTGCCGACCCCTGAGCTGAAGGGTTGAACCTTTCCCCCGGGGCGCCGTTTTTCCTTCCGGTTCGTTGCCCAATCCACCCACCTTCGCCTTCCACCTCGCTATGAAGCCCGACATCTGGTACAACGGCGAGTTCATCGCCCACGAAGACGCCCAAGTCCACGTTCTCTCTCACGTCATCCACTACGGGTCCTCCGTCTTCGAGGGCATCCGGTGCTACGAGACCGAACAGGGATCGGCGGTCTTTCGGCTGGAGGAGCACATGGAGCGCCTGTACGACTCGGCCAAGGTGCACCGCATGCAGATCCCGTACGACTTCGACGAGTTGAGCGAGGCCGTCGTCGACACCATCGAGCGCAGCGGCCTGCGCGAGTGCTACATTCGGCCCGTCGTCCTCCGGGGGGAAGGCCCGATGGGCGTCAATCCGCTCGACAATCCCGTGGAGACCTTCATCGCCGTCTGGGAGTGGGGGCAGTACCTGGGCGAGGAAGCCCTCGAAAAGGGCGTGGACGTGGAGGTGGCCAGCTGGAACCGCATGGCGCCCAACACGCACCCTGCCATGGCCAAGGCGGGGGGCAATTACCTGAACGCCTCTCTCGTGAAGATGGACGCCATCAAAAATGGCAAGATGGAGGGCATCATGCTGAGCACCGACGGCTACGTGGCCGAGGGCAGCGGCGAGAACCTTTTCGTCGTGAAGGACGGGACGCTCTACACGGCCCCGGTCGGGCTCTCCATTCTGCCCGGCATCACACGGGCCTCGGTGATTGCCCTCGCCGAAGATCGCGGGTACGAGGTCGAAGAAAAGAAAATTCCCCGCGAGGCGCTCCTGACGGCCGACGAGCTGTTCTTCACTGGGACGGCCGCCGAGGTGACGCCCATCCGCACCGTCGACGACTACACGATCGGCGAAGGTCGGCGCGGTCCGATTACGAAGGAGCTACAGGACGCTTTCTTCGAGGTCGTGCAGGAGGGCCGCGACCCGCACGACTGGCTTACGTTCGTGGACGTGCCGGAGCCGGAGGAAGCGGGGATGGCGGCGTAAGTGACCGATCTCGTCGAGAACACCGTCTAGGCCGCGCTCTTTGCAGAATCGGATTGCGCGGCGCTATTCTGCCATTCCACCCGTCTCCATGATCCGCGGATCGTCCTGAATCCAGTTCGTCAGGTAGTGGGTGGCGACGTAGAAGACCGGGGTGTCCAGCGCTGCGATGCCGAGCTTGAAGACATACTGGCCGAAGACGATGCCCTGCCACGTCTCAAAGCCCAGGGGCGTCGTGGCCG
>CAZBIB010000280.1:0-3627 GCA_964491575.1 uncultured Salinivenus sp. | reverse complement strand
AGCCGGGATCCATCCATTCAGTCGATAAAGGCGAAGCGCGAGGTCGGTTGCTCCTGACGGGAGCTGCAAGCGACAGGGGCGTTTTTCCCAGCCGTGGCGCATCAATTCCCATACGAAGAGGTCGGGGAGCGGGCCGCCTCGTACAACGCTCGCAGCTGCCTCCCCACCCGCTCCACGGAGAAGGCGTCCCGGACGGCCTCCAGCACCGCCGTCTTAAAATTCCTCAAGTGTGACGCCTCCACCTTCACGGTACCCGAGGCAGACCTTGGACGCCCAGAGGAGCCCTACGCCCACCAGGGGCGCCCCGACTGCAAGGAGGAAGTACTCCACGGGGTGCTCAGCGGCTTCAACGACCTCATCAACGACCCGTCGCCGTTCCCCGAAGACGACGAGCGCTCTGTACACCCCCGTAAAATGCATCGCGCCGCCTGCGGTCATGTATTGCTCTCGGCTGATCTGTTCCAGATCCAACTCGTCGATCAACGCGGGGGGAAGCGCGAGGAAGCCATTGAACCCCGTGTCCAGAAGGGCTGTGAGGTCACGCTGTTGTCCCTCTGAGCCAAGCCCATCCACGGTGAGTGGCACGAGGGCTTCACCGCTCGAATCAACGGTGCCGATCTTCATGGTGTCTATGTTCCGTCGGGCAGAAAGCGTCCCCCAATGCGGTGCGCCACCGGGGAGCCGACGCGCCGTATCCAGATCCGCCCCTTCGCCTCGGGACAGCGCTCCAGCAAGCGTTCGGTGGCGTCCGCTGCCCGAATCGGGTGTTCGCTCACTTCATACTCCCCAGTCTCAATGTCAATAACGACAAAGTGACGGGCCTTTGCCTCCGGATCGTCGATCTGTGGCAACACCTGCTCCTCAAAGATCTCGTTCCCTCGCCGGGCAAACTCCTCGTCGCTTAAGTTTTGTGCGTCCATGGCGCTACGTGGGCACTGTGAGGAGAAAGAGGACACGTATGAACGCGGGAAGAAGGATGTACGCTCTCCCCTGAGAAAAACGGCGCCGTCCCGCGATCACTCCGACGACGGCGTCCCCTTCGTGCTGTCGGGGTCGTCGAGACATCCTACTCTCTCGTGCGAGCGTGGGTCACATCCGTGGATGCCACGGGCCGCACCGCCGAGGCCGACACCGTCTCGACGGCGATCGTGTGTCCGTCAAGGCGGAAAAACTCCACCTCAAAGGCGGCCCCATCTGCATAAACGTGTACGACCGTTCCCACATCCCCCGCCTGTAAGTCTTGCTCCGGAACGCTCTTCGTCAATACGACCCGATCATGCTCTTCAATCATTGCGACCACCCGGTTCAATCTATGGGATATGCCGTCACAAGGCGTGGGGCTGTGTCTTCGTCGGAACGCTCCGATGCGCTTAGGGACTGTCTGGGAGGTTCTTCGTCAGAGCTCTCCTTCGTCGCGCAACACGCGACGGTAGAGCTGGTCGCCGATGTGAAACCCAGCTCCCTCTCGGAGCGCATCCAGATACGGGCGGACCACCTGAATGTGACCGTTGTCCTTGGCCTCAATGAACACGCCGATGACGCCAATGCACGGGATTTCGAAGTGATCGGCCCGTGCCCGTCCATGCTGTTCATCCATGATCAGCAGCGGCGAATCGGCTTCCACGGCCAGTGCGATCGCCTCCGCCTCGCCACCATCCAAATCCTGTCGGAGGGCTTGCGCGAGGTCCTGGTTCGAAACGACTTGCGTCTCGATCCACGATGCGTTCCGGATCGCTTCTGCCCCAGGCTGACCCTCAGCGTCCGCGACAACCTCGTTCCACACCGCGTCCGGAAGCGTGACCGTGCCGTAGATTGTAGGGAGAAGCTCAAGGGCCTCGATCCGAGCCAAACTCACGAGGGGCGAGGCGTCACTGATCACCGTCATATCCGCCCCAGCCGCTTAAGCGTCCGTCGGTCCTGCTCGTACGCCTCTACGTCATAGTGGACTGCAACGCCGCGGTGCCCCAGGAGCTGTTGGAAGTCCCAGACGGACATCCCGGCCAGTTCTCGGGCTTTGCCGAATGACAGTTTGCCCTCGTCGAACAGGTGAAGGGCCAGCTCTCGACGCAATTCGTCCTCCGTCATCCGAGTGGCATGAAGCACCTCTCTTGGAATTTCGAACGTAATGGTCGACGACATGATTGGTCTCGACGGGGTGAGATAAATGCACCAGTGTGTTCCTACAACACGCCTCTCTGCCCATTGCTCCCTACTGCATGATCAAGGGTCATTCCGAACGAAGTGAGGTGCCCTGACGCCGATGTTCATCGGCGGAGGAAGTGCTCGCAGGGGTGAATCTCTTTGAACCTGTCGGAAGCGCCTCGGGAGGGCGGTGCTCCTTCGGTCCTCTGAGCCGGGATCCATCCATGTGCCTGGGAAAGGCGGGGCGCGGATCAGTTGCCCCCATCGATGGGTGCAGGCGACGAATGCTGTGCCTCCCTCTACCCCCAGATAGATCCCGGATCTCCGTTCGCAAGCTCACTCCGACCGGGATGACAGTGAAGTGGATTCGGTCGCTTTGCTCTACCCCTCCGGGATGACCTGTTGGGCTCTGTCATCCCGGCCCCCGAGCCGGGATCCATCCGCGTGCCCGGGAAAGGCGGGGCGTGGATCCGTTGCTCCTGTCGATCGCTGCAGGCGACAAGCGCTCTGCCTCCCTCTACCGCCCGATAGATCCCGGATCTTCAGTCGCTGCGCTCGTTTCGTCCGGGATGACAATAAAGTGGATTTGGGCGCTTTGCACCTTCCGTCCGGGATGACGTACGGCCCGAGACCGCGGCCGGCCGGTTCTCGGCGTTCATCGGCGGTCCACCGCGCTGGGAGCATCACGACCGAGTACTCCTAGGGGTGACCGTCGTCCGCCGTCCCCGACAGTAGTCGGGACATGCATTGAGACAATACATTTGTACCCAGCAAATTGGGTTCGTCACGATTGAGCAGCAACGGCCGCTTCGTACACCCCCCGCAGCTCCCGCCCCACCCGCTCCACGGAGAAGGTGTCCCGAACGGCCGCCGGGCCCTGCTCGGCCACGCGCCGCCGCCCGGCGTCGTCGGCGAGGACGGCCTGCAGCCCCGCCGCAAGGGCCGCCGGGTCGGTCCGGTCCACGACCACGCCCAGGTCGTTCGACTCCACGAAGGACCGCAGCTGCACCTCGCCGGAGATCACGACGGGAAGCCCCGCCGCCACGGCCTCCAGCACGGCCACGCCGAAGTTTTCCTGGTGCGACGGCAGCGCGAAGGCCCACGCCTCCCGGAGCACCCGCCGCTTCTCGTCGCCCGACACGAACCCCAGAAACGACACCGCATCGCCGAGGCCGTGCGTCGCAACGGTCTCGCGGAGCGACTGCACGTATGCCTCCGTCCCGTCGCCCGCCACCCAGAGTTGCGCGTCGGGGCGCTGGGCCACGACCTGCGCCCACGCCCGGAGCAAGCCCTGCACGTTCTTCTTCGGATGCAGGCGCGACATGAACAGGACCGTGGGCCGGTCCGCCCTGTCGCCCGGATCTGGGGTGGTGGTCTCGCCCCGCCACGGCGGCGGGACCACGGCGCTCCGCTCGTCGAAGTCAATGGACAGCCGGTCCGCCTCCTCCCGCTCCGCGTCGGTGGTAAAGTGGACGGCCGCGGCCC
>CAZBIB010000279.1:0-3654 GCA_964491575.1 uncultured Salinivenus sp. | reverse complement strand
TGCTCGATTCGGACCTCCGCGTTCCGGCCGATCTCGTGCTCGTGGCGATTGGCTTCACGGGGCCGGAGAGCAATCCCTTCGCGTCCCTCGGGGTCGAGCGGGCCGACGACGGCACGTTTGCCACGGACGACCGCCTCATGACCGATGTGGACGGAATTTTTGCCGCGGGCGATGCGCGGATGGGGGCGTCGCTCGTGGTATGGGCCATCGGCGAGGGGCGCGACGCGGCCCGCCAAATTGATCGCTACCTCACCGGCACGTCAGACCTCCCCGCCAGTCTCCAGACGAAGAACCCGCCTCTCGGGTAGGTATGGAAGTCGCCCTTCTGTAGTATCCTGCATGCGTGGTACCGCTGTCGAAAACGGCATCTACGTAGACGTAGGGCCGCATCGCCATGTGCCCCTACACCCACATGGAGCCGGAATACTGGAAGAAATAGGGCTCGGGATTTTAAGGAAAGCGGGACATTCACCTCTGCGTCGTTCTACACAAGAGCGATGAAAGTTTGGAAGGTAGAGGTGGGGAGCGACGCGTCCTCCGTCCGTCCACCCTTTCGTACCTCGCGCTACTCGTCCGACCGGCGCTCCACCCACAGCGTCACGGGCCCGTCGTTCGTGAGGCGAACGTCCATCAGGGCGCCGAACTGGCCCGTGGGCACCTCGCGTTCCAGATGCCCCTCCAATTTGCGGACGAAGTGCTCGTAGAGGCGATCGGCCTGGTTAGGCGGAGCGGCCTCTGTGAACGAGGGGCGATTGCCCGTGCTCGTATCGCCGTAGAGCGTGAACTGCGGAACCACCAGGGCGTCGCCGTTCACGTCCAGCAGCGACTCGTCCATCTTGCCGTCGGCGTCGGGGAAAACACGGAGGTTCGCGCACTTTTCGGCACACCACGCACTTTCGGCTTCGGTGTCGTCCTCGTGGACGCCGAGCAGGATGAGAAGGCCTTGATCGATGGCGCCGACGGTCTCGCCGTCAATGTCAACGGCGGCCTCGGAGACGCGCTGAACGAGAGCTACCATGGCACTGTCGAGTTACGAATTGCGAATTTAGAGTATGTGGGTGGGAAGTGGCAAGGCGAACGTCTGGATTCATAATTTGCCACTTGTCATTCGAAAGTGGTAAGGAACTGGCGGACAGCATCTAGGGCCTTTCGGCGATGACTGATTTCGTTCTTGGCCTCCGGGGGCATCTCGGCGAACGTCTGGTCGTACCCATCGGGTTGGAAGAGAGGATCGTAGCCGAAGCCGCCGTCACCACGCGGCGTGGTGGTGATGATGCCGGGGCACACGCCCTCGAAGGGGTGGGCAACTCCGTCCTGGTCAATGAGGGCCGCGACCGTGCGGAAGCGGGCGCGGCGATCCTTCACCTCCGCCATCACCTCCAGAAGTTTTCGTTTATTGTCGTCGGGCGTGGCGTCGGGGCCGGCAAAGCGGGCGGTGTGGACTCCCGGGCCGCCGTCGAGCGCCGTCACCTCCAGACCAGTGTCGTCCGCGAGGGTGGGCTGTCCGGTGCGTTCGTAGAACGCTCGGGCTTTTTTCCGGGCGTTGCCGGCAAGGGTGTCGGCGTCCTCGGTCACCGTCGGAGGGGATTCAAGGTCGCTGGCCGGAATGAGCGTGAGGGGGAGGTCGGCGAGCAGAGCCCGAAGCTCGTCGACTTTTCCGGCGTTGCCCGTTGCCAGTACGAGGGAGGAGGGAAGCTGCATAAGAATGAACCATCAGGCGGGAGGAGGATGCACCGCAGGGAGAAACATGCCTTTCGGCCTTGCGTTTCCATTTTCCAGATTTCTAGCCACTACCCACGCACTCTTTCAAAACCAAACTCCCTACGGAGGGATCTACCTTGGCTGTTGGTGTTAAAGTCCGAAACAACGAAGACATTGATCGTGCACTCAAGCGCTTCCGGCGTCAGGTGAACCGGAGTCGTGTGCTGCAGGAGTACCGGCAGAACATGACGTACATGAAGCCCTCGGAGGAGAAGCGGCTCGAAGAGAAGCGGTCGCGTCGACGGCGCCACCGCGAACGAAAGCGAGGGGACAACCGGAAGCGTTTGTAGACAGTCTTCTATTTTGACGCCGAACGGTTGCAAAACGCGTTCGGCCCCCAGTTCGGGACGGGCCTGCACGGGTCCGTCCCTTTTCTATGGCCCCCCGCAAATTCTATGGTCCCCCGCAAAACAAAAGCCCCACCGTGCACAGGCGGGGCTTTTGAGGGAGGAAATGCTGCGAAGGCCTAAATGTCGATCGCTTCGTTCACGAGCTGCTCCTGCTCGCGGTCGTGCACCTTGGCCGAGCCGGTCGCCGGACTGGCGCTGGCGGGCCGGCCCACGTACTGAATACGCTGCTCACACGGGCCGTGGACCTCTTCCAGCAGGTCGTCGAGGCGGGGCCGCACGAACGACCAGGCGCCCATGTTCTTCGGCTCTTCCTGCACCCACACCGTTTCGTCAGTGTCGGCGTACCGCTCTAGTTCTTCCTGAAGTTCCTTCTTCGGGAATGGGTAGAACTGCTCCAGGCGCGTGATCGCAATCTCGTCGCGCCGGTCGTCCTCCTCCAGCGCTTTGACGAGGTCGTAGTACACCTTGCCGCTGCAGAGGATGTGCCGCGTGGTGTCGGCCGGGTCCGTCTCGGCCGGAAGGACTTCCTCCACCCCCCCGTCCGTCAGGTCGTCGGGTGTGGATACGCACTTGGGATGCCGCAGCAAGCTCTTGGGCGTCATGATGATGAGCGGCTTCTTGACGTCGCGCTTCACCTGCCGGCGCAGAGCATGGAAGTAGTTGGCCGGGGTGGAGAAGTTGGCGACGATGATGTTCTGCTCGGCGCAGAGCTGGAGGAACCGTTCCAGGCGGGCCGACGAGTGCTCCGGCCCTTGGCCCTCGTAGGCGTGCGGCAGCAGGGCCACGAGGCTGGAGGTCTGTCCCCATTTCTCCTCGGCGGCGCTCACGAACTGGTCCCACACGATCTGCGCTCCGTTCGCAAAGTCGCCGAACTGGGCCTCCCAGCAGGTGAGGGCCTGGGCATCCATGACCGAGTAGCCGTACTCGAAGCCGCAGACAGCGTACTCCGACAGCAGGCTGTCATAAATCAGGAGCCGCGCCTGATCGTCGCTCAGATGGTTAAGTGGTGTGTATTCCTCACCGGTCTCCTGGTCGATGAGGACGGCGTGGCGCTGGCTAAAGGTGGCGCGACGCGTGTCCTGCCCGCTGAGGCGGACGCGGGAGCCCTCCTGTAACAAGGACCCGAACGCGAGCGCCTCGGCAAAAGCCCAGTCGATGCGCTCCTGCTCGTAGAACAGCTCGTCGCGCTTGCCGAAGAGCCGCTTCAGCTTGCGGTGGACGTTGAAGTCGTCAGGGAAGTTCGTGAGCACCTCCACGACCCGTTCCAGATGCTCGCGCTCGGCAGTCGTGTCGACCGTGGGGAGCCGTGTGGGCCCTTTGCGTTTCACGCGCTTCTGGAGGGCCTCTTCGGCGTCTTTCTCTTCCAGATCCTTCGTGCGGTCGAAGGCCTCCTGAAGGCGACTCCGGTAGTCATCGAGCATCTGCTCGGCCTCGTCCGGCTCGATGTCGCCGCGGCGCAGGAGCATCTCGGTGTAGAGCTTCCGGGGGGACCGCTTCTCTTCGATCTTTTCGTAGAGCAGCGGCTGGGTGAAGGTCGGCTCGT
>CAZBIB010000278.1:0-3662 GCA_964491575.1 uncultured Salinivenus sp. | reverse complement strand
CCTGAAAGTCATCGAGGTCGCCGTGGATGGGCAAGACCTTGAAGTAGTCGGCGGTGTCGTAGCCATCGTCCTTGAGCGGGCTCTCCAGGAAGGGGAGCAGCCAGAGGGTGTTCACGCCCAGCGATTCCAGGTACGGGAGCTTCTCGCGGAGGCCCTGAAAGTCCCCGTAGCCGTCGTTATTTGAGTCGTAGAAGCTGCGCACGTGCAGCTCGTAGATGACGGCGTCTTGGTACCAGCGGGGATCAGTGAGGAAGTCGTCGGGCATGCAGCGTTAACGGTATGGAGGTTTGGAGGGATGGAAGTTTGGAGGAGGGTGAGTGTGAGCGGAGTGCTGTTTCGGAGGGAGAGGCACGCGGGATCATGCATCCATACGTCCACCCATCCATCCTTCCACACGTGTCAGGCGTGGACGATCTGGTCGTAGGTGGGGTGGGACTGTTCCTTGGTGGGAGCGCGTTCGATGCGGAAGATGTGGGCCGGCGTGTCGGGCGTGAGCTTCAGGTAATGGTGCATGCCGCGCCAGGTGTAGCGGGCGTCGTTGAGCAGGTCGTGGACCCCGAAGCCGTCGTGGGCGGGGAGGCCGAGGGCCTCGTTCGGGAGCACGAGCTGGCCTTCGCACGCGTTGTGCGGGTCGAGACTTACCACCACGACGATCAGGTTGTTGGGAGTCGACTTGCTGTACGCGATCAGGTCCGGGTGCTTCGTGTCCAGGAACCGAATCGACCGCATCTGCTGCAGCGCGGGGTTTTCTTTGCGGATGCGGTTCACTCGAGTCATAAACGGCTGAAGTGAGGTGGGATCGTTCCAGTCCCAGGTGCGGATCTCGTACTTTTCATTGTGGGCGTACTCCTCCTTGGTTTCGCGCTGCCGGTTGTCGACGTGCTCGAAGGGCGGGCCGTAGACGCCGTAGGCGCTCGACAGGGTGGCCGCGAGTACGAACCGGCTCTTGTGGGCTGGCCGGCCGCCGTGGACGAGTTCGTCGTGCAGAATGTCCGGCGTGTTGGGCCAGAAGTTGGGCCGGAAATACTCGACGACGTCGGTGTGGAAGAGCTCCTCGGCGTACGCCTCCAACTCCTCGGGCGTGTTGCGCCAGGTGAAGTAGGTGTACGAGTTGTTGAAGCCAAGCTTGGCGAGGTGGTACATCGTCTTAGGCCGCGTGAAGGCCTCCGAGAGGACGATCAACTCGGGCGTCTCCTTGCGCAGCTCGCGCAGGCACCACTGCCAGAAGGCGAACGGCTTGGTATGGGGATTATCGACGCGGAAGGTGGTGACGCCGTGGTCGATCCAGTGCTCGAAGACGCTCTTCAGCTCCTGCCAGAGGGCCGGCCACTCCTCAGTTTCGAAGTTGATGGGATGAACGTCCTGGTACTTCTTCGGCGGATTTTCGGCGTAGCGGATGGAGCCGTCCGGGCGGTGATAGAACCACTCGGGATGCTCCTCGATGTAGGGGTGGTCGGGGGAGGTCTGGAATGCGATGTCGATGGCCACGTCGAGCCCCAATTCGTTGGCCCGTTCCACAAACCGATCGAACGCCTCGATGCCGCCCAGTTCGGGATGCACGCTCTTGTGCCCGCCCTTCGACCCATCCTCCAGGAAGCCGCCGATGGCCCACGGGCTCCCCGGGTCGTCCGGCCCGGCCTCGGGGGCGTTGTCCTTGCCTTTGCGGTTGGTTTTGCCGATGGGATGGACCGGCGGGAGGTAGACAATGTCGAACCCCATCTCCTGAATGCGCGGCAGCCGCTCGGCGGCGTCGTCGAGGGTGGCGTGCTGGCCGTCGTCCCGGGCGGAGCGAGGGAAGAATTCGTACCACGCGCCGCTGCGGACCCGCTTCGGGTCCACGAGTACCTCATAGGTGGCGCTCGTCGTCTGCTGCTCGTGGGGGGCGTGGCGCCGCACCAGCTCTGCAATCTCGTCGCCAAGGGCGGCCTGCTCGTTGTTGTTTTCAAAGGCTTCGATGTGGGCCTCCAGCAGCTCCCGGTCGTCGTCAGGGGCATTCTCGGCGGCTGCTTCGAGGAGCGATACGCCGGCCGTGAGCTCACTCTCAATCTCGGTCTGCGACTCGCCCCCCTCCACCCGGCGCCGGAACTGGTCCTGCCACGTGGCAAAGCGGTTGATCCAGGCCCGCACCCGGTAGAGGTAGCGCCCCACCTCCGATACCTGGAAGCTTCCCGTGTACTCGTCGTTCTCGGTGGGGGACATCCGCGTGACGTGCTCCGTGTCGTCGTCCTTGTGGCGGTAGACGAGCTCCGCGGAGAGGGCCTCGTGGCTGTCCACGATGACGCCGGCAGTCACCGCCACCCGCTCGCCGACGGCCCGCTTAATGGGCCACTCTCCACCGTCGACAGTGGGAGACACGGAAGCAATGACGACACGGGACCACGATTTCGGCATCGTGGACGTGCGGGTCCCAGAGGGCGAGGAGGGAGACTTGGCAGCGGACATGCGGAAGTGGGGGGAGAAGCGAACGAAAACCAAGCGTCACCTTACACGCTACGCATTAGGGGGCGAAAATCCCAATGCAACTGTGCCTTGGGCGAGTCCATTTCATTTCTTCCGATCCGCGGCCTAATTCTTGCTCCCTGTTGATAGAGAATGGCCGTGTCCTCTCGCATCTCTTTCGAGCTGTATTCTTGATCTATGGACACATCTCAATCCTCATCCTCCGGAACGGAGTCCACCGTTCAGAAAGGCCTCCACATCCGGCGGGGCAAGCCGTACCCGCGGGGGGCCCAGTGGGACGGCATCGGTGTGAACTTTGCCCTGCACAGCGCCCACGCTGACCGCGTGGAGCTGGTGCTATTTGACGACGCCGAGGACGAGGCACCGGCGGTTACCTTCGATCTTCCAGAGAAAACGGGGCCCATCTGGCACGGCTACGTGACGAACCTGCGCCCCGGCCAGCTCTACGGCTACCGCATCTACGGCCCCTACGATCCGGAAAATGGACATCGGTTCAATCCCAACAAGGTGCTCCTGGATCCCTACGCGAAGGCCATTGGGCGTCCCTTACGCTGGGACGACAGCCTCTTCGGATACAACATCGAAGACAAGGAGGAGAAGGACCTCTCGTTCGATTCCCGAGACAGTGCGCCCTACGCCCCCCTTGGGGCGGTGGTGGAGGAAACCTTTGCCTGGGGCAACGACCAGTCGCCCGAGATTTCGTGGGAGGATACCATCATCTACGAGACGCACGTGAAGGGGATGACCAAGCAGCATCCGGAAGTGCCCGAGTCGCTGCAAGGGACGTACCTGGGACTCGCCTCCGAACCTGTGATCGAGCACCTGAAGGATCTCGGGATTACTACGGTACAGCTCCTCCCTGTGCACGCCAAACTACACCGCCGAGAGCTGCTGGAGAAGGGCCTTCGGGAGTACTGGGGCTACAACACGCTCTCCTATTTTGCCCCGGAGCCCGAGTACGCCGCGAATGGGCCGGGGAGCGCCGTGCGCGAGTTCAAAATGATGGTGCGCGCCCTTCACAACGCCGGGCTCGAGGTCATCATCGACGTGGTGTACAACCACACCTGCGAGGGAAATCAGATGGGCCCCACGCTCTCGTGGCGCGGCGTCGACAATCGCACCTACTACAAGCCCAACCCCGACGACGAGCGCTACTACATGGACTACACGGGGACGGGCAACACGCTCGATCCTGGCGACAC
>CAZBIB010000277.1:0-3662 GCA_964491575.1 uncultured Salinivenus sp. | reverse complement strand
TGCTTGCCGTAGACGGGCCCGAGGTCGCCCCACCGCTCGGCAAACGCATCGTCCTCCGCAATCCGCTCCTCGAAGGTCTCCTGGGGAATGTCGTCGCCGGTTTCCTGGCGGTACCGCTTCAGCGGCCAGTCCGTCCAGATGGACACGCCGGCCTGCACGAGCGACTGGATGTTGGTCTCCCCACGCAGAAACCAGAGCAACTCCTCCGTCACGCCTCGCATCCACACCCGCTTTGTCGTGAGCAGCGGAAATCCTTCCGTCAGGTCAAACCGTAGCTGGCGGCCGAAGACGCGGATCGTGCCCGTGCCCGTGCGGTCCTCGTGCCGGGTGCCGTGGTCGAGGAGGTCCTGGAGGTAGTCGAGGTATTGGCGCATTTGGGAATGGGGGGAGAGAGCGTGGAGACGAGAGAGTGAGGGGACGGCACCTCGGATGCTGATCTTTCAAGAGGAATCTACGCACCTCTGAGGAGCAGGTTGTGATCTCGGAGGCGGTCGCGTCCTGAGTTCGGGGCTAACCCCGATTCAATGCGACCTGGAGGGCTTGCCTATCTCGATGAGAATCAAGGCCCCCACGCCCCCGTGCTCCCACGCTCTCTTCAGGTTGCTTCTCCCAATGGGTTGCAGGGGAGTTATCCTTGTTCAGGGTCGACTCAATCTGCAATTGCTGCACAAACGGGAACGTGCTCCCGAGTCCCGTCGTTGGGCGCAGGCAATCGATCTCGGACCGACGACGCCCCCGCGACATGGCCAACATCGATCCCGACATTCCCGAAAACAAGCACCTCAAGCAGGCCGTCAATCACCTCGAAAAAGTGCTCGACTACGCCCCCATGGTGGCCGAGGGCCGCGACGCCACCGTGCACCTCACGACGCAGGACTGGCAGGTGGTGGCCGACGCGCTCTTCAACATGAATGCTCCGGACGAGGCCTTCCCGGACGCGATCAAGGACTACGGGCTCACCAACGAAAACCAGACCATCACGCTCACGACCGACGACTACGACATCGAGATTGAGGTCGTGGCCAGCTAGTCAGGATGCTTCCTGTCTACCCCGAGGCTCGGGATGCTGGGGCGTGCATTTCTAGGCAGATTCGTATTGCGTATTTCGTATCACGTTTTGATGTGGGCAAACGACCATTACGCAATACGCAACACGAAATACGAATTTTCGGCACTCTGAGTTTTTCGCTGAAGTAGGAGCGTCCCCACCGAGCCCGGGAAAGCCGTTCCTCCCCCTAATTCGCCGCGGCGTGCAGAGGGAACGACGGGACGGACACGCGGAACTGCGCCCCGTCGGCGCGCTGCACGAGATAGTTGCCTTCCACCGTTCCGTTGAACGACTCGATCGTGCACGATCCGTCGTGGATGTGGATCTCACCGGGGGCAATCACCGGATGGGGACGGAGATCCCCGTCGCCGGTCAGGTCCTGTCGGCTGCCGTCGGCCTCCTGAATGATCCATCGGCGCTGGAGCAACTGGACCTCGGCCGTTCCGGTGTTCTCGATGGAAATGGCGTATCCGAACGCAAACTCACGCTCCAAAAGATCCGACGGCTCATCCAGATAGATGGGGCGGACGGTCACGGTAATGCCACGGGTGGTGGACACGTAGCTGATCATGAGAACTTTGGAGGACCCCTGAAGGAGTACACGCCTTACCAGATGGGTAGAGGAGCGACTGAAAGTCACATACGCCTTTTACCAGTCAGTAAAGAATTGTTCAAAGGGACGTCTCGGATTTCATAAAAGCCCTTCCACGGTCCGGGATGGTTGACGAACTCTGTGACGGGCCCTTGTTTTGAAGCGATTCGCGGCACATCGGGAGGTCCCACCCTCGTGTGTGTCCTGTGTCCTTTCGATCCCGCCAACGGTTTTGTTCGCGTCCCGATGGCCTCCCCTTCTAATGCCGCCGCACCGTGGGCGAGCACGCGCATCTCGGCCCTGAACGCCCGGTTCGAATCCCGCGGTCCGAGCGCCATCCTCAACTGGGCCACCCACACCTTCGGCGACGAACTCGTGCAGGGAACCGGGTTCGGCCCCTCAGGCATCGTCATCATGCACATGCTGGCCGGCCTCCAACCCGGCACCACGGTCTTCTACCTCGACACCGATTTGCTCTTCCCGGAGACCTACGAGCTCTGTGAGGACCTGGACGAGCGGCTCGATGTGGACATTAGGCGTGTCCACAGTGGGCTCTCCCTCGACGAGCAGGCCGAGCAGGAGGGAGAGGCACTCTGGAACCGCAACCCGAACCGCTGCTGTTTCCTCCGCAAGGTGAAGCCGCTCCAGAACTTCCTGGCGGACCGTCGCGCCTGGATGACCGGCATTCGCCGCGACCAGTCCGAGCACCGGGCCGGCGCGGACATCCTGTCGTGGAAGCCGCAGTACGGCGTATTCAAGATCAATCCGCTGGCCACCTGGACGCAGGAAGAGGTGTGGACGTATCTCTCGGATCACGACCTCCCCTACAATCCGAAGCACGACCAGGGCTACCCCAGCCTCGGCTGCGTCCCGTGCACCGATCCGGTGGAAGGTGCCAATGGCTACTCGCGAGAAGGACGCTGGAGTGACGCCGACAAGACGGAATGTGGGCTCCACACCTCGTTGGAGGAAGAGGAGCCCCCGGCGGCTGGATCGTAGCTCGGGGAGGAAGTCTCGACCGGCGCCTTCTTGTGGCGTGAACCCTGGTTGAAAGCAGCGGCGGGATCGCCTCGCGCGAGTCTCTGTGCCCGAACCTCCGGGTAGGGCTGGACGTTGATAGTGCCGCCAATTTAGAGCGAATCTAAACGTCACGAATGAACGCGCCCACCGCCGACACGACGGACACACAGAAGATTCCTGAGGCCACGGTCCTCTTTGCTGGAGACTCTGGGGACGGGATGCAGGTCACCGGGTCGCAGTTTACCCTCGCTTCCGCCTACGCCCACAACGACCTGGCGACGCTGCCGGACTACCCCGCCGAGATCCGCGCTCCGGCCGGCACCACCTTCGGCGTGAGCGCCTTCCAACTCCACTTCGGCGCCGACGAGGTACGCACGCCGGGGGAAAAGGTGGACCTGCTGGTGGCCATGAACGCCGCGGCCCTCAAGGTGCACCTGCATCGCGTGCGACCGGGCGGCACCATCATCGCCAACGTCAACGCCTTCGAGGAAAAGGACCTGAAGAAGGCCGACCTCGACCACAACCCGCTCACCGACGGCACGCTCGACGATTATCAGGTGCAGGAAGTGCCCCTCACCAAGATCACCCGCGAGGCGCTCTCCGACACCGACCTCTCGCTACAGGAGATCGACCGGTCGAAGAACATGTTCGCGCTCGGGCTGGCGCTCTGGATGTATAACCGCCCCGTGGAGCCCGCGCAGGAGTGGATCGAGACGAAGTTCGACGACAAGCCTGCAATCCGCGACGCCAACTTGCGGGTGCTCAAGAAGGGATATCACTATGGCGAGACGGTCGACGCCTTTGCCGTACAGTATGAGGTGGACGAGGCGGCCATGAGGCCCGGTACCTATCGCGCCGTGCGGGGGGCGGAGGCGCTGGCGCTCGGGCTGGTCGGCGCGAGTGTAAAGAGCGATCTCCGTCTCTTCTACGGCTCCTACCCCATCACGCCGGCCTCGGACATCCTCCACGAGCTGAGCGAGCACAAGAATTTTGGCGTCATCA
>CAZBIB010000276.1:0-3680 GCA_964491575.1 uncultured Salinivenus sp. | reverse complement strand
CCAGCTGTTGGCGTCGCATCCAATTCATTGGTTTTCTCACATGTCTCTGCAGTAATGCGCCTCCGACGAACACCTAAGGCGGCCTTCGACTGGCTCCGCACCCTCTTCCAAAATCTCTATTTTTGGGGAGGACTCGGGGGCCTTCTGCTCCTGGGGATTGGGACGTATTTTCTAGTCGATGCCGTGATCATGCCCTCCTATACGCGCCACGGAGTGTCCGTTCGCGTGCCCGACGTGGAAGACCGCCCCTTTGAGAAAGCGAAGAAGCTCGTTCGGAATCGAGACCTGACGGTCGAGCGTCAGGTCGGTCGCTACAACCCTAACGTCGCACAGGACGTGGTTGTCGACCAAAATCCTCCGTCAAACGCTGACGTGAAGCCGGGACGTCGCGTGTACTTGACGGTCAATGCGGGGAAAGTGCCGATGGTCAGCGTTCCCGACTTCAACGGCATCTCGGTTCGGGAGGCCAAAAACCGGGTGTCTGCCCTCGGCTTCAAGGTGGGGAAAGTGAATCCAGATCCCGTTCCGTCGCCCTACCAAAACACGATTACCCGACAGCAACCGGAGCCCGGCGACTCCCTCAAGAAGGGTGGAACGGTGAACCTGTGGTACAGCACTGGGCTGGGCACAGATACTGTTCAGGTGCCGAGCGTTGTGGGGCGGACGGTCGAGAAGGCCCAAAATCGCCTGCTCCAGCGAAAGCTTCGGGCCATCGTCGTCGACCCACGCACCCCGGACTCGCCTCAGGACACGTCTCAGTCGGCGGACACATCGGAGACAAAGCGGTTCGTTCGGCGGCAGGGCCGGAATCCGGGAACAAGCGTGCGGGCCGGGACGGAAATCCGCCTGTTTACCACGAACGATTCGACGCAGGTGCCCGCGTCGGACTCGACCCGTCAGGATACAACGGTTATCAACTGAGACTTCTGGGGACTCAATCAGTCTTCAATGTACACTGCGAACTCTTCGTCGGTCTCCACGACGACCTGCTCCCGGTGCTTGGTCTGAAGGCGGCGCCCGGTACAGTCCGGCTGAATGGGATACTCGCGATGTCCCCGGTCGATGAGCACGACGAGCTGGATGCTTCGCGGGCGCCCATATTGAAGGATGGCATCGAGGGCGGCGCGAGCCGTGCGCCCCGTGAAGACAACATCGTCGATGAGAATGACCTCCCGATCCGTCACATCGACGTCGTGTCGTGGAGCCGCAGGTGAATCGAGGTCGGAGCGATCGTCCCGAAAGGGCGTCACGTCGAGGTCGCAGGCCTCAACGTTCGTCTCCTCCACGGCGCTGATCTCTTCCGCCACGGCGTGGGCGACCGGGACGCCGCTTCGCTGAATGCCGAAGAGCTCGACCGAGTCGGCCCCGCGGTTGTGTTCGATGATCTCGTAGGCCAGACGCCGGAGCGTGCGCCGGACTCGCTCGGGCGACATGATGCGTGTGCGTCCCATCTCGGACTGGCTGGAATCTGAAAGGGAGTGCGTTGTAAGCAGAGGAGACAGCGTATTCAGCGAGGTCGTCAGTCGGGGGGGGTAAACGTTTCGACGACGGACGAGGTGGCGGCACCGATGCCAGCGGCGGTGTTGCCCCCAATGGCGAAGATCCGTCCGCCGAGAGCGGTGCCAGCGAGGCCGTGCCGGGGCGTCCGCATGGGGGCGCGTTCGGTCCAGGTGTCGGTCTCGGGGTCATACGCCCAGGTGTGCGCGTACACGCCGCCGCCCTCCGAGAAGTATTCGCCGCCGAAGACGTAGAGCGTGCCATCGAGCGCCGCCCCTGCCAGCCCACCAGACGGCTGCGGAAGCGGACGCAGCTCCGTCCACGTGTCTGTGTCCGGATCGTATCGCTCTAGCGCCCCGAGATTGGTGACGCCGTCGTCGGTGCGGCGACCGGCCGCAACGTAGAGGTGACCGTCGATGACGGCTCCAGTGGCGCTGCTCCGTGCCGTGGGCACCGGACGCGCTTCGGACCAAGCCTCGTCGACGGGTTCGTAGACCAGATGCGTGCGCGATGCTCCCTTGGAGTTGCCGTCGTCGGGGTGCAGGCTGCCGGTCACGAGGTGAATGCGGTCGTCGGCGGAGAGCGCAACCGTTTCGCCGAGCGGCATGGGCATCGCCCCGATTCGATCCCACTGCTCGCCGTCGAATGCATATACATCGTTCTGGAATTGAAAGCCGCCGCGCAGCGCCTCGCCCACGAAGCCGCCGAAGCCGTACACCGTGTCGCCGACGCGTCCGAGCACGATGTGGTGCCGGGGTGCCGGCAAATCCGGCCCCTTTGTCCACGTATCCGTCGAGGGGTCGAGAAAGGCCGTCCTCGCCAAGGTCGTAAACTGTCGGTTGTTATCAGCCTCGGAGCGGAGCCCGCCCGCGACCACGACCTGCTCGTTCCACGTCGTGCAGTAGACCTCCTGCGTGGGCCAGGGCAAGGACGGTCCCGCCTGCCATCCGTTGGCGCTCCGAAGCATTGCAATCGAGGGACGTGTGGCAAACGTTGCGGCCCCCGCCGCACCGAGAGCGAGAAATCGTCGTCGAGAGAGCGCCATGGTGGTCCTGTTCGTTGGAAAACAGCTCGCGGGGGATTCCTTCGTGAAGAGCGTATTCCGCAGCATAGCAGGTGTTTTCCATCCTCCACGCCCGCACTCCCGAACTGTAAATCGGCCGGGAAGCTGGAACCGACCTGTGGTCCATTCCCGTTGCGCAAACACCGAAGCACACATGCAACGATCGAGATTGAGGGGACTTTTTCCCCACCTTCGTTTGCACACTTGCCACTACGACGATCCTCTCCACAAGCAACCGCCGCAATCCAATGACGCCGTTCAAGTTCTTGCAGCGCTACGACCGTGAGGGATACAACAGCGATCCCCGACTGGTGAACGGAGAATTTTTCCCATCCTCCAAGCTCGACGTAGAGTCGGGCGATACGGTGGGCGTCGTGCTCCTCAATCTGGGCGGTCCCGACGGTGAAGAGGCCGTGGAGCCGTTCCTGTACAACCTGTTCATGGACCCGGCCATCATCGACTTTTCGGAGGTCGTGTACTTCCAGGCCCGGGGCCGCGTCCGCCAGGCGTTCTCGAAGATCATCTCGTACTTCCGGTCCAAGTCGGTTGCCGAGGACTACAAGGAAATCAGCGACGACGGGGGCTCGCCGATCAATCCGCTCACGCGCGACCAGGCGGCCAAGCTGGAGCAGCGGCTCAATGATCAGTATGCGGCGGAGACGGGCGCCACGTTCAAAACCTACATGGCCATGCGGTACTGGGAGCCGTTCAGCGAGGACGCCGCGGCGCAGATGCAGGCAGACGGCGTGGACAAGGTGGTTCTGCTCCCCCTCTACCCGCAGTACTCGAAGACCACGACCGGGGCCTCGCTCGTCTACTGGCACGAGCTGGAAAAGGCGGGCGAGATTCCGTCCTGGCCCACCACCTCCGTCTTCGAGTACGCCACGTATCCGAAATACATCGACGCGCTGAGTGATCGGATTGACGAGGGGCTGGCCCGCTTCCCCGAACACGTGCGCGACGGCGTGCACTTCCTCTTCAGCGCGCACGGCACGCCCCTGAAGGAGATGACGGAGCGGCAGGATCCGTACTGCTGCCTCGTCCACTCCACAGTGCAGCACCTGATGGAGCACCGCGGCTTCGACCACGAGTTTAGCACGGCCTTCCAGAGCAAGGTGGG
>CAZBIB010000275.1:0-3740 GCA_964491575.1 uncultured Salinivenus sp. | reverse complement strand
TCCCCGTTGCCCCGGAGAAGCAGGGACACCAGTCCGTCCCCACCACGAGGGGGACGCCGGCCTCCGCGAGGGTCGCCGCGTTGCGGGCCCATACCTCGCCGAGTTCCGACCACCGAGAGTTGCCCTGCAACGTCGGCCGCGTGGGGTGGTCGAGAGACAGGAGCACCAGAGACAGCGTCGTGGTAACGGGCGTCTCGTGCTTCGCGAGCGTACGAGCCAGTCGGCGCGCCCGATCGCTGGAAAGGGTGTCGAGCGGCATGTGAACGAAGCCGTCGACACCCGCCTCGGCGGCCCGCTCCATGAAGTCGGGCTGGGCGACGTGTCCCGCCGCTCTCAGCCCCTCTTCGTGCGCCTGATCGATGATGGCCTGGGTCACTTCGCCCTTGATCTGAACCGGAGCGATCGTGCTGTCGGAGACAAACTTCACGTAGTCAACGCCCTCCTCGGCCAGCCGCTGGACCGCGGCCTGCGCCTCCTCCGGCGTGGTTACCTCCTCGGCGAGGTGGGCGCGGCAAAAGGGATCCGGGCGACTTAGATCGAGACCCGACCAGATGCCTGCGCAGACGCTCGTTACGGGATGGGCGCCCTTGGCGGTCAGAAGACGACCCGCCGTGACGATACGCGGACCCTTCAGTTCACCGTCTGCGACTCGATTTCGCAGTTTTCCAGCCCAGGGCCAATACTCGCCTGTCGACCGCACGGTCGTCACGCCGTGCTCGCGAAAACCCCGCAGGATCCCGGGTACGTTCTCCTCCATGTGCCGTGCCAGGGCCGTGGAGTCCCGTCCGTCCGGAGGGACGGTGAGGTGGACGTGCGCGTCGATGAGGCCCGGCAGTACCGTCTTCCCCGAGGCGTCGATGCGCCGGGCGCCCGGGGCCTGGGCCGAGTCACTCGTAACCGAGAGGATGCTGTCCCCGGCCACCACCACCGAGGCGTCTTCCATCACCTGGCCGTCACCGACAATCACGCGGCCGCCCTCGACGACGAGGGTCGGCTCGGGACCGCCGGACTGGCAGGCCATGATTCCGACAGAGAGCAGGAGGGCGACAAACGGAGCGAGCGAGAAGCGACCGAAGCGATCGAGCAGGAGCGACGAACGACAACACATAGCGTATGCCTTCGGTATTGAGCCAGGAAGATGGCGAAAAGGCTGAGCGCCGCTGAGGAGGGGAGACATTTCTGGGCCGAGGGTTACGTAAACATCCGCGCGAACGTGATCTGGCCATCTGTTACCTTGTAGGCGACCATCGCGTGCGCCTCCTCGGGAAAGCCCTCGGCGTGGAGGCCCTCGATCTGCTCCTCGTCGAAGACCCAGTCGCCCACCCTCGTGCGGTCGACGAGCTCGCAGTGGAGGTCCGGGCTGTTTTCGAACACGCTGCCGTAGAAGGCGCGCAGCTCCTCGGCGCCGCTCATGAGCTCATTCCCTGCACCGTCCTCCACCTGGGTGTCCGGCGCAAAGGCGTCCATGAAGGCACCAAGGTCTCTGTCGTTGAAAGCCTCGAGTTGATGCTGCACGGGATTGGTCATCGCAGTTTTGTGGTCCTGGTTGAGAGTGTAGTGTGGATGATGCTCTAAATTTTTCTAGGGACTCGTCCATTCGAATCTCGAGCAGTCCACCATCGCCCGCTTCGATCCGGAAGGAAGTCCAAAATGAACGTCGCCGGTGCTATGAAAACCTCACCAGTGAGTGACTGCCACTGAGATCTCCTTCCGTCATCGCTTCGCAGCTTCGATCATGCTAAACATGGCGTCCTCCGGCGACTGCGACCGAACATGCTCCAGACCCGATTGCCCGAGGAGTGCCCGGTAATCGGTCTCTGTGCGCGATCGTCCCTCGGAGGTGATCATCAACTGGATGTCGAAGAGCTTCGCAAAGTCCGGCTCCGTTGACTCACTCGCCATCGCTTCGATAATGAACACTCGGCCTCCCTGGGGAGCAGCGTCGTGGATGTTCGAGAGGACCTTCATCGAGTCCTCCTCGGGGATGCTGTTCAAGATCCCCTGAAGGAAGTAGGCGTCCGCCCGGGGCACTCTGTTGAGCATGTCGCCTGCTTCGTACGTGCACCGATCGTCGACCCCCAATTTCGAGGCCCAGCGGCGGCCCTCCTGCTCGATCGCGTTCGGAAGATCGAACACCGTCCCCTCCAGGTGAGGATGGGCGTCCAGGATGTGACTCAGCATGTGGCCGTACCCGCCGCCCACATCACAGACGTGGGAGAACGGCTCGAAATCGTAGTCGGCGAGGAGGTCCGTGACGACCGAGGTCCGCCGATCCCGTGCTGCTGACATGAGGCCGTGGAATTGGGAGGCCAGTTCCTGATCGTCCTCAAAGTGCCTCCAGATGGTCTTCCCGAACTCCCGCTTGAAGCCGTCGGGTGGGCCTTCCCTGATCATTTCTGGAAGATGGGCCCAGGCCGCCTCGAGCTTCGGATTGAACCAGAATCGAATCCCATCCGCGACGGAGTCCGGGTGGTCCTGTTCGAGATATCTGCCAGGCGGCGCCAGCGAAAAGGCCTCCTCGGGCTCCTCGGTGACGAAGTCGGTACAGGCCAAGGCACGGAGGAGGCGGTAGGTATGCTCGGGGTCGAGCCCAACCTCCTCGGCAAGCTCCCTGGCGGCCCTGGGCTCGGGATCGAGGGCCTCGAACAGCCCCAGTTCGACTCCGGTGCGCAGAACGTGCCCGCGCATGAACCCATCTATCAACTGAAAGAGGGCGCCCATGACCGCAGGATACTGCGCGTCGCTCGATTGTGACGTGGATGCATTGTCAGCCATTGGTATTGCCTTACTCTGTTTTGTGAAAGGAAATTGGTTTTCGCCAAAGTCCTGTGAGCGTGCGCTGATCTGCGCGACTACCCGAAAAGCGTCCGACTGGCACGAATACCGATAAAAAGGTAGAGAACCCCTGTGCCAATGAGCGTCGGCCGATAGACGCGACCGTCCGTGTAGAGGTCATAGGCGAAGAGCGGAAGGACCATCGCCCCGATCCCGGTGCACTCGAGCATGTAGATCGATTGAAAGCCCAGCAGATACTCCATGCGCTGGGTCGCCGCCGCCGCAAGTGCCACGGTGGCTAGCGTCATGTATCGCTTGTGGACCTCCGGCTGCCTGCGGTATAGCAGGGCCAGCCCCAGGAGAAATGTGAACACAACCAAGGCCCCCCAGAGCGTCATCGTCGCCCCAAGGATTCCGGGCCATTCGGACCACGTGAAAATGCCCCTGGAGACGAGCTCCGCGATCTGTACGTATGTGATGAGCATTCCCGTCCCGAGGACAGCGACGGCCAGCACGGAGCCCCCGTAGGTCCCAACAGTCATATGCAGCCGCGATCGGCCGCCCGCCACGAGGATTGTCTGTGCACAGAAAAAGACCATCCACCCCACGAACACCGCCGCGTGGAGGTGAATCACCCAGTCGGTCTCCACCACACCCGTTCCGGAGATCTCCAAGCCCAAGATAAGCTGACGGCCGTAGGTGCTGCCGAAGCCCAGAAGGACCATCCCGATGAGAAACACCGCCATCCCGACCCAGAAGAACCGGGGTGGGGTGCCGATGTTGACCGTGGCGGTGGCGGCAGGCGAATCTTGTGCTGTGGAGGTGGCCATGCCTGATGTCAGTAGCGATCCGAAAGACGTATTCGGAATGCCGAAGAGTGCTCAATATGCGGTGCTTCCATTCTGCTGGCTTGGGCGCCGCAGTCGGGCCGGATCAGCCCGTAAGGAGCGCCTTCGTGACCGACC
>CAZBIB010000274.1:0-3740 GCA_964491575.1 uncultured Salinivenus sp. | reverse complement strand
CGACTTGGCGTCGCGGTCCTGTGCCACGGTGCGTACGATCACCCCCACGCCGTCGGGGACGAGACTGTTGGCCAGCGATTCGAGGCGGCGCCGCTCGTCGTCGTCGGTAATCTTGCGCGAGACGGCCACGTAGTTTTGCAGCGGCACCAGCACCAGAAAGCGTCCGGCCAGGGAGATGTCCGTGGAGATGCGGCTGCCCTTGTTCGAGATGGGCTCTTTGGTGATCTGGACGAGGATCGTCTGTCCCCGATTCAGAATGTCGGACGGGCGCCGGTCCCAGTCCTTCCGGCCCTTGGGCACGTCGATGGCTCCGATCGTCGGCTCCTCGAGGCCGAGGAAGTCGAGCAGGTAGGGCAGGTTGTCCGAAAGATCCGAGAAGTGGAGGAACGCGTCCTGCTCCTGCCCAATGTCCACGAAGGCCGCCTGAATGCTGGGCATCACCTTGCGGATCCGCCCGAGATACAGGTTGCCGATCGTGCGCTTGTGCTCGGCGTTCTCGATGTAGAGTTCAGCGAGCTTGCCATCCTCGACGATGGCGATGCGCGTCTGCTGTTTGCCGACGTTGAAGACAATTTCTTTGGACATACGTGAGGTTAGGACGTACCTGCCCCCGTGCCGGCTGGAAAATGCGGGCCCAATGGAGAACTCGAAGCATAAATCGATGGAAACCAACAACAAAGGGACCGAACGAAACTACCATCGGGGCGGCGGGCCGGCGCATGGTACATCACGCTGGCCGCGAGGCGCCGCTGTACGGCGCATCGGCGCGCCCCGTGCCGGCACTGGAGGCTCGGGCACGGATTGACTCGTGAATAAAGGGTTCGAACAAGGGGGCTGCCCCGAAGGAACTTCGAGGGAGCCGGAAGAACGGGATGTCGCCTCAACGGCCGAGCGTGCGTCAGCGGCGCAGAGGGGAGTAGACCGCGCGTCTGCCATGCAGAGCGATCGGCCGACTCCTCCCCACGCTCGGGCTCGGCCCGCGAGCAGCACACGCTCGGCCGCTCGCAGAGACGTCCACATTCCTGACACCCGCCGGGACCTCCCGGCAGGCGGCAAATGTCACGTAGATGTATTGTCTCCTCCATTCAAATGATCCCACCGGCCCCTTAAATCAAAATTCGTGGGTTCACTGCCCCCACTTTTGTATGATGTATGAGACTCGTGGAAGACTTACGGCCGGGGTGAAACCCGCGCTCGTTCAAGCCTTTTGGTCATGTGCGGAAGGCTGTCAGAAGCTGTTTGGCAAGCAGATTCGAAGGTGAGACACAGCGGGTGAAGCTGCAAGAAGCCATTTCGCCAAACAGCTTCTCAAAGGGTCCCGAAATGACACTTCGACGAGAGTCCGATCCCCGCCAGAACGGGCTCTCCGACGAGCACCCTTCGCCCCGCAGCGGTCCCGCGGGACCGCCATTCACGGCCCATCACTCAACGCACTTCAGCTCTCACACACCCCCTGACCGACATGGCTGACCAGGAAGCAGTAACGGAACTGACGACCGACGATGCGCCCATCAAAGCGAAGGGCCTCGAAGGCGTGATCGCTCTCGAATCTGAGCTCTCTTACATCGATGGAGACAAAGGGGAGCTCATCTATCGGGGCTACGACATCAACGACCTGGCCGAGAACACCACCTTCGAAGAGGTCGTCTACTTGCTTCGGCACGGCGAGCTTCCCACCCAGAACGAGCTCGACGACTTTACGACCCACCTGCGCAGCGAACGTGCTCTGCCAGAGCCGGTGCTGGACCTCCTGCGCGACACGCCCGATGACGCTCACCCCATGGCGGTCCTGCGCACGGCGGTGTCGGCACTGGGCCTTTACGACGAGGAGGCCGACACGATGGAGGAAGCCGCCAATCACCGAAAGGCCGATCGCATCCTGGCTCAGATTCCGACCATCATCGCCGCCTTCGATCGGCTCCGGAAGGGGCAGGATCCAGTGTCGCCCCTCGACCACGGGTCGATGGCGCACAATTTCCTCTACATGCTCAACGACGAAGAGCCGGGCGAGGCCGCCGAAAACACGTTCGACGTCTGCCTCGTGCTGCACGCCGATCACGGCCTGAACGCCTCCACGTTCACCAGTCGAGTCATCGGGTCGACGCTTTCGGACATGTACTCGGCGATCTCTGGCGCGATTGGCGCCCTCAAGGGTCCGCTGCACGGCGGAGCCAACCAGGAGGTCATGCGCATGCTGCTCGACATCGATGAGAAAGGAGCGGACCCGGCCGAGTACGTGCGGGGCCGCCTTGCCGAAGGCGAGCGCATCATGGGCTTTGGCCACCGCGTGTACAACACCATGGACCCCCGCGCTGCCATCCTCCGCGACATGGTGAAGGAGCTGAGCGAGGAGGCAGGCGACAGGAAGTGGTACGAGTACACCGCGCAGATCCACGAAACGATGGAAGAGGAAACGGGCATCGATCCCAACGTCGACTTCTTCAGCGGCTCCACCTATTACCAGCTCGGCCTCGACCCTGACCTGTTCACGACCATCTTCGCGCTGAGCCGCACGGCCGGCTGGACCGCCCACCTCCTGGAGCAGTGGGCCGACAACCGCCTTATCCGCCCCCGCGCCCAGTACGTCGGCGCCCGCGACCGAACCGTGGCCCCTATCGAGGAGCGTTAAGTCCCATTCCGTTCCCGAAATAGACCCCCTGTCTGCGGAACGGAGGACGACCCTCCACGTGCCTTTTCCGTGCTGCCCTTTTCCGTGCTGATAGGTTCTACCACTTCGCTATACCCGTCCCAGTCCCATGGCCGTTGACACCGAAGAACGCCCCCCGGCGACCGCCCCGAAGACAGATGCGCCCGCCAAACAGGAGGGCCGGTTCCAGCGCTATCGCGTTCGCACCGGCATGTTTGCCTGGATGATGCACCGCCTCACCGGGATCGGGCTGGTGGTGTACCTCATCATTCACGTCTGGGGCCTCAAGTCGCTGAGTGACCCGGAGACCTTCAACGCTCTCATCGCCAAGTACCACAGCCCCCTCTACAAGGTGGGAGAGTTTCTGCTACTCATCGCCGTGGCGTACCACGCCATGAACGGCCTGCGCATCGTGCTCATCGACTTCCTGGGCTGGAGCCCCCGGCAGAAGAAGCTGTTCTGGACGCTCGGAGCAGTGACGGCAGTCATAATCCTCGTGGGGGGCTGGCCCTCCATCTACGCGCTGGGCGAGTGGCTCTTCGGCCCTGGATCGATGCCGACATTCTTCCTGTAGTCCGCTCTGCCTGTCTCTCCGCTCCCCTTGGCTCATCCTCAGGCTTCACTGTTGCCATGGCTCAGACAAGCGCATTCAACTGGTTCCTGCACCGCATCACCGGCACCTTCCTGATCTTCATGCTGATCACCCACTTCTGGGTGCAGCACTATGACCACCAGGCCGCCTCGGTAACCCACGAGGTGGTAACGGAGAAGGGCGAGATGCCAAACTACCCAGAGGCGGCGGAGGAAGAGGTGAAGGCTCGCTTTGGTTCCGACGCGGAGGTGACTCCCTACCAAGTCGTGATGCAGCGGCTGGCCGATCCAGTCTACGCGGTGCTGTGGAAGGGATTCAACATTCTCTTCCTTGTCGTAGCCCTCCACCACGGCTTCTACGGCCTGAACAACGTGCTAACCGATTACATCCGTAACCCAATGGGACGCCTAATCGCCCGCACGCTTTCGTGGACTGTGGCCCTCGCCCTGCTTACCCTCGGGCTTTACTCTGTAATTCCGGCCGGGTGGTGACGAGTCGGGG
>CAZBIB010000273.1:0-3778 GCA_964491575.1 uncultured Salinivenus sp. | reverse complement strand
CTGCCTGACGATAGACCTGCCGGGGCACGGCCGGTCGCTCCATCAGCCCGATGAGGCGTACTCGATAGAAGGGGCGACGGAGGCGGTCGTTGAAGCCCTCGACGCGGAGGACATTTCGTCCTGCACGCTCGTCGGCTATTCGATGGGCGGTCGCGTGGCCCTCTCGCTGGCACTCCGGCATTCCGATCGGGTAGAGCGCCTCGTGCTCGAGTCCGCATCGCCGGGGCTGCGCACGGACGCGGAACGAGCGGAACGGCGGGAAGTGGATGCGGAGCGGGCACATCGGATCGAAGACGATCTGAAGGCCTTCCTTGCGGACTGGTACCGTCAGCCGCTCTTCGCGTCGCTCGCCCGTCACGATCTGGTCGACGAGATGGTGCGGACCCGCAGCACCAACGACCCCGACGAGCTGGCCCAGGCGCTCCGGGGAATGAGTCCGGGTCGGCAGGCCTCGTTCTGGGACCGGCTCGGCGACCTCGATTGTCCGACCCTCGTGCTCACGGGGGCGCTTGACGGCAAGTACACGACGATCACGAAAGAAACCGCGGCCCGGATCGACGGGGCGCAGCACGCCGTAATTCCGGAGGTCGGGCACAATGTCCATGCGGAACGGCCAGCGGCCTTCCTGAACGCCCTCGAACGATTTCTCGCGGACACCGCGTGACTCCCGCTCTTCCACACGCTGACGAGTCTGTTGCTGATGGACCCCCCTTCCACCGCCACTGGCATTGATCGAGCTCGGGTGTGGGTGTGGGCGGCTCGGCCCAAGACCCTCGGCGCGGCCGTGGCTCCCGTGCTCGTGGGAACCGGAATGGCCGTGGAGGCCGGTGCGTGGCATCCGCTGTCGGCCACCCTGGCTCTTCTCGGAGCGGTGCTCATCCAGATTGGGGTCAACTTCCACAACGACTATGCGGACTACCTGAAGGGAACCGACACGGAAGATCGGGTGGGACCGCTTCGGATGACGCAGGCGGGGCTGGTGGCGCCGGAGACGATGCGACGAGCGACCATCCTCGTGTTCGGCCTGGCCGTGGTTGCCGGACTGTACCTCATCTACCGCGGCGGATGGCCCATTCTGGTCGTGGGCCTGGCGTCCATCGGCGCGGCTGTGTGGTACACTGCCGGACGCTATTCGTTGGCAGCTTTGGGACTGGCCGACCTGTTCGTTTTCGTTTTCTTCGGTCCCGTGGCGGTAGGCGGCACCTACTACGTGCAGGCCCTCTCGCTCCCCCTGGAGGTGCTCGTAGCAGGGGCGGGGCCGGGCCTGCTGTCGATCGCCATTCTATTGGTGAACAACGTGCGGGACGTGGTGCAGGACCGCGCAGCGGGGAAGCGGACGCTGGTGGTGCGCTTCGGCCGCCGCTTCGGCGTCGTCGCCTACGGCGCCTGCGTGGGGGGAGCCCTGGTACTGCCGACCGTCCTGGCGTTCGGTCCGCTCGGGGCCGATGCGCATCCGTGGGCCGCCGTGCCTCTCGTGCTGCTTCCGCTGGCGATCCGGCCGGTCCGCACAATGGCCGCAACCACCGACCCGGAACGGCTCAATCCGCTGCTCGGGGCGACGGGGCGGATTCTGGTCCTGTGGGCCGTTCTGTTTAGCATCGGCTGGAACCTCTGATTTCCCTGCACGCGCATGGAGATTGCGAAGGTCGACCTGTATCGGTACGAGATCCCCCTTACGGCTCCGCTGCAACTGGGGGCGTCGAGGGTGCAGCGTCGTCGTGGTCTGCTGGTGCGGCTCGACACGGAACAGGGCGCTGTCGGATGGGGCGATGCGGCGCCCCTGCCCGGCTTCAGCACCGAGACGCTGTCGGAGGTGGTGAGCCGTGCCCGGAAACAGGCGCCGCAGTGGATTGGAGCGACCCTTCCCCATTCCGAAAGGGCCCTCGACCCGTCGCTGCAGGTGCTTTCCTGCGGGCCGGAGTGTCCGGCGTCCCTCCGCTTCGCAGCGGAGAGTGCCGTCGTGGGCCTCCTTGCAGCGCTCCGCGGCACGTCCATGTCGGCTGTGCTTGGAGAGCCACGCTCGACCGTGGCTCTGAATGCTCTCCTCACGCGCCCCGAAGACGATGGCCCGGCGCGGGCCGCCCGGTATCGGGAGCAAGGCTATCGAGCAGTGAAAGTGAAGGTGGGGCGTGAGCCCGTCGAGAAAGAGGCCGAGGCGCTCAGCGCGATTCGTCGCGAACTCGGTGACGGGATTGCGCTTCGAGCGGACGCCAATCGGGCCTGGTCGCTGGCAGAGGCTGTGGCATTTGCGGAGGCGATCCGCGACCTGCCGATCGCCTACGTCGAGGAGCCGCTGGCCGACCCGACGCGGCTTTCGGATCTGGTGGCACAGACCGACCTGCCCGTCGCGCTTGACGAAACGACCCGGGAGGCGGGGCCGGAGATCCTTCGAGATGCCCCCGCCGTGTCTGCGGTTGTCCTAAAGCCGACGCTCCTCGGTCTCCAGAAGACGAGGGAATGGAGCCGAGTTGCGAAGGAGACGGACGTAACCCCTGTGATCAGTGCTGCGTACGAATCTGGGATTGGGCTTCGGATGCTCGTAGCGTTAGCATCTGTCGGACCGGACATTCCCGTCGGCCTCTCCACCTACGACCGCCTCGCCACCGACGTGCTCCGTCCGCCCCTTCGACTGGACGGTCCCACGGTCGATGTTGCGTCGATCCTCGATCCGGCAGTGTCCGTTGACGACAGTCGCCTTGATCTCGTCGATTCCTATTCAACCTGACGCCTGCTCATGCCTGCCGGCCCCCACGCTTCGTGTCCCATTCACCGCCACGCCCAGGCCCGGCCCGGCGCCCTGGCGCTCTGGGCGCCCTCCCGGCGGTGGACCTACGCGGAGCTCGATGCGGCCGTCGCGGCGACCTGTGTCCGGCTGCAACAAACCAATCTGGCTGACGGAAGCCGGGTTGCGCTTCACCTGCATCAGGAGCCCGAGCTCGTTCTCCTGCTGTGGGCGCTGTGGCGGGCGGACCATGTGGCGATGCCGCTCAGCACCCGTCTCCCGACCGCGGAGGTCCGGCGGACTGCGCAGCGGATGAGGGCGCAGCTCCTCGTGACCCGCGATTCTACGTTGCTTGATGAGGAGAGCGATCCCGAGGCGTGTTCTCCCGACCGGATCGTCGAGTGGGAAGGAGGGGGAGAGCCCACTCCAGGCGTTCGGCCGATCCATCGCCGCGCGTCGCTCATCTTTACGTCCGGCAGCACGGGCACGCCGAGCGCCGTCCTGCACTCGTGGGCGAATCACCTGTACAGCGCTAAGGGCTCGAACGCGAATCTTCCGCTGCGCTCCGGCGACCGGTGGCTCCTGTCGTTGCCGCTGTACCACGTGGGCGGACTGGCCATTCTCGTGCGGTGCGCGCTGGCCGGGGCCGCCGTCGCCATTCCGGACCGAGACGCGTCCCTCTCGGCTTCCCTCGGCACGACGGGCGCCACGCACCTGTCTCTCGTCGCTACGCAGCTCCGTCGCCTTCTCGACACCTGGGAGGGGGTCTTGCCGCGTCGCGTTCGTGGGGTGCTCCTGGGGGGCGGGCCGCTGCCGGAGGCGCTTCTGCGTCGCGGACACGCCCGCGGCTGGCCGCTGCACACGAGCTACGGCTCCACCGAGATGGCCTCACAAGTCACCACCACCCCGCCCGGCGCCCCGTTCGGCGACCTGCAGACGGCCGGGCGCTGCCTTCCCCACCGCCGCCTGCGCATCGACGAGGACGGGCAGATCCTCGGGGCGGGTCCAACTCTGTGCCTTGGGGTGGTGGAGGGGGAGCACGTCCGCGATCTCCGC
>CAZBIB010000272.1:0-3805 GCA_964491575.1 uncultured Salinivenus sp. | reverse complement strand
GCAGCTCCTGCAACTCGTCGATCAGAAAGGTCTCCTCCCCAAAGAAGAAGTAGAGAGGGTCGAAGTTGTGATGTCGAAAGGCCGTTGCCAGATCGTCGTAGGACGGACCCGTGTCTTTTGCCATTGTCGAGTTTCAAATGTCGAATTGCGAATGAGAGCGTCCGTGTTACCGACCATTCAATCCTCACAATTCGAAATTCGTCATTGTCACGTGGGCAGCGGTTCGTCGCGGTCGGAGAGGTGGGCACCGTGGAGGCGATAGCCGAGGGTGCGGAGGCGCTCGACGTCGTCCTGCGTCATGCGGTAGACGAGCTCGAAGAGGCGAATCGTCTCTCCCTCCAGCGTGGCGGTGCGGTGCCAGGCGTCGAGGGGGAGTGCCTCCAACCGGTCGGTCAGTTCGCGCCGGGCCTCCTTCACCCGATCCAGGATGGCCCCGATGTCGCGCTCGTTCCAGCCGGACTCGCGGACCTCGGCTTCGATATCGACAGGATCCAGCGTGGGCTCGTCTTCTTCGACCACTCGCTCAACGCGACCCCGGCGCACCTCCGCGTCGAGCGTGGCGAGGGCACCGTAGAACTCCTTCATCGTGAGCGCCCCCGGTTCAGGCCGTCCCTCGAGAATCTCGTCGGGCAACCCGTCCACAACTGTGCTCAGCGCCGTCACCTCATCGACGAGGTGGCCGAACTGGTCCACCAGCGCGTCCCGGAGTGATTCCGGATCGTCGGCTCGCGCCTCGTCAATGTCGATCGGCTCTTCCATGGTTTCGTATGGACGGGTGGAGGTGTGGATGTGTGAACGTGTGAGTGTGAAGGTCTCCCCGCTTCTCTTCCTCCATACTTCCACACTTCCATCCTTATACACCTACTCCGCAGCGTGCCCGGTCTTCGGGGGGCCCCGGCGCTCAGCCCCCCAGTCCTGGTCGCCGGGCGTAGCCTTGGGATCACTTCGCGTGTGGGTGGTGTCCAGCTCGTCCATGCCCTCCTCGGCGAGCCAGTTAAGGAAGTGCTGATCCTTCACGCTGTGGAGGTTGTTGTCTTTTCTGAAGTCCCATTGCTGTCCGAACTGCCGGTTTTTGTACTGGTCGAGGTACTCGAGGCGGTCCTCTAGCTGCTCGGTGGGTTGCAGCAGGTCCTGAAGGTCGAAGATGGCCTCGTCGCGGCTCTGGAACGTGAGATCATACTCCTTCGACATCACGATGGCCTCCTCGGGACACACCTCCTCGCAGAAGCCGCAATAGATGCAGCGGAGCATGTTGATCTCGAACCACTTCGGCTCTCGCTCCTTCACGTTGGCCACTTCCTTGGACTGCATGGAGATAGCGAGCGGCGGACAGGCGCGGGCGCACAGGTTGCACGAGACGCATCGGGGCCGGCCGTCCTCCTCCACGAGCACGGGCCGTCCGCGGTAGCTGTCCGGGGGGTACCACTGCTCTTCCGGGTACTCGAACGTGTAGGTGGGCTCATTGGCCATCCGGTCGAACGAGTATCCGAGTCCCTTGAACAGCTCGGGGAGGTAGAGGCTTTCCCAGAAGTTGAGGTCTCGTTCGCCTTCTTTCTTGGTGTTTTCGGGGGTGCCAGGCATGGGCGTACTGGGTCGTGAAGCAGTGCTAGGTCGAGACGATCAGGGCGAGCCTCCGGTGACGTCGCCGGGGGTCATCCCCTCATGGGTCGCGAGGCATGGGGGTATACGCATCGAGGGCCGAAGGATTCCAGGCTGAGCTTTTCCGGTCGTCAAGAGCCGATCTATTCCCCCGGAGGTCCGACCTCGCAGCACTCCACATCTCACGCTCCACATCCTCCAAAATCCGAATTCCAAAATCAGTTCATTCTCGGATCGTCGGGGAAGTTGGCAAGGACGGCGTATTCGCCGCCCATGCGCCGCAGGATGCTGCGCCAGAGCTGATCGGGATTGGTGTCGAAGACAAGATCGGCGGCGCCGGTGGCCGGGATCCAGGCCTCCTCTCCGATCTCCCCCTCGAGCTGACCCGGGCCCCACCCCGCATAGCCGAGGAAAAACCGCAGGTTGTCGGGCGCGGCGTCGCCTCCTTTCACGAGCTGCTGCACGATTTCGAAGTCGCCACCCCACGTGACGTCTCCGCCCAGGGAAATGCCTCCCGGAATCTCGTCGGGGCGCGTGTGGAGGAAATGGAGAGTCTCGCGCTGGACCGGCCCGCCCATGTAGAGCGGCGGGTCGTAGGTGACGTAGTCGTCCAGCACGTCGCCGAGACTCACATCGAGCTCGTGGTTGAGAATGAGACCGAACGTGCCTTCCTGATCGTTGTGCTCGCAGAGCAGTACCACGGACCGCCGGAAGTTCGGGTCTTGCATCATGGGCGCCGAGATGAGAAAGGTACCGGGAGCAAGGTCGACCTCGGAATCGGGCATGGAACGCGTAGAGATGGCTGGTCGGGACGAGCCGGGAGCATCGCGCCTCTTCGGCACTGAGCAAGGTGCTACTGACAACCCCGTACCCGTGGTTCAAACTTGCGTGCATTTGCAATTAGGGATGCCTCCGGTCTTCCATCCCTTCCATTCCTCCATCCGCACGTCCACCCTTACTCAAAGAACCGCTGCGTCCACGCCTCGATCTCGTCGAACCCGAGTCCCCATGCCGCTCCGAGATAGACGGCCGCGTACCCCCCCACCACGAGCGGCGCGAGGAGAAGCATCGGCCAGTCCGGCAGCATCCACCACACGCCCGCCGCGGGCCCGAGCGCCACAACAGCAAGTCCCGCCGTGCGGCCGACCGCGCTCCAGGGAAGGCGTGCAGCGGGGAGCGGATCCCGAAGCTGCCACCGCAACGCCGCCACCTCGACCCACGCCCCCACCGTCGCTCCCAGACTCAGCCCGAGCGCCCCAAGAAACAGCGCGTCGCCCGGCAGCGGCCCCACGATGCGTTCGACCGCAATTGTGTCGAGCCAGAACATGGCCGGCACAGCCACGACGGTCGAGACGGTGACGCGCAGAACGGCGATCCAGGCTGGGGTCTTCGTGTCGCCGATCGCGTAGAACGCGTTCTGGAGGAGGCGCGAGAAGGTGGTCGCCAGGATGCCGAGGCTGTAGCCGCCGAGCACGATCGTCACGAGCCAGGTGCTCGCCGCCTGAAACTGTCCCGTCCGAAACAGTGCGCCCACCAGCAGGACGCCGAAGGCGAGGTAGCCCACGACGGTGGGCACCGTGAGGAACGCGATCTGCCGCAGCGAGCGACGGAGCCGTGCCGAGAACGCCGCCGCCTTCTCCTTCGTCAGCCGCGAAAGCTCCGGCAGCTCCGAGGCTGCCACCGAGATCCCGAAGAGGCTGATGGGCAGCATGTAGAGCAGCTGAGCGTAGCGCAGTGCGCTGAGGGCGCCCACCGCCAGCCACGACGCCAGGAAGAGATCGAGATACGCCGAGAGCTGCGCCACACCCCGACTCGCCACCACTGGTCCGAAAGCATGGAGGGCCTCGCGCACCCCCTCCACCCGCGTCGACATCGAAAACGTGAAGCCCTTCATGTGCCGCACCACGAACGGCAACTGCACTCCAAACTGGAGCACCCCGCCCCCGAAGGCCCCGACGCAGGCGATTAGGAGCAGACGCGTGAGGGCGTCGCTCGACAGGGCGGACGGCGCCCCGGGCGTCCCCGCCAGCGCGTAGCCCCCGCCGAAGAGGGTGGCAATGATGGCCGCGTTCCAGAGCACTGGCGCCACGTAGGGGACGAAAAACTGCCGGTGGCTGTTGAGCACGCCTAACGCCCATGCCGAGAGGACGAGCACTCCAGCCATGGGAAAAATGATGCGCACGGCCCGCACCGCCAAGTCGAACCG
>CAZBIB010000271.1:0-3841 GCA_964491575.1 uncultured Salinivenus sp. | reverse complement strand
TCGCGTTCTCCGGGGTGACCGCGTTAAACTCGCGGGCCAATACGTCGGCGTACTGGCTGTCATTCATGAGCGCGCCGACGTCGACGGCCGTTCCAAGCGTGAGTCCTCGGTCAGCCGCAAGGCCACGGAGCGGCCCGGACGGCTCTTCGGTATCCGGAGGATCGGCTTCTTCTTCCGGAAGTTCGGCGGTCCCGCCGGAATCACAGCCGACGAGGAGAAGCGGTATGGCAGTTAGAAGGAGAAGGCCCAGGAGACGGCGCATCATTGCAGGTCGTGGGAGTTGTAGGAAGGGAGCAATCGAGACTCAGGGGGATCTTGGCACCTGCTCAGTTCTCCCGCAAGATGAGGTGGGTGTGGCCGTCATGCTCGGAATGGCGTAGGAGAAGCTGTTCTCCGACAGGTCCACTTTCGATCCCACTGAGTCGACCTCCGTAACGGGTGCACTCTCATCGTCGAACGACCACGCCTCCACCGAGGTGTACGAGACGCTGCTCTGGATGTCGAGTTGAGCCTGGAAGGGCCCGCCTCGGTTCTTGTTAATCAGGATGACGTGCAGGGTCGACGGATCGTCGTCTTCGATAGAGGCGTAGACCGAGAGGTTCTTCCGATCGGTAGTGGTGGCTCGCACGTCGGTATTGCCGTAGGTGCTTCCATTCCCGTCGTAGTTGCGATAGAGGTCAAAGGCCGAGGCGGCGTAATTGTCTCCGTCCCCAATCCCCCACAGCGTCGCGATGTCCACCCCGTACTTGCCAAATGCCCCGAGCGCAGCCGCCTGCGCGAGGCCTCCCGAGATCGAGCCCATCGCCCCGTATTCGTACTCGGTAATGGCGAACTTCGTCCCAGGATAGTGCTTCTCGATGGCCTGCTTGAGGCGCGGAAGAATCGGAAGGTACTCGCTACAGCACTCGGCAATCCAGCTGTTCTCCGTGTAGGTCGAATCCCACAGCGTGCGGGGCGCCTGCAGCCGGGACGCAACTGCCGACTCCGAGTAGCTGTCGTTCCAGATGATACGCTGCCCATTCTCTCCCTGAGCCTCGGGATACCAGTGCACGTCCAGGACATCCAGCAGGCGTTGGCCGTGGGCCTGCTCCGCCTGTCGCATCTGATCGAGATGGTAGCTTACGAACCAGTCGTATCCCGAGCCGACGGAGCCCCAGTCCGGAGCGTCCTGAAAGTCGCGGTATGCCCCAAAGCCGTAAAGGGGAGGACCGGTAACCCCACTGTTGGGGTCGACCTCCTTCACTGCCGAAGCCAACGCAATGGATCGGTCCACGACTTCCTGTGCCCCCGTCTCTCCGGGGTGAATGCGCGGATGGGTGTCCGGCCAGAGGACGGGCTCATTGTCGAGCGTGTACCAGTGCACCCCGTCCTCCGCCGTCGCACCGCCGTACCGCTCAGTCAGAAGGTGCACGATCTCATCCATGTATACGGTGCCGTCGTCCAGGTCGGGCGACTGGGTAAACGGGGCGTTTTTCTCGTACTTGACCGAATCCCAGCGGGCGGAAGGTGCCGTCTGCTCCTCCGTCACCGTGCCGCTGTCGTCCGCCGAGACGTAGCCGGCCATCTGGAGGGTAATAATCGTTTCGGCTCCCATCTCCAGCGACTCTTCGTGGAAGTGCGTCATCACCTTGGCGGGCTCGTCCCATTCCGACTCGGGAATGCCGGCATCATTCAGCAAAAAATTGTCGCTGGAGTGCTCCCAGTCGCTGCCCGCATTCGAGTAATTGGTTTCCCAGTTGTAGCCCGTGAGCCGGTTGCCGCCCAGGCGGCGCACGGTCCAGTTGTTTCCACTCGACCGATCCTGGTTCGACCCGTACACATACGGGCTAATCTCGGATCGTCCCGTGCCGGTGTGGATCGTGACCGTAGCGGTTCCCTCCACGTCCGGACCACTGTCGTCGGGCGGGGGGCCTTCCGGCAGCTTGGGACTGGAGCCCCCGCCGCACGCCACAAAAAGAAAGGCGAACAGGAAGAGGGCTGCGTACCGCCGCTTCATCGAGGAGAAGAGGGAAGGTGAGATGCCATCGATCAAAGCGCTGCGGGAAAGCCTTTACTACTCAAGATCGCAAAGAGTGCAAATACACGCAACACCCCTTCCCCGGAAAAGGGAAGGGGCGACGTGTAGACATAACCTGTGGAAACGGCCAGATCCCTCGCGCATCATGCCCACGCGAGGCACATCCGGCCCGGAGCACTATTCCGCGATCCGCACGACCCGAATGTTGTCCACGGCAAAGGCTTGGCTCGGCGGAATCGGACCGTTGCCGCCGATATTGTTTAGGCGGAACGATGGGGGATTACCGTCCGGCCCCCCATTGCCGGCCACTCCGTCCTCGCCCAGAAGCGCCGTGAGGCTGGGTGCCGTTGATCCCTCGGGATCTCCATATCCGTCCGTGAACTCGCTGAGCGGAGCGGTAATTGTCCGCCATCCCTGCCAGTTCACCGCCTGTACACTGCCGTCATCCTGCAGCCAGGGCTGCACGCGGTAGCCGTAGCCGGACTGGTAGCCATCCGACGTCTCAATCAGGTGAATGAGAATGTTGCCGGTACTCCACTCCTCTGCAATGTTCAGCTCAAACTTCACAGCGAAGTTTTCGGGCGACTCCCCGAGATTGGCAGGGTCAACCCACACCTGATTGTTCAGATTAATGGACTGGTTTGCCCCATACCAAGCGTTGTCTCCAACCGGGATTTCTCCATCCCCTTGCAGGATTGCAAACGAGCCCTCCGCGCCGGAGCTGAACGCCGAGTCCGAGCTCGTGGCCACCACCGCGTTCCACCCCTGCCAACTCGAATGATCTCCCCAGTTCAGGAGCATCCCTCGATCGTCCCGATACATGAATAACGGCGCAGATTCGTCATTCCCGCTGGCCGTCGCGTACGTAATGGGACCTGCTTCCGTACTCGCCCCGGCGGGAATGGTGAAGGTCGCTCCCCCTCCGTCGGTTGTCGCCTCAACCTCCTCTCCCGGGATGGTCGTGCCGTCAGGGAGGGTCACGGATTCGACTAGATACAGGGCACTGCCGGTAATCGTAACCTCTTCTCCGGGATCAGCATATTCGTTGCTCATACTCTCCAGCGTGGGCGGCCCCGGAAGCACCGGCACTTCATTGTAAGAGGCTTGGCTGGCGTTATTTTCGACTCGAATCGCATCCAGGGTATCTAGCCCCGCAACACTCAACTCACCAAACGGAAGATCGCTCGGAACCGTGACAACCATGTGATTCTCAGACGAGAGGGCGGGATTGAAATCCGCCTCGTACCCGAGGAAGTACACGCTCGCGACCGAATTCATGTTGTTCCCTTCAATCGCAATCCGATCCCCCGGATTAAGCGTGTCGGGTTGGGGGAGATCGCTCATCGCGGAGTCCGGATGCAGCTGCACTCCTGAAATTGAAAGGGACTCGTTTAGATCACCTATGGTATCTCCGGTTCCCCCGGAAAGACCGTCGCACGAAACCAGGGCAAGGGCAACTGTCGCCATCAAAAGACTCGTGACTGCGCCCAATGCTCGTTTGGTATCGAAAAATTGCATAACAGTACCTCAAATTAATGGAAATGCCTGCATCAGTGGAGCCTTCGTTGGACCGACGTACCCGCCGAGGAGGCGTTCGCGACTCCTCCCCGACGGGAGGTGCGTGTATCCGTCGTGGGCATCATTCGGAGGATCCAGCCCCCTGATTGGAAAAGTCGTACTCGACCGGTGCCTGGTGCATCAGGTCGTTCTGGAGAAGATCCTGCTCCGGATACGGGAGGTAGAAGACGTTATCCTCCCAGCTTTCGGGGTCGGCAGGATCGACAGGCGGATCGGGCACCTGCAGCGGCTCGTAATCGTCGGGCT
>CAZBIB010000270.1:0-3876 GCA_964491575.1 uncultured Salinivenus sp. | reverse complement strand
GACGACTACGACGTGCTCGACGCCCTGCTCGAAAACCTGGAGTCGGGGACCTCGGTGGTGCTGGAATTCGGCCGGTACGACGACCTGAAGGTGTACCTGCTGGTGGCCAACGCCCTCACGCGCCGCATCCGGCGGGCGTACGAGGAGAAGACGAACCGGTACCGGCAGACGCAGAATGAGGCCGACAAGCCGCAGCCTCTCATGATTACGATTGAGGAGGCGCACAAATTCCTCTCGCCGGACATCGCCCACGAGACGCCGTTCGGCAAGATTGCACGGGAGATGCGGAAGTTCTTCGTCAGTCTCCTGGTGGTGGATCAGCGGCCGAGCGCGATCGACGAGGAGGTGCTCAGCCAGATCGGGACCAAGATGGTGGCCAAGCTGAGCGACGACAAGGACATCGGCGCCGCCCTTGTGGGCACCAGCGACGCCTCCTCGTTGCGCGAGATTTTGGCTTCGCTCGACGCAAAGCAGCAGGCGCTCCTGCTTGGTCACGCCGTGCCCATGCCGATCGTCGTGAAGACGCGCACGTACGGCCAGGACTTCTACGACGCGCTCCGCAACCATCCCGCGGCGAGAGGAGGCGCCGATGGGGAAGCCGATCCAGACGAGGAGATGGAGGATCTCTTTTACTGAGCCGTAGCTGGAACGCGTCGTGAACGTCACCTGGGGAACCCGTCCGATACGAAATGCCTCACTTTTTCTCTACCTCCTGTTCGCCCGTTGTGCTTCACGCGGAACCACTGACTCGGTCCCGAGCCCTTGACACGATCGCGACGCGACTGCGCGATCACTTCGGGGCGGCGCTTCAGGCCCTCTACGTCCTGCCGGACAATCCCTACGAGCCCCTCGGGGATGACGAGTGGATCGTGCTCGCCGCCGTGTTCGACGATGCCGTTCACGAGCAGAATGATCCGTCGCAGGAAGCCTCGGCAGTAGGGTGCGCTTTCGAAAAGGAGGTGGACTGGCGCTACGTGGTCACCGTATTCACCCTGTCGACCACGGAAGTTGAGAACGGCGAGTCAGAAGTTGCACGAGTCGCTCGGAGCGGGGGCATTCGGTTATGAGTATCGCGCATGAATGGATGGACGAAGCATTCCATCGCTTCGACGATGCAGAGGTGCTTCACGAGCGGGATCGACATGCTCGATCCATCTCCGCGTGCTATTACGCCGTACTGGCGGCGGGGAAAGGGGCATTGAAAGCGAAAGGCATAGAGGTCAGCTCGCAAAAGCCCTGAGGGTGTATCTCGGGAAGGTCTTCATTCGTCACGGAGAGTTGCCCGACGACACCGCTGCATTTGTCGAGGATCTCTACAAGAACCGACTTCGGGCCGATTACGAACTGGCGTCTTTTTCCCAAGATGCTGCGTCCAAGGAGATTGCTGAGGTGCGCGAGCGAACAGACCATTTCGCAGGGCTACTGTAATGCGTGTCCATGCTCATCGTGGGGCGACACGGATCGGCGTCCCTCGAAGAACTGGCTCGCTACCTGCGGGCCATATGGACTGGAATGCTGCGGCCACCTGAGTCAGTTTTCCGTCGGGGGATGGGGCGGCACCGAGATCCCGAAGTCCCGCCGCGTGGACCAGGTATTCGACGACGACACGGAGCTTACGCACATCTACGATTTTGGCACCGAGTCGCGCACCCTAATCCGGATGATGGACGTGCGCGAGGGACCGCCCACGACGGAGCACCCCATCGAACTGATGGCGCGCAACAACAAGCCGGAGGCCGTCTGCATGGAGTGCGACCGGGAGGCGGCGTGGCTATGCATCGAATGCATGTACGACGAGGACGCGTCGGGCACGCTCTGCGACGAGCACGTGGACGAGCACCCGCATGACGCGTACGGTGCGCCCATGCCCATTCTCAACTCCCCGTGCACAGGCATGTGCGGCTACACCGGTCCCGCCGAGCCGCCGTATTGAGCTTACGCTGCTGCGGTTCGATCGGCAAACGCCCCGATGGGAACGAACGGACCCAGGTTACACCTGCTGGGCGAGTGTGACCCGGCCGGCGGGGACGGCGCACCGGTCCCGAGAGACTGCCTCTGCCGCGTCGCGGTCGGTCGGATCCTCGGTGGACATTGCCGCGGCGAGGGCGTCCTCGAAGCTCTGGAAGAGGAGGGCCGCGTAGAGACTACGGTATGGATGACGCTGTCGGGCCTCCTTTGAAGGAGAAAGGGTCACATCGTTCATGGCGAAGGGCGTATCTTGTGGGTGAAGAAAGAGAACCCCGACACCTCGGGGACCTTCCGGTCAAACTGACCTGTGATTGTAGGAACCCACAAATCATATGCCAGGGTGAAATTTCGGAGTGAGCATTCCGCATCCGGAGGGGCGTCCGTTTCTCATTTCGGGACGGCCGTCCGCCATCGAGCACCGCCCATACAGGCGCCTACATGGAACCGCGCGTCACAGATGCGGAGTTTGAACAAAATAGAAATGGGGGAACGTCCGGAGTTGAAACGACACGGCATCTCCTGTACTTTCGAGACTCCCTGCCCCCTCCATTGCACAGGGGCTGGTGTCCATTTTCCACACGACGCACACGTCCCATCCCATGGCCGATCCGTCCGACTCGACCCCTGCGAGCGATCCCTCCTACGACCTCGTCGCCGCCCGGCGTCAGCCACTCGATGCCATCTTCGATCCCGAGAACGTAGCGGTGATTGGGGCCAGTGAGACGCCCGGCAGCGTGGGCCGCACGCTGCTGTGGAACCTGGTGAGCAATCCGTTCGGCGGCACCATCTTTCCGGTCAACCCAAATCGAGACAGCGTCCTGGGCATCGAGGCCTACAAGCAGATTGGCGACGTGGAGGCGGACGTGGATCTGGCCGTCATCGCGACGCCCGCCCCCACGGTGCCCGGCATCGTGGAGGAGTGCGGCGAAGCTGGAGTGGAAGGCCTCATCATCGTGTCGGCCGGCTTTCGAGAGGTGGGGGAGGACGGTGCCGAGCTCGAACACGAAATCAGGACCATCGCTCGCGACTACGACATCCGCATCGTAGGGCCCAACTGCCTGGGCGTCATGCGACCCCCAAACGGCCTCAACGCCACTTTCGCCGGGTCGATGGCCAACGAGGGGGATGTCGCGTTCGTGAGTCAGAGCGGAGCGCTCCTGACCTCCATTCTCGACTGGAGCTTCCGTGAGAACGTGGGGTTCAGTTCGTTCGTATCGATCGGCTCGATGCTCGACGTGGACTGGGGCGACATGATCACCTACCTGGGCGACGACCCGAAGACCGAGAGCATTGTGCTCTACATGGAGTCGATCGGGAATGCGCGATCGTTCCTGTCGGCCGCACGCGACGTGGCGCAGAGCAAGCCCATCATCGTCATCAAGGCGGGGCGCACCGAGGCTGCGGCCGAGGCTGCGGCCTCCCACACCGGCACCCTCACCGGCAGCGACGCGGTGCTCGACGCCGCCTTCCGCCGCACCGGCGTACTGCGGGTGGACGACATCAACGACCTCTTCTACATGGCTGAGGTGCTGGGCAAGCAGCCGCGGCCCAAGGGTCGCAACCTTACCATCCTCACAAACGCGGGCGGGCCCGGCGTACTGGCCACCGACGCCCTTATCGGGGGGAGCGGCGAGCTCACGCCCCTCTCCGACGAGACGATGGAGCAGTTCAACGACATCCTCCCGCCCGCCTGGAGCCACGGCAATCCCGTCGACATCCTGGGCGATGCCGATCCGGAGCGCTACGCCAAGTCGCTCCAGGTGGCGGCCAACGACGAACACAGCGACGGACTCCTGGTCGTCCTCACGCCGCAGGCCATGACCGAGCCCACCAAGACGGCCGAGCACCTGCGTCCCTACGCCCGCGACAACGACATCCCCATCCTCGCCAGCTGGATGGGGGGCGATG
>CAZBIB010000269.1:0-3899 GCA_964491575.1 uncultured Salinivenus sp. | reverse complement strand
TCTTGGTCTGCCCCTCGAACTGCGGCTCAGCCACCTTTACGGAGAGCACCGCCGTGAGCCCCTCCCGAAAGTCGTCGCCCGAGAGGTCGAACTTGAGCCCGCTGAGCATATCATTCTTCTGCGCGTACCGCTTCAGCGTCCGCGTGAGGGCGCGGCGGAAGCCCGTCACGTGCGTGCCTCCCTCGTGCGTGTTGATGTTGTTGACGAAGGAGAGAATGTTCTTGTTGTACCCGTCGTTGTAGCGCATGGCCAGCTCCACGGGCACCTCCCCCTCCTCGTTGGCGATGTAGATTGTGTCGTCGATAATCGGCTTCCGCGCCTCGTCGAGGTAGTCGACGAATCCGGCGATGCCTTCCTCCGAGTAGTACTCCTCGCGGCCCAGGCCTTCGTCGTCCTCGCGGTCGTCTTCGATGGTAATGCGCACCCCCGCATTCAGGAAGGCCAGCTCGCGCAGGCGATCCGAGAGCGTTTCGAAGCGGAATTCCGTCGTCTTGAAAATATCCTCGTCGGGCCAGAAGCGGATGTGAGTGCCCGTCCTTTCGTCGCCGCGCATCGGCCGCACTTCGCGGACCGACTCCTCGGGCACCCCGCACACGTAGCTCTGCTTCCAGACCGATCCGTTGCGGCGCACGGTCACCTCAAACCGCGAGGCAAGCGCATTCACCACCGACACGCCCACGCCGTGCAGTCCCCCGGACACCTGGTAACTGTCCTTGTCGAACTTGCCCCCGGCGTGGAGCACCGTCATCACCACCTCCAGGGCCGAGCGGTCCTCCACCGGATGCTTGTCGACAGGAATGCCGCGGCCGTTGTCCTCGATGGAGACCGAGCCGTCCTCGTAGAGCTGTACCTCGATTTCATCGCAGTACCCTGCCATCGCCTCGTCGATCGAGTTGTCGAGCACTTCGTAGACGAGGTGGTGCAGGCCCCGCAGGCCCACGTCGCCGATGTACATGGACGGGCGCTTGCGCACCGCCTCCAGGCCCTCGAGCACCTGGATGTTGGACGCCGCGTAGGCGCTAATGGCACGATCCGGAAGGTCGGTGGTCTCGCTCATGAAGGGAATCAGACAGTCGAGAAGGGTGCGAAGAGGGTTACAAACGAGGACCCGCGTCCCCGTCTGAAAGGGGGTCAGCGATGGTACGGGAGGCCTCGCTGATGGTTCGGTTCAACGACCGACAGTGGGGAAAGGAGGAGAGAGGGAAAAGGCGCATGGGCGAGGGGGTGCACGGAAGCGTTGGAGAGCGGGAGCGCGGGTCATGAGCGACTTGCTTCCGACATTCGCAAACGTGCCTGCGCTCTCCTCCCCCACGCCCTTCACACCCACGCTCCTCCACTCTCCCACACGCCCTTCGCAACTACACCTCGTGCCGGGTCCACACGACGAAGCTGATGCCTCGCTCCAGCACGTCCGAGAGGTGGGGACCCTCGGCATCGGTGGGGGCCGTCTCCAGAAACCGGTCGATCTCATCGTGCGTCAGACGCGCCTCCTCTACCAGCGCCTCCGACACGTCCGGGTAGAGGCTGAGCAGGGCCTGGTGCATCGCCTGTGTGAGCCGTTCGGCACGGCGCAGTTTCAGGAGCAGGTCGAAATGGCGGACGGCGTGCGACAACTGTCCATCCTCCTGCTGCACCACCGGCACGCGGCTCAGCGCAATCTGCATGAGTAGATCCATGAGCGTGCGGCCGGTGCTCTGGAGGCGGGCGGCAGCCCGGCCTGCGGGCTCTTGCGCCGAGGGATCGTAGCCGGCCCGGCGCTCCGCCACCGACTCGCGCACCGTGGCGGCGGTGGAGAGAGTGGCCAGCAGCGTCATGGACTCCAGCACGGCGGCGGAATCGGGCTGCTCGTTGGAGGACGGTTCGCTCATGAAGAAACGGATTCGAAACGAAGAGCTGCAATCAGAAGCCGCGTGAGCCGTGAGGACGTGATGCGTGAGAGGAGGACCTTCACGTATCAAGATTCACGCATCACAACCTCCTTCTTGCCAAGCAAAACAGACGGCGGTGCGTTTCTCATTCCTGGAAGTGTCTCGCTTACACTTCGAGATACCGCACAAACTCTTCGACGAGCTCTTCCAGTTCGCCGTCCTGCTCGCCGAAGGCCGCCACGACGTGGTAGCCGTGATGTTCGAGCACGTGTCGGACGCGAGAGGTGTCCGTCACATTGAGCTTGAGCGTAATTCGGATGTCCTCCGTCGAGTCCTCGGGCAGTTCGGAGGCCACGGCCAGCACCTTCGCATCATTCTGCTCAATGACGTGAACGAGCTTCGCAAGGGCGTAGTCGCGGGAGTCGACTTCAAGCGCCAGGATGGCTCCGCTCTGGCGGGTCGACAGCATCCGCGCGAACTGGTCGAAGATGTCGTGCCGGCGGAGAACCCCGAGGTACTGCCCGTCGCCGTCGGCCACCGGAATCGTACTGAGGTCGTGCTCCACCATCGCGCGCGCTGCGTCAAAGATATGCGCCTCCGGTGGCACGCTCACGGGCCGCCCGATGAGCAGCGAGTCGATGCGCGACTCGGGCCCCTCGGCGTCCATGAGGCGGGCCTCGGAGATCACGCCCACGAGACGACCGTCCTCGTTGACCACCGGGAGATGACGCACGTGGTGCTCCATGAGCAACCCGAGGGCCTCCTCCACTGAATCGGAGGCCTGGAGGGCGGGGGTAGCGGAATGGATGGCGTCGCGTATTTCCATGACGATACGGACTTGAGGAAGGGATACGCAGCGAGGGTACGGCGGCACTTATCGCCCCGTAGGGTTTGGGAGTGCAAGGGTCGTGCCGACGGTGCACCGCGCCAAAATCGCAGAGGGATTCGCCCGATCCAACAGAACGTCGCGCCGAATGATCAGGCCTCCGGCACGGGCGCTTCCTCGTCCACCAGCCGGAGCTCACTGAAGGGCGCCAGGGTCTCGCGGAGACGGGCGTCGTTGCGCGGTGCAGCACGGAAGTGCATGCGTGCAACAGCCTGTGCATCTTCCGCCCCCCCGTTGAAAGACACGTCTGAGGCCCCATTTTCGGCGTACACGTAGTCCTCGTCGAGGACGTCGGCCAGCTCGTGGACCCGCGCAATGGCTTCCGGCTCGCTCACCGGGATGTAGGCCAGCCGCTCCACGTAGTCCTGCTCGATGAGCGCCAGCAGGTCTTCCTTCAGCGTCTCAATCCCGATGCCCCGGAGGGCCGAGATGAAGACGGCGTCCGGGTGGTTGCGGCGGAGGCGGCGGAGGAGCGTCCGGTCCTCAAGAGCGTCTATTTTATTGAACGCCACGAGGGTCGGTTTGTCCCGAGCGTCTAGGTCGCCCAGGGTTTCGGAGACAACCTGCATCTGCTCCTCGTAGTTCGGGTGCGTCACGTCCACCACGTGAATAAGCGCGTCGCTCTCTCGCACCTCGTCGAGCGTGCTCTTGAAGCTCTCGATGAGCCGGTGGGGAAGTTTCCGGATAAACCCGACTGTGTCGGACATCAGCACCTCCTTGTTCGAGTCGAGCTCGACGGTGCGGGTGGTGGCGTCGAGCGTGGCAAAGAGACGATCTTCGGCAAACAGCTCCTCGTCGGCCAGGGCATTGAGAAGGGTGGACTTGCCCGCATTCGTATATCCCACGAGCGAGACGGTGGTGTAGGCGTCGCGTCCCTTGCGCTGGGTCGTGCGCTGCCGGTCAATCTTGTCCAGTTTCTCCCGCAGCTTCGCCATCCGCTTGTCGATGAGGCGACGGTCCGTCTCAATTTGCTTCTCGCCGGGCCCCTTCGTGCCGATGCCACCTTCCTGACGCGAAAGGTGCGTCCAGCGCCGCGTCAGGCGGGAGCTCAGGTAGTCGAGCTGCGCGAGCTCAACCTGCGTTTTCGCGGCCCGCGTCTGCGCCCGGCTGGCAAAAATGTCGAGAATGAGGCCGGTACGGTCGAG
>CAZBIB010000268.1:0-3932 GCA_964491575.1 uncultured Salinivenus sp. | reverse complement strand
GCCCCACTCGGGACACCCCCAGAAGCGGAGGTCGTAGCGGAGGGCACCTTCCGAGGTGGTCACTTCCACCCGGAAGCCCAGCTCGCACTTCTTCTCATCAGCGTGGAAGAGGGCCCAGAACGGATCCCCGAGCCGCGCCAGCAATCGCTCGACGGCAGCCTGTCCGTCGGCCCGCATCGCGACGTATCCCTGAAATTGTTCGTCCGCGGCGCTTCCGGGACGAGCGGCGCCCGTTTCGATGCCCTCGATGTTGTCCAGGTGGGTGCAGAGGGTTTGGAGTTCCTCGTCGGCGGTGGTGTCGAACGGCATGCTGTCAGGTGGTCTGGGGCAGATTTACCAGAGCAGTCGGTTCAGCGCGGAGCGGTCGCCAGCGCACTCCGCGAGCACAAGCGCCGGCCGTTCTATTCCTCTGCGTTGTCCTCCCGCCGAGGCACAAGCGATTTGCCGAAGCTTTTGACGGTGAAGACAGGGCAGGAAGCGCTGCGCACTACCTTCTCCGCCACGCTCCCGATGAGAAACCGCTGGAGCCCCGTGCGGCCGTGTGTGGCCATCACGATGAGATCGGCGGCGTACTCCTCGGCGAAGTCCACGATGTCGCGCGCCGCGTAGCCGGCGAGAACGTGCATGTTCACCGGCTCGTCGAAGTCCTCGATTTCCTCCGCCAGCGCTTCGAGCGCCTCGCGCGCTCGCTCCTGCACGTCTGGATGGGAAGGCGTGAGTGGATCCATCCCGTACGCGGAGGGGAAGGTCGCCTCCTCCACCACATGCAGGAGGTCGATGGGAGCATGGTAGGCGGTCGCCAGGGCCGTGGCGTGGTCCAGCACCAGCGTCGATTGCTCCGAGAGGTCGACCGGAACAAGTACACGGTCGATCGGGGTGTCGCCCCGTTCGCCACTCGGGGTCAGCACCGTAAACACCGGACACGGGGCGCCACGCACCACCTCTTCGGCCACGCTCCCACTCAGCAGCCGATCCATGCCCTTCCGCCCGTGGGTGCCCATCACCACGAGGTCGATGTCGTGCTCCATGGCGTAGTCGACGATGCCCGTCGCGGGCGAGTCGCTGTCGGTTTGTGTGTACACGACCGGAACCGTGCCGCGCTCCTGGGTAACGGTCTGCACCTCCATGCGATGTGGCGGCGCGTCCTCCGCGTCGTCCTTCGTCACCGGCGTCACAGGTAGGAAATCCATGGGATTGGATCCCTCGCCGTCGCCGGGCGTCACGGCATTGAAAACCGTAATCGTGGCTCCGTACTGCAGCGCCAGGTGTGCGGCGTGGGCAAACGCATCCTCTGCCACGGAGGAGAAGTCGGTCGGGAAGAGAATTGAGTCAATGTCGAGCATCAGGGGAAGCGAAAGAGGTGATGTGAAGAGAAGGAGGGGGACGTAGGTATGTGCTCAGGCGGAGGGGGATTCGGAAAGAATCTAGGTGGCTACGTGCTCTCCCCGCTCCTTTACGTTGCCCCCCAAGGATCGGTCCTCGGGGCCTCACGTCCCTCTTCCCGCATTCGGTGGAGCCGGAGCCCGCCTCCACGTTGCCCGTCGTTGGCGGGGATGGACGCCGTCGGTCGCCTTCGTTACGTTATCATTCGACCGTTTGCCGTTTTCCTCATTGTTCTGCTCAATTATGCCCACCTCCACCTCGTACCAGGAGTCGTCTTCCGCGACGCTTCCGGCGCCGTATCCCACGCAGCCGGTGGCGGGCCGCCCGGTCGAAACCGACGCCCCCACCTTCAACTGGACCCCGGTGCCCGACGCGGCCCGCTACCGGGTTCAGATTGCGAGCACCGAGTCCTTTGACACTGTCTACTACGACGAGCAGGCGGATCGCGGGGCCGCCATTTCTCTTGGCTCGGCGTTGCCTGACGACGCGGCAACGGTGTACTGGCGCGTGCGGGCCGAGACGGAGGCGGGGGAGGAGTCCGTCTGGAGTGAGCCGGCCCACTTTGCCGATTCCTCTGTGGAGCCGGAGGAGAAATCCATTCGCGCCGACACGCCCCCGACGCCCATCCATCCGGAGACGGCCCGAGAGGCGCCCGTCGACGCGAGCGCGGTCCCGTTCTCCTGGGAGGGCGTTCCAGAAGCGTCGGGCTACCAGTTGCAGGTGGCCTCGTCCGAGGGGTTCGACGATCCGGTCGTCGACCTTACCGTCGACCAGACCACGTCGCTCACGCTCCACGACGTGCTGCCCGCAAAGGACAGGTCGTTCTACTGGCGAGTTCGGCCGCTTTTTCGCGCTGCGAGTCCCGGTCCGTGGAGCGATCCCGTCTCGTTCACGGTCGCGGCCTCGGCGGAGGACGAGGGGATCGCGGCCGAGGCGGACGATCCGCAAGCGTCGGCACGGGCCGCCGGACCCGTCGAACGTGCTCGCACGAGCAGGGCGTTCTCGCTGACGGTGTCCTTGCTTCTCCTCCTGAGCTTCATCGTCACCCTCCTGCTCATTATCCTGTTCAATTGAGCAGACACGTGCGGACCGTGCTCGAAGATCAGCAGAACGTGCTCCCCGGGAGCATTCCTCCCGACGGGGCGTACGGCATTGAGGACGTGTGCTTGAGCATCCCGTGCATGGTGGGTCTCGAAGGGGTGGAGAATCGCATGGACCCCGAATTGAGTGGCAAAGAGCAGGAGGCCCTTCAGGCGTCCGCCGAAGTCCTTCGCGACAGCCGCCGCGGCCTGCAAATTGACTCGTAGCTTGACCCCAGACTTGCCGGGGACTTCCTCATTAATCTCCGATCCTTCTTCACATTCGAAACGATTCTTGAAACCGTCCGGCCCGGCGGAACGCGCTGTGGCTCCTCTTTGTGGCATTCCACCGATCTAACAGGCTTGGCACGCAAACTCCCCCTCCCATGACTGCAAATGCCGCTGCATCGAGCGTGACCGTATCCGAGGTGGTGGAACGCCTCGACCAATTCGCCTACTGGGCCGACGACTGCATCGAGATTCCCGGCCTAAACGCACGTGTAGGCCTCGACCCCCTCATCGGTCTGATCCCAGGGTGGGGGGACGCCGTCGGGGCGCTCTTCTCCTGCTACGTCCCCTACCAGGCATACCGCGTTGGGGCTCCCCCGTCGCTCATCTTTACGATGCTTACCATCATCCTCTTGGAGGCAACCGTGGGGGTTATACCCGTGGTGGGAGACCTCGTCGACGCCGTGGTAAAGGCGAACAAGGTGAACGTGCAAATGCTGAAGGATCATCTCGGCGTCTAATCCCGCATCCGAGATTCCAGAGGTGCGCTGGCAGCGCCCGGCCCACCGTCGGAAGACTGTTTAGGAGGTGGGAAGGTCGGGCTTCGTCACGCTCGTCGCTTCCGAAGCGTCGGCGTCGTCTCGGTCGCTCGGGGCACCGTCCCCCACAGCGCCCGGCGCATCGTCCGCCGCGTCTGCAGTGGACGCCTCGTCTTCATCCCAGTTCTCGATGGCCTCCAGGACCGTGTCCACGATCTCGTCCTGGGGGATCGTATCTACCACCTCGCCGTGCTTGAAGAAGTGCGCACGGCCCCGGCCCAGCGAGACCCCGAGGTCGGCCCCTTCGGCCTCCCCCGGCCCATTCACGGCGCAGCCCATGAGGGCAACGTCGAGGTTCTTGTCGAAGTCCTGCTCGGCCACCGCTTCCTCTACCTTCTCAACAACGGTAAAGAGGTCGCCCACGAGCCGGCCACAGGTGGGGCACGCGATGATGTTGACGCCGGGCCGTCCAATGCCCAGCGACTTGAGGATCCGGTGACCCACCTTTACCTCCTCCATCGGGTCCGCCGCCAGTGAGACGCGAATTGTGTCGCCGATGCCGTCGGCCAAAAGCCCCCCGATGCCGATAGAGCTCTTCACTGTGCCGGTGTCGAGGGTGCCGCTCTCCGTAACGCCCAGGTGCAGCGGGTAGTCCGTCTCTTCGGCCACCTTGCGGTAGGCCTGCATCATCATGTAGGGGTCG
>CAZBIB010000267.1:0-3946 GCA_964491575.1 uncultured Salinivenus sp. | reverse complement strand
GCCCTCGTACGGCTCCACAGCCGAGGGGTGGTTGTGCGACTCGATTTTGAACGCCACGGCCTGGCCATCCCCCACGTCCACGAGGCCCGCGTTTTCCTCCCCGACCTCCGCCAGCAGCCGCTCGCCCTCCTGCGGCAGCGTCTTGAGCAGGGCGATCGAGTTTTTGTAGCTGCAGTGCTCGCTCCACATCACCGAGTAGATGCCAAGCTCCACGAACGAGGGCGTGCGCCCGAGCCGGTTGAGAATCTCGTCGTACTCGTCATCGGTGAGGCCGTGGTCGAGGGCGAGGTCGCGGTCCACCTCGGGCGTCTTGGGGAGGGTTTTGGGCATGGGGGCGTGGGGGAATAAAAGGGCGAGTGGAAGGGTGTGGTGGATATGTTAGGGATGAGAAGATGGATCCACCCTTTGCGGGGAATTGGGAGAGCCCGACGCCGTCGTAGGCTCAGCCCTTACGGCGACTCCGTCGCGTACGCCACGAGCGGGCCGCGGTGATGCCATCGTCCAGTGGCGTGCAGCCCCGATCCGCCCCCGAGATGTGAGTGCCGAAGCGCTCACTTGGATGCGCTTGTGGAGAACGATACAATTTTTTAACATACCCGCAGTCCATACCCTCCGTATCAACCTAATTTTTTACCCATGAACCGTACAATTCAGGCCCGCCTCAGTGCGATGATGTTTCTGGAGTTCTTTGTCTGGGGCGCGTGGTACACCACCGTCGCGGTGTTCATGTCGGCCAATGGGCTGGAAGACCTGACGCACTGGCCCTTCACGGTGAATCCGATTGCGGCCCTCGTGGCGCCCTTTTTCGTTGGGCTCATTGCCGATCGGTACTTCGCCACCCAGCGGGTCCTCGGGGTGCTCCACCTCTTCGGGGCGGCCTTCATGCTTGCGGCACCGTCGGTCGTGGGGTATCCGATCGTGTTCATCCTGCTCCTGCTGGCGTACAACCTGTGCTACATGCCCACCATGAGCCTGGCCAATACGCTGGCCTTTCACAACATGACGGACCAGGAGTCGCAGTTTCCCGTCATCCGTGTGTTTGGCACCATTGGGTGGATTGTGGCAGGCCTGCTCGTCAGCTACGTCGGGGTGTACTTCGTGGGTCAGGGGACGCAACCGGAGGCGACGGCCTTTCCGCTGTACCTCACGGCGGGAGTGAGTGCGCTGTATGGCCTGTACAGCTTTACGCTCCCGCACACCCCACCCCCGGCAAAGGGCGAAGAGGTCTCGATTCGCAGCATCGTGGGCATTGACGCGCTGAAGAAGCTGGGGAGCCCCTCCTTCTACGTCTTCCTCCTGAGCTCCTTTCTCATCTCGATCCCGCTGGCGGCCTACTACAACTTCACGCAAGTCTTTCTGGACAACGCCGGCTTCCAGGACGTGGCGGCCGTGCAGACCATCGGACAGATGTCCGAGGTTTTCTTCATGCTCCTGATGCCGCTTTTCTTCGTGCGGCTGGGGGTAAAGTGGATGCTGGGGGTCGGCATGCTCGCGTGGGTCGTGCGATACGCCCTCTTTGCGATGGGGGCGCCGGACGTGGTGACGTGGATGGTGATCGGTGGAATTGCCTTGCACGGCATCTGCTACGACTTCTTTTTCGTAACGGGCCAGATTTACGTCGATAAGAAGGCGAGCGATGAGGTGCGGGGGCAGGCGCAGGGCCTCATCGTCCTCATCACCTACGGGGCAGGGATGCTGATTGGGGCCCAGGCCGCCGGTGGATTGTTTAACTACTTTCTCGGTGACGCCGCTCAGCTCACCCTGAGCCAGTGGTACAACTTCTGGTGGGTGCCGGCGATCTTTGCGGGCGCCGTCCTCGTCTTCTTCATGCTCTTTTTCCGGGACGAGGTGGAGGTGTCCGACCAGTCCCTCGCCTCCGTGATGGGGGCCGAGACGGAAGAAGAGAAAGAAGCGTCGGTCTAGCGGATCGGTCGATTGGCACCTGTTCCGGAACTCCGCGTATCTGCAGGGCCTTAGAGTTTTCTTTGTGTTTCTCGATCTCCGCTGTTTCTGGACCGTATGACCTTCCTCACCGGCGTTCCCGGCTTTCTGGGCACGCGTCTCCTGCGCGCCCTGGCCGAGGCCGAGCCTGAGTCCACATTTCTCCTGCTCGTCCAGCCGAAGTTCGAGGCCCGCACCCACGCGCTTCTCGCCGACCTCGATCTTGCCGATCGGGCTGAGGTGTTGCCCGGCGACATCACGGAGCCGGACCTGGGACTCGGCAATCGGTACAATCCGGTGGCCGCGCAGATCACACAGGCAGTTCATCTTGCCGCGGTGTACGACCTGACGATTCCTCGAGAGGTGGGGTGGCGCGTCAACGTCGGCGGCACGCGGCACGTGCTCGACCTGCTTGCGGAGAGTCCCCGGCTGGAGCGCTTCGGATACGTCAGCTCTGCCTACGTGTCCGGGCGGCGCACCGGCACCCTCTACGAGGACGACCTCGTCCACGACGCCGGGTTTAAGAATTTCTACGAGGAGACCAAGTACCATGCTGAGGTGCTGGTGCAGGATCGAATGACCGACATTCCGACCCTCATCTTTCGCCCGAGCATCGTGGTGGGAGACTCGGAGACGGGCGAGACGGACAAGTTCGACGGGCCGTACTTTGTGCTGAATGCGCTGCGCACGCTACCGCGCTACACGCTCATGACCCGCATCGGGTCGGGCACCGAGCCGGTGAATCTGGTGCCGGTCGACTTCGTAATCGACGCGATGGTACACCTGCTGGGGACTGAGGGGCACGAGGATACAGTCTTCCATCTTACCGATCCCCAGCCGCTCACGGCACAGGCCATTATGGAGCTGTTTGCCGATCTGCTGGACAAGCACGTGGCGGACGTGCCGGTGCCTCCGAGCGTGGCCCGTGCGTTGATGAGCACCAGGGTGGGGCGCACCCTCGGCATCGCACCGGAGCTTATCGATTACTTCGATCACCCCTCGCACTACGACGCTACGAACACGCGAGCAGCCCTCGACGGCACGGGCATCGAGTGCCCGGCCCTGCCGGGCTACGCCCCGACGATGGTCGAGTACGCTCGCCGCCACGACGCGCGCTCGACGGCGATGTATTGACGTGTTTGGGCGTTGGAGCCAACGCCGCGGTTTTGCTTCCCAGTGCTGTCTTGTTACCTTCCGGACCCGTCGTCCTTCACACCTAACAATCGCTGTCCGATCTCATGTCCGACGAAGAATCTCCCTCCGTTTCCTCCCGTCGCACGTTCCTGAAACAGGCCTCCATGGCCGGGGCCGGGACGGCTCTTCTGCCGCAAGCTGCACAGGCGGATGCCCCCTCTTTTGCGAACGGTGGGCCCGTCGTCGTAGCGAGCGATAATGGCCCACAGGCGGTCGAACAAGCCCTCACCGTCATGGAGGAGGGCGGATCGGCCCTCGACGCCGTCATCGACGGTGTAAATATCGTCGAGCGAGACCCGGACGACATCACCGTGGGGTACGGGGGCATTCCGAACGCCGAAGGCACCGTGCAGCTGGAGGCGGGGGTGATCGAGGGAAAGACGCACCGGGCCGGTGCGGTCGCCGTCCTTGAGGACATCCCGGTGCCCTCGAAGGTTGCCCGCACGGTCATGGAACGGACCGATCACGTGCGCCTGGTTGGGGAGGGGGCGAAGGAATTTGCCAAGATGCACGGCTTCGAGACGAAGGACCTCCTCACCGAGCGGGCCCGGAAGATCTGGGTGAAATGGAAGGAGACGCTCTCGGACGAGGATGACTACCTGCCGCCCGACAGCCTGAAGGACGAGGAGCTTGGGGCTCGGGTGCGCGAGGTGCAGCGGCACTACGGCACCATCCACTGCTCGGCCCTCGCCCCCAATGGCAATATCGGCTCCGTCACCACCACCAGCGGCCTGTTCTTCAAGATTCCGGGCCGCGTGGCGGACACCTCGGTCGTGGGGGCGGGCCTCTACGCCGACAACGACGTGGGGGC
>CAZBIB010000266.1:0-3994 GCA_964491575.1 uncultured Salinivenus sp. | reverse complement strand
CACGCCGAGGATGAGGGCGAGGCCCGCGCTCGGTACCCCAATCGACTCCAGGATGGCGACGAGCATGACGATGCCGGCGCTCGGCACCGCTGCGGTTCCAATCGAAGCCAGCACGGCGATCAGAATGATGTTGAGCTGCTGAGTGAAGGCAAGGGTAATGCCCAGCACCTGGGCGATGAACACGGCCGAGACGGCCTGATAGAGGGCCGTGCCGTCCATGTTGATCGTGGCCCCGAGGGGCAAGGCGAACGAGGAGACCTCCTCCGACACCCCAAGATTCTTCTCCGACACCTCCATGGTGACGGGCAGCGTCGCGCCGCTGGACGAGGTAGAGAACGCCACCAGTTGGGCCGGGGCGATGGCCCGGAAGTAGTCCGGAATCGAGATTGACGTAAAGAGCGACATGAAGGCGGGATAGACCACGAATACCATGATGCCCAAGCCGATCACCACCGTCAGGCAGTACAGCCCGAGGGCCCCAAGCAGGCTCACGAGATCCATCGGGCTTCCGGCCGCAATGGACGTGATGGCGTCGGCGAGGAGCCCAAACACCCCGACCGGCGCCATGAGCATGATCATCTCCACGACCTTGATGACGAGCTCGAATAAGCTGTCGAAGAACCTCAGCAACGGCCTCGCGCTCTCGTTCGGAAGCAACATCAGCCCGATGCCGAAGAAGATGGCGACGAAGACGACCTGGAGCATATTTCCGTTGTCCGAGGCCGAGTTGAAGAAGTTGGAGGGCACCATGTCCACGAGTGGCTGGAGGGGGCCGCGTCCCTCCGCCTCCTTGGCCACCTTCATGCTCTCCTCGATGTCCCCCTGGTAGGTCTGCTCCAGTTGCGTGCGCACTTCCTGGGGCACCGTAGTGCCGGGCTCCAGGGTGTTCACCAGGACCAGTCCGATGATGAGCGCGATGGTCGTGGTGAGGACGTAGATTCCCAGCGTTTTTCCCCCGATGCGAGACAGTTGTTCGAGGTCTCCGAGCGACGCCACGCCCACGATCAGCGACGCGAGGATCAGGGGGACGGCGATGAGCTGGAGCAGGTTCAGAAAGATGGTCCCGAACGGCGCAATCCAGTCGCTGGTAAACTCCCCCCATCCCGCAGATGCCGCGATGACCCCGTAGATGAGGCCCAGCACGAGGCCGATGATAATTTGCCAGTGGAGCTTTCTGTACCAGGGCATAAGCAGGTTGAATTTAGCGAAGAACGCGAATTGGTCAGTGCCATACGGCATTCGCTACGCCTAAACTAAAGGCTCATCCGCCTCCTCCACAACCCAGGGCGATCACATATTAAGATTCAAGTCAGCCCTTTCGGACTCGGTTGTCTTTGAGGATGCGAATCAGGACTGGAGTGCGTGGGGAAATGAGGGCGTGGGAGCGCGGGGGCTTTGGCGTTCTGTTCGGTAGAATGGGTGCGAGCAGACCGTCAGCAGCAAGATGCGATTGCCGTGTTCCGCAACGTTGCGACCGCCTCGGAGACCAGAGACACGACCGGTCTCGATTAGCCGAGGAACAGGGTCCCGATGAGGGCGATAAGGCCCCCGACAGCCGTGCCGATGAGGTTTACAACGTTGTTTCCGATCCCTGCCCAGCCCCGCCCCGGCACTGCGTCCGCGGAAGGTGGGATCTCGATCCATTTTCTCGACGCGGCCGCCCGGTACTGCGCCTGCAAAAAAGCCCCGGCCACGCTGTCCGCCGCCATGCCGGCCACGCCCGCGCCAACGAGGAGCGCGGCATTCCAGCCCGCAGGTCCCACCAACGGTCCGTCCGTTACAAATGCCGCCCCCACGACGGAGGCGGCCCCCAGTATGGCCGCCCCGGTGCCCACTAGCGAAACGGCGCCCGAGGTCCCCGTGAGCACCCGCCGCCCGTCCCGCAACGACCACGGCGGAAACGGCGACCAGCGTCCGAGCTCCGTCGCCCAGGTGTCGGCCGCGGCGGCCGCCAAGGCTCCGACAAATGCCGCGTATCCCCACGGCAGGAGGCCCGAAGTTCCAGCAGGGACAACGGCAACCACAGCCAGTGCCACCCAGGCGATCCCTCCGTTTGCCAGCACTTGCCGTTGACTCCGCCGAGGCGACTCGGTGGACGAAGGATGCTCCCGCTGCCGAGACGAAAGTCCCGTGAGCGCACTCGACAGCCCGAAAAAGACGATGCCCGGCACGATCCACGGCCATCCCCCCAATCCCACGAGCGACGCAGCAAAGAGGCCACCCGTCGCGGCTCCGCGTTCATCGAGCGCGTTCGCGCCGTATGCAAGCCCAGCGAACGCCGTCCCCACCACGAGAGCGGTCCCGAGCTGCACAAGCCCCAAGGCCTGCTCTTGAATTGGCACCAGGACGAGAAGGACGGCGGCGACCACGAAAAAATTGTCCCAGCCGCGGTGACTCATGGCTTCAGTCAGGGTCGCAACCAGCGTCGTCCCCACTGCGGCTCCGACCACGAACGCCACGGGCCGCTGGGAGCCCCCTGCGAGCATCGAGGTGGTGATGGCGAGCGTGATCCCCGCGAAGGCCAGGCTACCTGCGACAGTACTCTCCCGCGTGCCCGACTCCGACTGTGCCCATTCGCCAATCCACGACGCAGCGGGGTCGGCCAGGGCCAGGATGAGATACGCCGTCTGGAGCGCGAGAATGCGGTCCGGGCTCACGGACCACGTCGCCGCCAGGGCGGGCAGGACGGAAAGGGGCAGGGCGACGGTGCCCCAACTCTGGGGCCGCGCCTTGTGGATGCCGGCCCACCACCGCCGGGAGCGGGCGCCTGCATTGACGAGCGTAAAGATGACGGCGAGGCCGTAGACCGGAAGTGGCCGCGCAAAGAGAAGCGGGGTCGACGCGACGAAGAGGCTCACCCCCACGTGTACGAGCCGACGTGTCGTGCGACCCGAAACGCCCCACCTCCGGAGCCCTTCGCCGAGCCCAACCAGGGCACCAAGCCCAACCAGAGCCGCCAGCGCGGTCAAGCCATCTCCGGCAAAAAGCGGGGCGCTCGGCATGTGCTTCGAGTCCACTCCGTGAGGAACGCCGTGCAACCGGCCCAAAACACCACCGCCCCGGCACGCCAATACGGCGCAGCCGGGGCGGAGAGGTACGGTTCCAGATTTACGAATTAGCCTTCCGACTCGGAGGCCTCGATCTGCTCGACGTCCTCCTCGCTCGGCGCACCGTCGCCGGCGGCACCATCGCCCGCAGGAGCCTCGCCGTCGCCGCCAATCGCGGCCTGCAGCTCTTCGAGTTCGGACTTCGAGCCCACCACGAGGTCGCGGTATTCGCGCTGCCCCGTGCCGGCCGGGATGGAGTGCCCCACAACGACGTTTTCCTTGAGGCCCTCCAAGGGATCGGTCCGAGCGCGGATGGCCGAGTTCGTGAGCACCTTCGTGGTCTCCTGGAACGAGGCCGCCGAGATCATCGAGTCCGTGGCCAGCGAGGCCTTCGTGATGCCGAGGAGCACCGGCTCGCCCACGGCGGGCCGCGCCTCGCGAACCTCGATCTCCGGTTCGTCCGCCCGTTTCAACTCGGAGTTGAGCTCGCGCAGGCGCCGACGGCCAATGGTCTCGCCAATCTCCACGTCCGCCTCGCTCGGGTCGGTCACGACGAATTTGTCGTAGAGGTCGTCGTTGACGTTCGACATCTTCTGGCGATCCACCTTTTGCCCTTCCAGGAAGTGGGTGTCGCCCGGCTCCGTGATCTCGACGCGCTTCATCATCTGCCGGATCACGACCTCGAAGTGCTTGTCGTCGATGTCGACGCCCTGCAGCCGGTAGACCTCCTGCACTTCGTTAAGCAGGTGCTCCTGCACCGCCCGCGGGCCCTTGATCGACAGGATGTCGTGCGGGGCAATCTGGCCGTCCGAGAGGCGGTCGCCGGCCTCTACGTAATCGCCTTCGTGCACCAGCATGTGCTTCGAGAGGGACACCATGTAGCTCTTCTCCATGTCCCCATCGCGGCTGGTGACGATGATTTCCTGCGAACCCCGCTTCTGATCGCC
>CAZBIB010000265.1:0-4005 GCA_964491575.1 uncultured Salinivenus sp. | reverse complement strand
CCAGGCCGAGCAGGTCGAAAAGATGGACTATCGCTTCAAGGTCCCCCTGATCGTGCTCGGAGCCAAGCTCGCCCGCGAGGATGGTGGTTCCAACACCATTTACGATCCCGAAGAGGGAACCCTTCACTTCGAGACTGAGGAGCATCACTTTGCCTTCGAGGTCTACGAAGACTGGACCGTCGATTGGGAACAGGTTGCCGACCGAGTCGAAGGCGGCTACAACTGGGACGGGGTCGAGAAGCAGGTGTGGGCCCTCGACTGGCTTATGGCCTATCTCGAGGTTCCTTCGGACGACTACATGGTCGACGACGAGAGCGAGGATGACGACCAGTATTACAGTCGAATCTGACGGCTGCTGGGGTCGCTCATAACGGCTCTTCGTCTCGCCGGTCGGTCTGGCCAAACGTGTTGCATGCTACTCTGGGGGGAGTGCTTCCGAGGGAACACCCCCTTCGTATCTTCTCGGCTCGTTTCCACATCGGCCCACCCTGTTTCTCCCTTTCGATGAGGTAGCCCCCTTTCTTCCCATGGCCCACGTCAGTCGGGTGGGGGCACGAGGTGGACGCGCACCTGCGGAGACTGGACTTTCTTCTTGGCCTCTCGTGCCGCCTCTACCGTCTCAAAGACGCCGTACACGGCTCCGCCCGACCCCGAGAGGGACACGTATGCAGCGTCCGTGTCTCGAAGCGCATTGCGGAGCGATGCTACCGATGGCTCTGCCGTCGCAACGGGCGCCTCAAAGTCGTTGATGAGCGCTGATTGCCAGCGCATCGGGTCGTTCGATGTGACCACGCGCCGCAGGTCCGGTCGATCGATGTCGTTCGGCGCCACCTGCGCGTAGGCCCAGGGGGTCGACACCGCGGCCGGGGGCACGGCGACGAGGAGAGGAAAGAGCAGGCGGTAAGGCTCTTCGTCATTAGAAAGTGGTGACAGTGTATCGCCGCGTCCGGTGGCGTAAGCCGCAGGGGCGTCCATCAGGAAGAACGGGACATCGGCCCCAATTGCGCTCCCGATCTCCTGGAGCTGCTCGGCGGACGGATCCAGATCCCACAGCCGCGAAAGGAGGCGAAGCGTGGCCGCTGCGTCGCTGGAGCCGCTTCCCAGCCCGGCTCCGTACGGCACCCGTTTTTCGAGGTGGAGCTCCGCACCCTCCGTCACATCGAACGCCGCCGCGAGGCGATGGGCGGCCTGGAGGCACAGATTGTCATCATCGGTTGGCAGCGCCGGATCCGAGCAGGTCAGCGAGAGGGTGGGGGCTGGGGCGGCGGTGATCGTGTCGGCCCAGTCGATCTGGTGCAGAACCGTTTCGATGTCGTGGTACCTGTCGGTACGCTCGCGGAGGACGTGAAGGCCCAGATTAATTTTGGCGGGGGCGTGCTGCGTGCTGGGCATGGGGTTGGGAGCAGGGGAGCGTGGGGGAGAGGGAGCGCAGGACGTGTGAGGGAGGGACGAGAGGCGACTGCGTATCTCGTCTCGTGATTTGTCTCCGGTTGATTAGGACTTAGTAGTGTGGGTGACGACGCGGGCGCCCTGCTCGGGGATCGTCGAAATCCAGGCTTCCGTGGGGATGTCGTGTTGATCGAAGGCTTCGATCATCGCGTCCCGAACGCGGGTAGCGTCGGAGGAACCGTTGCACCACGCGAAGAGGGTGGGACCGGCGCCCGAGAGGGAGCAGCCCAGCGCTCCCGCCGCCATCGCCGCGTCCTGCACGTCCGAAAAGCCAGGGACGAGGTCGGCCCGGTGCGGCTCCACGATCAGATCGCGCAGGGCGCGTCCGATGAGGGCGAGGTCGTCCCGGTAGCAGCCCGCCACGAAGGCGCCCAGGTGGGCCGTCTGCCGCACCGAGTCGGCGAGCGGAATCGTGTCGGGAAGACACGCTCGGGCGTCGCGGGTCGCCACCACGCGGTCCGGGTGCACGAGGACGCAGCGAATGCCAGAGGGGACTGGAATCGGCACCACGTCTGGCGGGTCCATCGCGCGGGTGAGCACGAGGCCGCCGTACAGGCAGGGGGCGACGTTGTCGGGGTGGAGGTCGCCGCTGGCGACGGCCTCGCCGGCCAAGGCGTGCGGCAACAGCTCTTCCTTTGACCAAGTGCTTTGAAAGAACTCGGCGCCCGCGACAACTGCTCCCACGGCGGAGGCCGCGGATCCGCCGAGCCCTGATCCGAGCGGAATGCCCTTTTCGATCGAAACCTCGAACCCGCCGTTGATCCCCGTCGCGTCCCGGAGTGACGACAGGGCTACAGTGGCGGTATTGTCGGCTGGGGCCGTAGGGAGATCGGTGACGCGTCCGGTAATGGTTCCGATCCGTACGACGGGCTCGTCCAGTCGGCGCACCGTCACTCGATCGCCCAATCCGTCGAGGGCACTGCCCAGCACGTCGTAGCCCACGGCGACGTTGCCCATCGTAGCGGGGGCGAATACGGTCACCTCATTTTTCATTGCTCCATTTTGTCGCTGTCTCATTTTCGTGATGCGTGAGGTGTGAAACGTGATTCAGAAACTGCCAATCTGGCGTTTCACACATCACGAACGCTCCGCGGCTGACTCCTCTCGTTTCCCATTCTCTCATGCTCAAACTACGACATCAATCGGAGCAGGTCGGTGAACACGCCCGCGGCGGTGACTTGGGGACCGGCGCCGGGGCCCTGCACGATGAGGGGCGACTCGTCGTAGCGGTCCGTCTGGAAGCGGACGATGTTGTCTGTATGACTGATGCGGGCAAAGGCGTGGTCGAGGGGGTAGCGGCGCAGGCAGACCGACGCCTCTCCGTCCCGCGTGACGCTTCCTACAAACCGGAGCACTTTGTCTTCAGCCTGAGCGTCCCGAAGGATTTTCGTCATGGCGGCGTCATGCTCTGGCAGGCGTTCCAGAAACGTCTCCACGGAGCCGTCCTGGAGGGCCTCCGGCACCAGTCCCTCGATCTCCACCTCGTCCACCTCCAGCGGAATCCCCATTTCACGCGCCAGGATGACCACCTTCCGGGCCACGTCCATGCCGGAGAGGTCGTCGCGCGGGTCAGGCTCGGTGAACCCTTCCGCTTTTGCCTGACGGAGGATGGCCGAGAAGGGCCGGTCCCCGTCAAACGCGTTGAAGAGATACGACAGCGTGCCGGAGAGGATGCCTTCGATCCGGTGCACCTGATCCCCCGTTTCGGTGAGGCTGTTGAGCGTCTGGAGGATGGGCAGTCCCGCGCCGACGGTGGTCTCGTAGAGGTATCGGGGCCCAGGTCCCTTGCTGGCGGACTGAAGGGCGCGGTACGCGTCCCATGAGCCGGTGTTGGCCTTCTTGTTGGGCGTGACCACGTGGATGCCGCGGTCGAGCCACTTCCGGTAGCGTTGAGTGACAACCTCGCTCGCCGTGCAGTCGACGATCACCGTGTGGGGATGGTACTCGGTCTGGACGTGATCGACGAACGCGTCAAGGTCCGTCGCTGCGCCGTCTTCGAGGTCGTCGCGCCACGTCGTGAGGTCGAGGCTCTGCTCAGCCCGGAGCATCTTTGTGGTGGTAGCGATTCCGCGCACTCGGAGGTCGATGTCCTGCTCCTCGCGGAGGCGCTCGGCCTGATCCTCGATCTGATCGAGCAGGGCGGATCCCACATTGCCGGCTCCCACGATGCCAATCGACAGGGTCCGGTTCGACAGGTAAAACCCGGCGTGGGCGGCCCGGAGGGCTCGGCGAGCGTCGTCTCCGTCCACGACCGCCGAAATGTTACGCTCAGAGGAGCCCTGGGCGATGGCGCGCACATTGACGCTCGCGTCGCCCAGCGCCCCGAAGAAGGTGGCAGCGACGCCGGGTGTATCCGCCATTCGATCCCCAACGACGGCGAGGATGCTACAGTCGGGCGTGACATCCACCTGCCGGATTTGCCCGCGGTCTAGCTCGGCGTAAAAGGCCTGCTCGGCCGCTTCGTGTGCCACTTCGGCCTGCGCCTGCGGCACGGCGAAACAGATGGAGTGCTCGGAGCTGCCCTGCGAGATGAGGATCACGGACACGCCCTCGTCC
>CAZBIB010000264.1:0-4013 GCA_964491575.1 uncultured Salinivenus sp. | reverse complement strand
ACTTTAGCCTCTACCTGCACCGGCCCACGAAGACGGATCCGTCGATGGCGCCCGAGGGACATGATGCCTTCTACGTGCTCTCGCCGGTGCCACACCTGGAGAGCGGTGTGGACTGGTGTGCGCAGGCCGAGCCGTATCGCCAGGCGATTGAGGAGTACCTGTCCAACACGGTGCTGCCCGATCTCGGCGAACACCTCGTCACTAGTCGCATGCTCACGCCCCGCGAATTCCGGACGGACTACAAATCGCTCAAGGGAGCAGCGTTCAGCGTGGAGCCGACCCTCGCGCAGAGCGCCTGGTTCCGCCCGCACAACGAGAGCGAGGACGTGGACCATCTATATCTTGTAGGTGCGGGCACGCATCCGGGCGCCGGCATTCCGGGCGTGCTCTCCTCCGCCCGCGTGCTGGACACCGTCGTGCCCGACCCGGAAGCATTCGAGTCGCCCGTGACTCGACAGGCCGGAGCACACGCGGAGCCCGTTGCGTAACCATCGCCCATGGCCCGCCGCGACGACCCATCTTCCCCCGACTACTACGCGCGACTTGGAGTCCAGCCCTCGGCGTCGGCCGAGAAGATCCGGGCGGCCTACCGCAAAAAGGCGCGGGAGACGCACCCCGATCACAATCCGGACGATCCGGAGGCGGCCGAGCGATTCCAGGAGGTAAAAGAGGCGTATCAGGTGCTTCGCGATCCAGAGCGTCGTGCGCGGTACGACGACGCTCGGGCGGCCCGTCGGCGTGTGCCGTACGGCCTCACCATCAACCAGCAGGCTCCGGCCGGGTGCGGGGGATACCTCTGGCGGGTGCTTGCAGGAATGGTGGCGGTGGGGCTCTTTCTCGTGTTGGAGGTCCTGGACGTGTGGGCGGCGTCGAGCGTCTGGACGATTGTCCTGGCGGTGAGTGCGTCATCGCTCGTAGCCGGGGCCATCGCAGTCTTCCTGGCCCGGCAGTTTCCGGACGAGGCGACCGACGTAATGGTCCGTCTCACCCAGAATCGGGTGTTGATGCGGGCCGACGGGCACACGACGTTCCAGATCGACTGGCCCGACGTGGCAGCCGTGCACCTCCGCGATGAAGGGGACACGCTGGAGCTCGTCGCAGATCGAAAGGTCGTGCGCCCCCTCCGTACGAGGCCTCCGGTGCTCACGACGGTGGATCATGGAAGTGAGCGCACGATTCTCCATCTCGATCTATCGGACACCGACGTGTCAGGCAATGTGCTGCTGACCTTTCTCCGGGACACGGACTCGATTCCGTTTTCCGAAATCGCTCCCGCCGATCCCCGGACCGCGAGCCACTCCGGCGGGGCAGAATCAGAACAATGAACGCTGGGAGGCGGGATGCATACGAGCAGACTGCGTTGTATCATGCTCCACTCGTCTTCCAAACGATGTCTACCCCCCGAGCCCTTCTCGATCAGAACCGCGCCTGGAGCGACCGCATGCAGGCGCAATTCCCCGCGCTCTTCGACAACCTGGCAGAGGGCCAGTCGCCCGACGTGCTGTGGATTGGGTGTGCCGACAGCCGCGTGCCCGCCACTCAGATCGTCGATTGCAATCCGGGCGAGCTGTTCGTTCACCGAAACATCGCCAATCTCGTCAACGAGTCGGATCACAACGGCATGTCAGTGCTGCAGTATGCCGTCGACTCGCTGGGCGTCTCCCACGTCATCGTGTGCGGGCATTACGGCTGTGGAGGCGTGCGGGCCGCACTGGACAATGCAGGGGAGGGGCCGCTCTGGGACTGGCTGCAACCCCTCCGCACCCTCCTCAACCGGCATGCCGACGAACTGGAGGGGCTCGATGACGCGGCGCGCTGGGATCGCGGCTGCGAGCTGAACGTGGAGGCGCAGGTTCAGACTGTTGCCCGTACGTCTCCCGTACAACGGGCGTGGAAGGACGGAGAGGATCTCAGAATCCACGGCTGGATCTACCGGCTGGAGAACGGGCGCATTCGGGATCTGGACGTGAGCGTCGACGCAGAGACCTTCGCCTGATCTTCCCCGAGGAGGACTCCAAATTCCTTGACGACACGACCGCTGGGACCTACCCTGTTATCCTAATTTAGAACTGTTCTAAATTGGTAGCATCGTTCCTGTCTGCCATTCAGGGTCGGTTTCCTCCATCGCTCGTGTCACTCAGACTCTCCCTCGTCATGAAGTTTTTCCGCTCCCTCCTCCTGCTGTTCGTCGTCGGACTCCTCGTCCAGAGTCAGGCCGCCCAGGCCCAGGAGAAAGTCTTCGGCGAAGAGGTGCTCGGGCCCGGCGCGAAGGTCACCTTTCTGGTTGCGCCGTCGGGGGACGTGGAGCCCCGGGCGCAGAACCTGTCCGAGGCGCGGTCGGATCTCCACCTGGAGGTGCTCGCGGGATGGACCGAAGCGGCGAGCGAGGAGGTCGGTGCCCCGGCGGGCAGTTTCGTCCCGTACCTGCACCTCTTTGCGACCGTCGAAAATGAGGAGACGGGACAGGTGAAAAAGGTGACGCTCGTGCCCCACATCAACCAGTCGGACAACTTCCACTACGCCCGAAACATCGCCCTCCCCGGCGGCCCGGAGGACCCCTATACGGTGGTCTTCTCGGTGCATCCGCCCGAAACGTTTGAGTTGGCGACTCACCGCGACTGGCGCACCACCTATGGAAACCGTCTCTTTCCCCCGGCGACGGTGACCTACAAGAATCTCCAGCTCGGCGAGATCGTCCGTGCAACGCGATAGGCGCATGAGCGTTTGAGTGTGGTAGCGTATGGGCGTGTAAAGATCGTTCTTGCATCCAGCGCCCAGACGCCCCCACATCCCCACGCAAACACGCCCGTACGTCCGTGCCGACCTCACCCCGTCTCGTCCTGGAGACGAGCCTCTACGCCGACGATCTGGAAGCCGCCAAGCAGTTTTACGGCGACGTGCTAGGGCTGGAGGTTGTGCTTCGCACCGAAGGCAACCACGTCTCCTTTCGCTGCGGGACGGGCGTCGTTCACGTCTTCGATTCCGCCTCCAGCCGCGACCGAGCCTCGCTTCCCGCACACGGGTCCGACGGACCGGTCCACGTTGCGTTCGGCGTCCCCACGGTCCAGCTCGCGGCGTGGCGCAGCCACTTTCACCGGCGTGATGTAGAGATCGAATACGTGGAACGCTGGGGAGAGGGCCAGCAGTCCCTCTATGTCCGCGACCCCGCTGGCAACAGCGTGGAGCTGGCGAGTGATACCCTGTGGGGCACCACCACCCGCGCCGACCGATTACAGCAGGCGCGTCCCTTGCTCGACCTCGACACCGCTGAGTCGGGGTCCGTCGAGCAGTTTCAGCACGAGACGCTGCGACCCATCCTGAAGCTGTTGAACCCAGCGATCCTTCGGCTCGTGGCGGCGCGGCTGTCGCGCTACGGTGTCGGCTTCGCGGCCATGGACCGAGAGGATCAGCGCGATCGCCTCCGCAACCTGATGAAGGAGGACGGTCGGCTGAAGCAATCCCTCCTCGGCATGGTCGTGGGACATCTCACGGAGGAGGAGCTCGACGTGTACTTGGCGCACGAGGATGAAGTGCGGCGCCGCTGCGCGTCGATGCTTCTGGTCCGCGCGCAGGATCAGATCGAGACGATCGCGGCGCTTGTGGAGGAGGAAGAGTAACCTCCGCGCCGACGCGTCCACTTGCCGCACCGCGTGCTCGCCGCCTCTGCCGTTTCGAATCTGCGGCCCAACCATTAGATTGGCGGGTCCTTCGTGTGCTTCCGAAGTCCCGCAACGTCCATGACCGTCGACGCCTTCATCGATCGCTGGGCAGACTCCGGCGCCTCCGAGCACGGAAACGAGCAGCTCTTCCTGAGTGAACTCTGCGACCTGCAGGAGGTGGAGCGTCCCGATCCGGCCGGCCCCGACACGCGCACCAACGCCTATGTCTTCGAGCGCCGCGTCGACTACCCCGAGCAGGCCGACCGCGAGCACGGCTACATCGACCACTACAAGCGCGGCTGCTTCGTCCTGGAGGCAAAGCAGGGCAGCGACGCCCCCACCGAGACGGAGGCC
>CAZBIB010000263.1:0-4037 GCA_964491575.1 uncultured Salinivenus sp. | reverse complement strand
AACTGCCGGAACCTTCCTGCAGGAACGGCTCCCCCCTTCCCGGAGGCAGGATTCCGGGGCGATTTGCGTCGGTGCTCCTCTTCCGGGAGGCTTCTCTCCCGATGGCCGTCGGGATCGAAGCGACCTGCCTTGGGATTTTGAGTTCAGTTCTACCTCAAGAACGAGACTTGACAAAGCACTTGAAGCCCGCTAGAGAAACACAACGTCCATCGGCCCCTCGTAGTCCTCAAAATCGCTGTCGCTCGTGTGCAGGCGGGCACAGCCGACTCGTTCGAGGGAGGCAGCAATGAGGGCATCCGCCATGGGCAGTCCCATCCCGTGAGCGATTCGTGCGGCCCGGGACAGCACGCCGGTCGGATCGACGCCCGCCTGCTCAAAGGCAACCCCGGCTCGCTCCACGACCGCGTCGGCAAAGTCTGGGTCGAGTCGCCCGACGAGGCCATGCCGGGTCAGCTCAAAGAGCGTCACTGAGCTGACGGCCGCAGGCACGTCGCGCTTCGTCACGGAGCGCCACAGGTCCTGAACGTCGGTCCCGCCAGCCCGCAGGTCAAAGAAAAATCCCGTGTCGAATCCTTCCATGCGCGCGTATCGAGCAGGGACAGAAGCGTGGGTTCGTTCACAGGAGACCGACTACGGAACCTCCGGACCGGAATCGCGCCGGTCCCCCTGGCGACGCATCCGCTGGTTCTGCTCGTGGAGGTCCGGATCGACAGCCCCCTCTCCCGCCATCTCCAAGAGCTCCCGGCGAGCACGTCGCCGCTCTTCGCGCTGAATTTTTTCAGTGAGGGCCTCCGTCACGTATCCGCTCACGTTGTCGGTGCGGCGTTTTACGTCCTCGCCGAGCTCGTCGGGCAGCCGAACGGTGATGCGCATCGTGTCGTTCTTGTTGTGTGACGAACGGGATGACATCGAATCATACTGCACTGCATCCGGGCCGTTCCGCCGGAATCGGCCGGCGCTTTCTTCTGGGAGGCTTTCCACTCTGCCCCGACAGGGGTCGGGGCGCCGGTCGAAGCGGCTGGGAGTGGACGGTGACTGCCCATCCCCGCCGGCTGGCCCCGTACATCGTCAATTGCGATTTTGCGCATCGAAACTCGATCTCAAAACCCAAAGGCGAGTCGTTCCGAGCGGAGTCGATGCGCCCTGAACACAGTGAAGTGCCCTCGAGCAAACCTCCCAGTAGCAGGTGCTGCCCCCGAGGAGATTCACTTCGTCAGCACGGCAAGGGCATGACCTTCGGCCCCCGCTACGCTCGCGTCGGCTTCACGTCCATCCGCCAAACAGCCTCCGAGGGAGGTTCCTGTTCTTGCAGAGCCTACAGGAAGGAGGTCCCTCTTTTCTCTTGAGTACCAAAAAACAACGTCAGTCCCTAGCTTTGCTCCCCTCCTGCGACCGCAGTTCGGCCACAACCTCATCCCGAAGCTCCGGGTCCAGTTCGTTGCCGTAGTAGCGTAGAAAAAACTGGACGCAGCGCTCGGTTGGGCCCAAGTCTTCCGGCAGCGACGACCAGACAATCGTTCGAGCCGTCTGGCACATGGAGATGCCCATCTGGAACCGCTCCTCGTTCGAACGGGCCATCAGGAGATCCCGATGCAGATCTCGTATCTGAGGGGCTGTGTCGTTCATTCTAGTCCTCTCGAAAGGCCGGGTGTTTCCGAGCCTCGTGCTGGACGTGGAGGCGCTCCTACGTGGAGACATCGCCGCGGTGCTCGAACTCGTGCAGGCGCGAACGGAAAGCGATGCGCATCAGTCGTTCGTGGAGCAGCGCATTCTACGTAAATCGGTTCGGCCCCAAACCAGCCGTGAGCCAAGTAGCCCTTGAGGGCCAGCCCGTCCCCGGTGCCCGGCACTGACACGTAGCCGTCGGACGAGACGCTGATCTTCGGCAGCGGCGGGACGTTTCGGCTCCACGTCGTGCTCCCGAGCGAGAGGCTCGTGTCGATCCGGATGGGCGCGACGCCCCCAACGTTGAGGGCCCCGGCTGGGCCCTCCGGTGTCAGCGGTGGGGAGACCACGGCCGAAGGCTCAGCCTCCCTTGGTTGCCCGAGCAACTTCCCCCTCCTCGGCCGGGCGCACCTGGTCGGGACGCAGATCGACAACCGCACGAGTCTCCCCCGTCAAATACGTGAATTCCGCCGTGTATCCCTCCGGCCCGGAGTAGTCCCCCTGGGGGCTGTTGGGGTTGTGCACCATCACGATGGTCCCGAGATCGCCAGCCCGGAGCCCCTTTTCCGGCAGGTCTTCGGTCAGCACAAAGCGGTCCAGCTCATCCATCATTGGAGGGGCCTCATTCAATTGGGTACGCCGTTACGAGTCTCGGAATGCATTCGCCGGTGCGGATCATCCACACGCTACGAACGAGTGCGCCTGACAACGGCCCTTCTATTACGTACGTCGTGCGGGGGCGACGTGAAACGGAGCCGAAGTCGAGACATCTCCCTGACCCTGGCCCACCGACCGGGACTGCCGTCTCCCAGGAGGCTTCTCCACTTCGTCCCGACGCCTGTCGGGATCCCTCTGAGTGACCTGTGGTCGGGGGAAATGGCAATTCCCATGCTACCAGGTCATTCAGAGGCCGACCTTGGGAGGCCGATGAATCTCTTCGAATCTGGCAGAAGCGTTCCAGACGGACAGTGCTTTTTCGCACTCGCTTCCAGCATCCATCTGAGAGACTCGCCCCAAGAGCATTCGGTCACTTCGTTCCCAGCACATCGTCGCTCCGCTCCTCTGTGTGACGTGGTCTCGAACGGGGCTGCCGGTCCGCACCTCCACAGGTCTGTCGCCCGCTGGATTCGGGTCCGATCATCCCCCCGTCGCCTCGTCCGTCGCGGCTGCCTCCACCGGCTGCCGTTGTATGAGCGTGTTCTCCACCACCACGGCGTCCATGGCCGTGCGGAAGAAGCAGTCCAGCGCCTGCTCGGGCGACTCCACGATCGGCTCGTTCTCGTTGAAGCTGGTGTTCAGGACGACCGGCGTGCCCGTCTTCTCGGCGAACGCGGAAATGAGCCTGTGATAGGCCGGATTGCGATCCTTGCCGACGGCCTGGAGCCGCCCGGTGCCATCGACGTGGGTCACGGCCGGAATCTCGTCCCGTTTCTCTTCGCGAACCGGATACACCTGCTGCATGAACGGGTCGGGCGCCGCACCAGCGTTTTCCGCTCCGGACGCGTCGTAGCCGTTGAAGTACTCATCAACCGCTTCCTCCAGGATCGACGGCGCGAAGGGCCGAAATTCCTCGCGGTACTTGACCCGGCTGTTGATGCGGTCGCGGGCGTCGGCGCGGCCCGGGTCGGCGAGGATGCTGCGGTTGCCGAGGGCGCGGGCGCCCCACTCCATCCGTCCCCGAAACCACCCGACGACCTTGCCGTCGGCGAGCAACTGGGCCGTCTTCTCACAGAGGCGATCCAGGTCGTCGTAGGTTGTCCACTGATACTCAGAGGCCGCATCCGGCTGCCCGGCGATAATCTCGGGCACGCGGTCATCGCTGTACTCGGTGCCCCAGAATGCGTGGTTCATGACGAACGAGCGGGGCCGGTCCATCTCCTCGTGCCACACGTGAAAGGCGGCCCCCAGGGCCGTGCCGTTGTCCGCCGCGGCGGGCTGGATGTACACCTCCTCGAACGGCGTGTTGGCGCGCACCTTGCCGTTGGCGACGCTGTTCATGGCAACGCCCCCGGCCAGACAGAGACGATCGGTGCCGGTCTGCTCGTGGACGGCATTCAGCACGTGAAACGCGTTCTCCTCGTGGACGGCCTGCAGGGAGTGGGCGATGTCCTTGTGGCGCTGCGTGAGCTCGCTCTCCGGCTCGCGCTCCGGACCGAGGAGCTCCTCGAATTTCGGCGTGTAGATCTTGCCAAAGTCCGGCCGCCCCTCCTCCCAGTCCATGTCGTAGTCCTCCTGCCAGTGGCGGAAGTAGTCGAGCGACAGCTCGAACTGCCCATCGTCCCCGAGGGGAATGAGCTCTCGGATCTCGTCGGTGTAGGTCGGCTCGCCGTAGGGCGCGAGGCCCATCACCTTGTACTCGTCGCCGTAGTACG
>CAZBIB010000262.1:0-4128 GCA_964491575.1 uncultured Salinivenus sp. | reverse complement strand
GCCTCGGAGAAGGGCTGATCGTGCTGGAGAACCCGCAGCAGCAGCTGTAGACTAGCTGTTCGGTATTCAGTCGAGAATGAACGGCGCGGGAGCGGGGACGGCTCCCACGTCGGCTCAGTGTTACTCGAACCAACCTGACCTGGAGTCTCTATGCGTCGTCTCCTCTCGTTCCTCCTCATCATCGCGTGTTTGGGGATGGCCCTTCCGGCCTGGGGGCAGTCCCCGAGTCCGAAGCTGTACGTGTGCAATCAGGGAGAGGCCACCGTTTCCATCATCGACATGGACTCGATGGCGGTCGAGACGACCGTCGATCTGAAAGAGCGCGGCTTCTCGGAGAATGCGAAGCCGCACCACGTGGTGGCCGAGTCGGACGGCAGCCACTGGTACGTGTCCCTGATCGGGGCGAACACGATTCTCAAGTTCAATCAAAACAACGAAATCGTTGCCCGGCTGGACGAATTTGAGGTGCCGGGCCTGTTGTCGCTGCATCCCAAGAAAGACGTGCTCTACGCCGGCCGGTCGATGAGCGCCGTCAATCCGCCGAAGAGCATGGGCTTCATTAACCGCTCGAACATGGAGGTTCAGAACCGAGTCAGCACCTTCTTCCCGCGGCCCCACCCGCTGGCCGTAAAGCCGAACGGGGAGTACGTCTTCATCGCTAGCCTGGCTACGAACCAGTTTATGGGCGTCAACACCGACACGCGGGAGACCGACCTCACCCGGCTGGGCGGCACCACGCAGACGCCCGTCCAGTTTGCGGTGACGCCGGATGGGGCACGGCTCATCGCCGGGGGGCAGAAGACGGGCCAGTTGCTCATCTTCGATGCGACGAATGCCCCGGCGCTCTCGGTGGTCGACACGCTCGACGTGGGCGAACAGCCCTGGCACCCGGTCATCAGCGACAGCAGCGGCCTCGGCTACGTCCCCAACAAGATGTCGCACTCCGTCAGCGTGGTCGATGTCGATAATCCGTCCGTGAAGGCCACCATTCGCGGCGACGGTCTCGCCCAGCCGCACGGCACGGTCCTTACGGCCGACGGAGAGTACCTCTTCGTCTCTAACAACAACCGCGAGGGAACCTACGAGCCGAGCGGGGAGAACGGGACGGTGACGGTCATTGACACGGAGACGAACGAGATCGTGAAGATCATTGAGGTCGGCCAATATCCCACTGGTATTGGGACCTTTGGGGGACATCAGGTAGCGGCGCAGTGACGTCTCGCTGGGTCGAATGGGAGGGGCATAACGCTCATATTGACCTTGATCGCCACCCCTCAATGCCTCGCGTTCTCCTGACTGTCCTCGGTTTTCTCGGGCTTCTGTTGATGGGCTGTGCCGGCCCGTCCCAGACCCAGAAGGAGACGCCCTCCGCGTCGTTTCCCGAGGGCTACCACCGCGTGGTGGACCCGGCCTTCACGGTGCGGGACGCCGGGGGGCAGCGGATTTCGAATCCCTTCTACGGCGGCTTTAACGCCCCGCGCCCACAGTTCGTGGACATCGATGGGGACGAGGATTCGGACCTCTTTGTGCAGGAGCGGCCCGGTCAGGTGGCCTTTTTCGAAAACGTGACCGAGGGCGACTCGTCACGCCTCGTTTGGCGTACCGATAACTATCGGGACCTGGACATCGGCGAATGGTATCGGTTTGCCGACCTCGACCAGGACGGCGTCCCCGATCTCTTGACCGAGCAGCCCTACAGCTACATCCGGGTCTACCGAAACGTGGGGACCGCCACTGCGCCGGAGTTTGAGCTCTTCGTCGACACGCTTCGGACGGCCACGGGGGAGCCGATCTTCTCCGACCGGCAGAACATTCCCAACGTCACGGACCTCGGCTGCAATAGCAGGCTGGATCTCTTCCTGGGGCGACTCGACGGCACCATCGCACGCTACGAGGCCGTTGAGGACTCGGCCGGGATGCCTGAGTTTGCTCTCGTGACGGATACCTTCGAGGGCATCAAGATCGTCGGCAACACCGGGAAGAGTGGACCATCTCTCCACGGCGCCAACACGCTCACCTTTGCCGACGTCGACGGAGACGGCGACTCCGACCTCTTGTGGGGCGATTTCTTTGAGCCGGGACTGCTCCTCATCGAGAACACCGGCTCTTGCAACAATCCGGTCCTGAGTGGTCGACCTGTGCAGTTTCCGCCAGACAACCCCCTCATGACGAGTGGCTACAACGCCCCGGCCCTCACGGACTGGACCGGCAACGGGAAGCCCGATCTGTTCGTCGGGGTGCTCGGCGGGTCGAGCGACGCCAACACCAGCCTCGCCGACAACTTCTACTTCTACGCGCACACCTCGGACGGCTATCGTCTGCGCACGCGCCAGTTCGTCGGCGGGATTGACGTGGGGAGCGAGAGCACCGTGGCGCTCGGGGACCTCGACGGCGACGGTCGCACCGATGCGCTCGTGGCGAACAAAATCGACCCTGACAAAGGAAACACGTCGCTGGTCTATCCGCTGACCCCCTCCGCGTCTGCCGGGGACACGGTGCTCCGTAAACGGGAACCGTTGAGCCTGCCCAATGCCTACCGCTACGCGCCCGCCCTGGAAGACCTCACGGACGACGGGGCCGACGACCTGATCGTGGGGACCTGGCAGGGAACCCTCTCCTACTACAAAAACGAGGGCGACGGCACCTTCACCGCGGTCGACGGTCCTCTGAAGGGGCTGTCCGGAGGCACCAATGTTGTGCCCGCCCTCGGCGACCTGACGGGCGATGGACGTCCGGACCTCGTCCTGGGCAACGCCAGCGGCACCGTCTCGCTCCACCGCAACACAGGGACCGCCTCAAAGCCCAACTTCATGCAGCAGGGCAAGGAGATCGCGAATCTCGACAGTCGAGCGGCGCCGGCGCTGCACGATGTCGACGGCGACGGCACGCTGGATCTCCTCCTCGGCACGAAGGAAGAGGTAGTCCTTCTCCGAAATCAGGGCACCTCGAAGACCCCGGACTTTGCGAACCCCACCACGATCGATCTCAAGGGGGTGCCCCGACACGCAACTCCCAGGTTCGGCGACCTGAACGGCGACGGACAGTCGGAGCTCGTCCTGGGCGGACAGCGCGGGGGGCTGGTGCTCTTTCGGGTACGCGACTGATAATTTTCGTAGTGCGTAGTGCGTATCGCGTAGGAGTACTCTGATAAACGCAATACGAAATACGCAAAACTCAGCGGTCGACTTCTCCGTCCCCAGAGCCTCGTTCAAGGACTTCGTTCAGGGCCGTCAGGTTTGTCTGAAACCGTTTGATGAGCCGGTCGCGGGTGTGGTCGGGGAGCGCCTCGTACCCGTCGTTGCGGAGCGCTTTGAGGGCCCGACGGTGATGTTTGCGCGCCCGCTGGAGGTCATTCGTGGGACGTTGCTTGAGTTTACGGACTGCCTCTTCGAAATCCGAGGGGGAGGTTTCGAGGGGCAGCCGCACAGTTGAGAAGGAGTCGCTTGAGGAGCGAGCGCGGGAGGTGTCGGACTGGAACGACCGTGAAGCTGGAAACTGCATCATGCTGAGGACGAGTGGAAGGAACTGTAGTGTAGAGAAGAGAACTTCACCCCGTGCATCGGAGCATCTTGGAACCGCTTCCGAAAGATACGCATGCGCGGAGAGTTTTGTGTCAGAACCCCGTCAAGATTTGACGACGAGTGCTGGAATCCGTGACAATCGCTCGTTGAAGATTCCCTCTGGGATGCGATGGCGTTGAAATTTCCAGTCGCATCTACGCAACTCGCGCGGATCGTACGGATTCAAGTTCTTCTCTACCACTTCAGAAGTACGTTCTCGCGACCGATATGGCGGAAGTGATCGACCAACCCGATCAGTTCCAGCTCGTTTCCGACTTCGAGCCGATGGGCGACCAGCCCAAGGCCATCCGCGAACTCGTGGAGGGGGTGGAGCGAGGCGACGAGCATCAGACGCTTCTGGGGGCGACGGGGACGGGAAAGACATACACCGTGGCAAACGTCATTGAGGAGGTGAACAAACCCACCCTCGTGATGAGCCACAACAAAACGCTGGCGGCCCAGCTCTACGGCGAGTTGAAGCAGTTCTTCCCCCACAACGCCGTCGAGTACTTCATCTCGTACTACGACTACTACCAGCCGGAGTCGTACATCGTCCCGAACGACACGT
>CAZBIB010000261.1:1917-4157 GCA_964491575.1 uncultured Salinivenus sp. | reverse complement strand
GTCTACGACGAGGGCCACGGCGAGATCGTGCCGGGCGCTCGGGTGGCGCACAAGAAGTTTGGCGAGGGCAAGGTGCAGAGCGTGGAGGGGGAAGGCGAAAAGGCCACTGCGGTCGTCTACTTTGGGTTGGATGTGGGCAATAAGAAGCTGAAGCTCAAGTACGCGAAACTGCGCGTCGTTGGGTAGGGGGAAGAGGGAGCATGAGGGCGTGGGAGAATGGGGGAGTGGGAGTGGTATGAGCGGGAGGGCGCGGCTGGTTGTAGCGTCGGCGAACCTGGGGGTGGCCGGCAGGTTTACATTCCGTAGCATCGTCTCACTTTGACGCCCCGGGACCATGGCTGAGCTTCACATCACCGACATTGACGATCAGGTGCTGGCCGGGCTTCGACGACGAGCGGAGAAGGAGGGCCGCTCGATGGAAGCCCTCATCCGAGAGGAACTGGAACAGGCGGCGTTCCGTCTTTCCCCTGCCCAGACGGCTGAAGAGGAGTCCTTCGTTCAGGCCGTCGAACGGCTCCAGGCAACGCCCGCCGAGGAACGGGCGCCAGACGTGGAGCCGGTCGAGATTGAGGGCATTCCCGCCTCTGAGTTGCTCATTCGAGATCGTCGCCGTCGGTAGTGCTCGTCTACCTGGACGCCAGCGTGTGGGTAAAGCGGTACGTGATCGAGGAGGGGAGCAAGCGCGTGCGGCAGTGGTTTCGGGAGGTACCGGTCATAGCCACGTCGCCCCTGGCTCTCATTGAGGTGATGAGCACGCTGGTTCGAAAAGAGCGGGCGGGGGAACTCGCAACCAACGACATGGAAATGTCTCTGGATGCCGCCGAAGCGGATTACGAGCGATTCGCCTCCGTTCCCCTGTCGAGTGGAGTGATCGATGGGGCTCGGACTCTTTCTCGCCGCTACGGCTTGCGAGGAGCAGATACTCTCCACCTGGCGGCAGCACGGTGGATTGCAGAGCGGTCCGCCTTTCAGGAGGTTCCGATTGGGCTTGTGACCTCCGACCGCGAACTGGCCGAGGCGGCCGAGCAGGCTGGACTCGATGTCTTCGATCCCACTCGGGAGTCCCTTCCGGAGCCCTGATTCCGATCACCGTTGAAGGAAGAAGCGAAGACAGCACCCTGCACGAGACTTGGGGAGCGTGGTTATCTCAGCGTTGCATCCGCCGGAAAAGGCGGGCATCCCAGGAGAAGGGGACTGGATCACCCCGCTCCAGCTCGTGGAAATCGGGATGGAAGGAATTGATCAAGTAGTTCTTGGCGACCGGAAGCACGGCGCTCGGAACGGCAAGGACGGCCGACTGCTCCGCCTCGAACCACTGGGTTCCGAGGTCCCGAGTGGCTTCAGTGTGGGGAAACGTGTCCCAGTCGTCGGGGAGTTCGGAATCGTCAAGGGTTTTCAGGTGCTCGTCGGGATCGAGGTGGAGGGGGAGAAGCACGTAGCTGCTCTTGCGGGCCATTTCGTAGCGGCCCAGCCACACGAGCTTCTCCAGGACGGCGACGCCCGGATGCTCGCTAGCGTAGGAGACCTGGGTGCCCTTGTGGTGCCACCGGCCACTGGTTTCGAGGCTGCCTTTGCCGCGAAACGCTGTGTCGACATACCGCTCTTTTTCGAGGCGCCAGATGGTGAGCACGGCGGGGAGTTCAATCGGAAAGGAGCAGCGCTCGCGCCGGGAGAGTTACGCCGGCATGCCGTATTCGATGTGGTAGAGCATCGTCTTTACCTCATCCATGCCCGCCACCGTGTCCATGTGGGCGAGGGGCGACTCCCCGCCAAGCATCGAATGCGGAGTGCGGAGCCAGTCGCGGGCAGGCTCGGCTCCGTCGAGGGCCTGACGGGCGAGCGCGACGATCTCGGCCAGGAGCACGAGGCGGTCGGACTCATCGGTGGTAAGCGTGCCGGTCTTGCGGCGGCGTTTCAGCGTACGGGCCGAGATACCGAGAGCTCGGGCCAGCAAGTCATCGGACGCGTCGAGGTGATCGCGCACGTGCTCCACTGCGGCGTAGGGGAGGCCTGCCCGGACGGCGGCCACGGGATCGGCCCCAATCCCGGGGATGATCGACGCGGCCGTTGAAGGAGCATCGGGAGAAGACATCACACTCAGGAGATTGGTATTGCCGTCCGTCGGATAATTCTCATAGACATCTGTCAAAAAAGTTTCGACAGGTGTCGGGCGTAGGAGTGAAAAGCTGCTCTCTTCCGATTTCTTCGCCCAAACAGTCGCCACGGTTGTGGACCCGGCA
>CAZBIB010000261.1:0-1817 GCA_964491575.1 uncultured Salinivenus sp. | reverse complement strand
ACGGCGGCCACCGGGTCGGAATCCAGTTCGGGGAGAAGAGGGCGGGCAGAGGAGGACATCTGTTCGGAACGGCATATTGCCCTGGGGGCGTCGAACGGAGCACGTCGCTCCTTCATCGATCCGCAGAGAGGCACAGGGCGGATTCGACGGGGCGCGGGCGTGAAGTTCGAGCCGCCGTGACGGCGGACAAATCTAGCAGTTTCTCGTCATAGGCGACTCAATCACCGTTTGGATTCCGGGTCCTGGCGTTGACGCGTCGTACCGTGGGAGAACCTGGAGGTGGGCGTGGTCGGACGTTTGTCCGGCGGTAGGGCCCACGTCGACCCCGACGGTAAAGCCGTTAGGAGCATGGCGATCTCGGAGAAGCGACTGCACGCGGTTGACCAGAAGCCAGCACGCCTGCTGTTCGCGCCATGCGAGATCGAAGTAGTTCGCTATGTGTCGCTTCGGGAGGACGAGTGTGTGACCCTGAGTGACGGGATCTGGGGCCGCGAGGGCAACGGACTGAGCCGATTCGGAAACGAGCGTCGTCTCCGGAGAGGGGGTGCAGAATGTACAGTCTGAATTGCGCCCACTCGTGCTCTGCGGATAGGGGCGATACCGGTAGATTTCGCAGAACTCGGTACGCACCACCGTTTCGAAGGGCAGCTGCACATTGGTCTGGTACGTGGGGACGCCGTGCTTGTAATGCTGTCGATAGCCGGGGCGCTGAAGGTCGCGTCGCACGGTGTAGAAGGCCGCGCCGGACGGGCGAAGATACTCGGCAACGTCAATGAGCACGTCCGTCTGCTCTCGCCGCAGGAGCACGTTCAGGACGTAGTGGCAGAGAATGGTGTCGAACGTGCCGTCCGGGCGCTCTGGGGCGTGGTAGGGATCATATCCTTCCACCTCGAAGCCCTTCTCACGCAGAAAATCGACATCGGCCCCGTGTCCGCAGCCGAAATCAAGCACGCGTCCTTCGATGTGTCCCAGTCCGAGGAGCTTTCGGGTCGGAAACGATGGGCGGTCTCGGTCCTTGGCCGTGAGGTGCGAATATGGGTTTTTGCGACGAGGCACGAGTGCAGAACTGAAGAGGAGTGGGAGAAGAGAGAGCGGTGGAGACTATTCCGCGCTCCATTCGGCAATCTGCTGGTCGGTGCGGAGTCGAACGCGTTGTCGGCGGACTCCAGTCAGGAGATCGTCGAGCGTGTTTGACTGCTCAAGATGGAGAGGCAGGGCGGCACTGGCTTCCTCGTAAAATCGCGGTTCGTACTTCGTCTGCGTGTAGGCCCGGCTCCACCAGTCCCGAATTCGTTCCGCGGCGGCCTCCAACTGCTTGGCCGAAGGAAGGTGATCGGACTTCTTCGCGTTGAGGCGGGAAGTGGTGGGGAGGAGATTCCAGAGGTGATTGTTCGGCCAGTGCCTGAAGGGAAAGCAGTGATCGATTTCGTACTGATTCGTCAGCCGCTGACCGGACCATACACAGTAGAGCGGTTCTCCGGCGTTTTGGAGATCCGTAGCCAGTTCTCGCACCTCCCTTGTAGAGTGCTCGACGTTCGGCCAAGAAAGCGCATCACGGTAGGCCCCGGGGGAGGCCGTTCCATCATAGACTTCAAGCAGTTCGGTCCAGCGGCTCAAGATTGAGGGCTCAATCCAGCTGGCGTGCCGCGCAAGTGCGTCCCAGACGTGTCGGGGAATCTGGAGCGTACCCACTGATTCGAAGAAGTCGTGATCGAGGGTCACGGTGTCCGCTGACTGAATACGGCCGGTCCCGTATTCGAATACTTGCTCGTCCGTCCCTGGATAGGTGATGAAATGAGCGGGACCCTCCCGAATCG
>CAZBIB010000260.1:0-4171 GCA_964491575.1 uncultured Salinivenus sp. | reverse complement strand
GAGGGGGAAGTCATCATGCAGGACTCCAGCCGGTGCTACGTCCAAACCGAGGATCAGCTTGTCGTCCTCGTCGGCATTCACGACAAGGTGGTGGTCGACACCGACGACGCCGTTCTCGTCTGCGACCGCGAAAGCGCCCAGCAGGTGAAGCAGGTCGTGGAGTACCTCCACGCCCACCAGTTCGATGAGTACGTCTGATGTATGGCGACGGCGGTCGGCGGACCGCGGGTTCCGACAGTGATCGGGACAGGCGGCGGGACGGGTTTTCCTCCACACGTCCACACCTCCATCCTTCCACACCCGAATCCCACTAACGGATTCGGCATCAGACGTACCGACGGAGATAGTCCATTACGGCGTCGGGACCGTCGAGGCGAGCGGCGGCTCGCGTGTCGTCGTCCCCGATCTTGATCGTCACGGTCTCCCGGTCCATCTCCTGCAGCGCCGCAAAGGCATCCTCGTCCGTCACATCGTCGCCCAGGTAGACGGGAACGTGCTCGGGATGCTGTTCCGCAATGCGGCGCACGGCGGTGCCTTTCGTGAGCCCTTCGGGCCGTAGCTCCACCACCTTCTTGCCCCAGATGGCATCGAGCTCCGCCGGCAGGTCGGCAAGCCAGCGCTGAAGTTGCGCCCGCGCCTCGTCCTCGTCCGCCACGCCGCGGTAGTGCACCGCGAAGGACTGGTCCTTCTCTTCCACCCGCAGCCCGTCGATCGACGGCACGGACCGGCGGAGGCGATGAAGGGCCTCGGCGGCGGCGTCGGACATGAGATTGTTCGTCTCCCGTCCCAAAATGCCCTCCTGCGCCCCGTGCAACCCAATCGCATGGTACGGCCGATCGAGGAACGAGGAGAGGGCCTGCAGGTCGCGTCCCGTCACAATCCAGAGGGGAGAGCGGGCATCGAGCTGCCGGAGCAGATCGAGCGCCTCGGGGTGCGGCACTGCCGCCTCCGGATCGTCCACGATGGGGGCGAGCGTGCCGTCGTAGTCCAGAAAAAAGAGCGGATTCTCGACGACGGGAGGCATGCGGCTGTGCTGGACTGTGTCTGTTCAAAAGTGAATTGTGAAATGTGATACGTGAGCTCATCCTCAATCACGGTTCACGCATCACGCCCTCACGCATCACTCCTAGTGGATGGAGCCGAGAAAATTCCCGGCCCAGTTGTGCACGTCGAGCTCCTCGATGGTCTTTTTGAGCCCAGCGAGGCGCTCCTTCCGCTCAGATTTCGGCATTTCGAGAGCCATGTGAATGGCCTCGGCCACCCCGCTGGGATCATAGGGATTGACCTGCACGGCCTCGGGCAACAGGTACGCCGCCCCGGTGAGCTCCGAAAGGACGAGCACGCCGTCCTGTGAGGCCGTAATGAACTCCTGGGTGACCACATTCATGCCGTCCCGCAGCGGCGTAATGAGTGCAGCGTCGGCCGCCCGGTAAAAGGCGCACAGCTCGTACTGTGTGTACGTGCGATAGCGGTAGTTGACCGGCACCCAGTTCTCCTCAGAAAACCGACCATTGATGCGTCCCACTACCTCGTCCACCTCCCGCCGGATTTGCTGATACGACTCCAGCTCCGTGCGGCTGGGCGTGGCAATCTGGAAGAAGCTCACGTTGCCGTGGTACTCGGGATTGTCTTCCAGAAATTCCTCGAACGCCAGCATGCGAGAGCGGATGCCCTTCGTGTAGTCGAGGCGATCGATGCCGATGACGATGTGATCGGTGCCGAGCCCCTCCCGAAATTCCTCCGCCTTCTGCTTGATGGCTTCGTCTTGAGACATGTTCTTGAACCGATCGACATCGATTCCAATCGGATGGGCCTCCACCCGAGTCACCTGTCCGTCGTACCGGATGCGGTTGCCCTCCACCTCGGCGTCGAGCAGCACGTCGGCGCTCTCGATGAAGTTGTCGACGTACTCCTCCACGTGAAACCCGACCAGGTCGCACCTCAGCATGCCGCGGAGCAACTCGCGCGACCACGGCAGGATGCGAAAGATCTCCATGGCAGGCCATGGAATGTGCCAGAAGTGCCCGATCGTGGCCTCCGGTCGCTCCTGTCGGATGAGCTTGGGGGACAGCATCTGGTGGTAATCCTGAATCCAGATGACATCTCCCCCGCCCCTCTCCGTCTCTTCGAGCACGGCCTCGGCGAAGCGCTCATTGACGTGGCGGTACGTTTCGATAAACCCCTCTTTCAGGTTGAGGTGCTGAATGAGGTAGTGCGACAACGGCCAGAGAATTTGATTGGCCATGCCGTAATAGTATCCGTCGAGCTCCTCGGTACTCAGTGGTACGCGCCGCACGAGGAAGTCGGGATCGTCGGCCGGATACTCCTGGCGCTCGGGAAGGTCCGGCTCCTCGCCCATCCCCACCCACACGCCGCCCTGCTCTTCGAGGACGGGAAGGAGGGCCGAGGTGAGGCCGCCCACCGAGGTTTCCCAGCCATCGTCGGTCTGTCGAATAGGGACGCGGTTGGCAACTACGGTTAAGCTCAAGGCGGTATTGGTCGCGTAGTGAAGGAAGAAGTGGATCTGGCACAGCGAGTCCGCCCGACGGGGCAGCTCGAAGCGTTCTCTTCTGGATACGAGCGTGCATCTATAGAGGGGCCGTTTATCAGCATACCGGTTCGCACGAACGATGGCAAGAACAAATCGCAAATCATCCGTGCCCTGTTCGGCTCAGGAGAAATCGAGAATGGTGCTTCGGCCCAAATCTCCTTCTGCCCTCTTTAATTCAAGTCCGATTTGCGTGTCCTCTTCGAAAAGACGGCGGTCCGCCATCACAACAATCAGCGCCTCAGTCTGAGGTCTCCTCCATCGCCTCCACCACCTCCATCCCAACGTCGGGATAATCGGTGATGAGCCCATCCACCCCGAGGCGGATCAGGCGGCGCATGTCGGTGCGCTCGTTCACCGTCCAGGGCACCACGCGGAGGCCGTGATTTTGGGCATTCCGAAGAAGGTCTGCGTCCACGCGCCGATAGTCCGGGCTGTAAATGGCCGGGGTGAAGCCGAGCGACTCCAAATGATTGGACAAGCGTCCCCGCTTGCCGCGCCCAACGAGAAGTGCAAGCCGAACGGTCGCCTCGTCCGCCCGATCGGCCCGAAGGCGTTGCGTGGCCCGGAGTGCCCGAGGATCGAAGGACTGAATGGTAGTCCGCGCAGCGACATTCGTTTCGTGAAGCACGTCGAGAACCTGACGCGCAAAGGCCTCGGGCGATGGATGAAACTCATCGTCCCACGCAGGCCGCGACTTGATCTCGACGTTGTAGAAGACGGGCGGTCGCTCATGGGTGGCAACGTAGGACTCCGCCATTGCGATGACGTCCCGCAGCAGTGGCTTTGTGGTCGGCTGCGTCTCCTGGCGCGGGAAGCCGGGATGCTGGCGCCGCCCACAGTCGTACTGCTCGATCTCGTCGTAAGGCATGCGGTAGAGGTTGTGCTCGCGCTCCTCGTCGGCGGGAACGGGCTTGCCGGACGGGAGCGAGCAAATCTGGTGCGACATCCATGGCTCGTGCGACACGACGACCTGCCCGTCTGCACTGATCACCACGTCCATCTCCAGCGTCGTCACACCGATCTCCAGCGCGCGCCGGAATGCCGGAATCGTGTTTTCAGGAGCGAGCCCCCGTGCCCCACGGTGCCCCTGGAGGTCGAAGCCGTTGAGCCCCCGTGTCGAGTCGGCGGGCTGAGGCGAGGAAAAAGCCGGGGGACTCGTCATGGCGAGAAGGGCAACACCAAGAGCGAGAACGAAGGGCAGCAAGCGCATTTGCGACCGCGTATGCTCGGAACGAGACGACGTTTTTGGGACGGCGGTACGAACGCATGGGTAGAGGGGCAGTTCGGTTGCCCGAGTGCGGCCGGATGCCTGACGCGGCTCCACGTTTCTCCTCCCAATGCCTTCCTTGTCAAAAGCCGGTGGAGGCCGTTCTCGGGCGGCGTTTCAGTGGCACTTCTCCGGAAAAAATGGTATAATTACCTGAATGAGGAGGATTCTATTATGCCACCGCCTCCCCCTCGTCGCAACGACCCCGCATCAGCAGTTTCCCACCTATGGAAGCGGACGACAGTCGCGTCATCCCCATCAACATCGCGGAGGAGATGAAGTCCTCCTACATCGACTACTCCATGTCGGTGATCGTGAGCCGTGCGCTCCCCGACGTGCGCGACGGCCTCAAG
>CAZBIB010000259.1:0-4194 GCA_964491575.1 uncultured Salinivenus sp. | reverse complement strand
CCACCTGAAACATCTCGTGGACCACGCAGCGCCCCTCCCACCCGATGAGGTCGGCGTCCAGGTCCTCGGCGGGGGCTCCGTCGCCGCCCGCAGGCGCCCCGTCCCCACCAACGTCTTTCCGTTCGCGTTTCTGCGGGAAGAGGACCTCCTTCCCGGTCTCCTGCGCCACGTTCTGGGCCAGGAACTCGTCGGGAATGAAAATGACCGTGTCCGAATCCAGTGATTCCACAACCTGCGCCGCGTTACTGGAGGTGCAGCAGACGTCGCTCTCGGCCTTCACGTCGGCGTAGGTGTTGACGTAGGTCACGACCGGCAAGCCTGGGTACCGCTCGCGCAGGCGCCGCACGTCCTCTGCCGTGATGCTCTCGGCGAGGGAGCAGCCAGCCTCCTCCGCCGGCAGGAGCACGGTCTTGTTCGGGTTCACGATCTTGGCCGTCTCCGCCATGAAGCGGACGCCGCAAAACACGATCGTGTCCGCCTCGGCCTCGGCCGCACGTCGGCTCAGCTCCAGAGACGAGCCGGTGTAATCCGGAATCGTGTGGAAAAGGGCCGGCTCCATGTAGTTGTGGCCGAGAATGACCGCGTTTTGCTCCTGTTTGAGCTGATTGATCTCAGCGGCGAGCTCTGCCTTCCGCTGAAGTTCGCGCTCGGTGGGCACGTCTTCGAGACGCTCTTCGAGCACGTCGTAGAGCGCATCGGGATTGGTACAGGTTGCGGCGTCATTCATCATGACAGGAAGAACTGTTCGTCGACAGGGATTCAGTTTACAAAGCCACCTCGGGGGACCGAGTTCCCTGTTCGTCGGCCCGGATGCTTACGTCCAGCGTGGAGGCGGAATGAGTAAGCGCGCCAACGGAGATCCGGTCCACGCCCGTTTCGGCGACCGCCTGCACCGTATCGAGCGTCACGCCGCCGGAGGCCTCCAGCGGCACCTCTGCGTCCGTGCGCTCCACCGCCCGGCGCAGCGTGTCGAGGTCCATGTTGTCGAGCAGGAGGAAATCAGGCGAGAGGGACAGGGCCTCGTCCAGTTCGTCGAGGGTTTTGACCTCCACCTCGATTGGGTAGTCATCGCCGTGCACCTCGCGGACTCGACGCACCGCCGGCGTGATCCCCCCTGCCCCATCAATGTGGTTGTCCTTGACGAGCACCATGTCGTAGAGTCCCATCCGATGGTTGCGCCCGCCGCCCTGCCGCACGGCGTACTTGTCGGGGAGGCGATGCCCCGGGAGGGTCTTCCGGGTGTCGAGGATGTCGGCCTCCGTGTGGGCCACGGCGTCCACGAAGCGGTGCGTGAGGGTGGCGATGCCGGAGAGGCGCCCGACGAAGTTGAGCGCGGGCCGTTCCGCCGTCAGGAGCGATCGGCCCGGTCCATCCACGAATGCGACGGTCTGTCCGGCGTCGACTCGCCCCCCTTCCTCTACCTCGGGCGTGAGCGACAAGTCGGCGTCCACGAGCCGAAACAGCGCCTCTGCCAGCGGCAGGCCCGCGATGACGCCCGCTTCTTTCGCCACGAGCCGCCCCTCCAGCCAGGTGTCAGGAGGGAGCGTTGCCGCACTCGTTACGTCCCGAGACGTCGCGTCCATTTCGGGATGCCAACCCCGACAGCCGTCGGGGTCCACGTCCTCTGCCACGGTGAGCCGGAGAAGGGACAGGACCGTCGGATGACGAAGATCCTCCGGCAGTGCCCAGCGGGCCCGCTGAAGGGCAGACGAGGTCGCTGTGGAGTCAGCCATTGTTCGAAGGGAGGTCCAGAACGTCGACGAGCAGGTCGCTGCCCTGTGACAGAAGGATCGGAACGACAGACGAGTGTGGTGGAGGACTCAATCAGTGGACTGTTGCAGCGGTGCCCCACCCCGGTCCCGCATCTGTCACGTAGTGGCACCCGACGGACATGTTGTTCACAGCGGCTGCCTCCGCGACCAGCACGGCCACGGCACAGGCCGACCGCAGTTCATGCACGGCGCGGGGCGCGTCGGTTCCTGTGTAGGCATCCACCTCGGCTTTGAGATCGCGGAGCACGTCGAGGGCCTGATGCAACCCCTCGGGCGTGCGGCGGAGGCCCACGTGCTCGTCCATCGTCCGCTGGAGGCGCTCGTAGGAGGCCTGGAGGAATTCGTCGGAAGGCGCCGATCCCGGTTCGGTGGAGACTACCGCCTCTGGCTCGGTCAGCTCATGCCGGGCCGCATCGGTGCCAGCGCGCAGGCCCCACACGAGACCTTCGAGCAGCGAGGTGGACGCCAGCCGGTTGGCGCCGTGAACCCCCGTCCGCGCACACTCTCCGACGGCGTAAAGCCGGTCGAGACTCGACCGCCCGCGGGTATCTACGTCGACGCCGCCGCACAGAAAGTGCTCGGCAGGCACGACCGGGATGCCCTGCGACGGGTCGACGCCGTGGGCCTCGCAGAGGGCCATGAGGTCCGGGAAGGTCCCGGCAAAGTCGAGCCCTGCAACGTCCAGGATCACCTGGCCGGTCCGCTCGTGCTCGCGCTCCACCGCCCGGGCCACTATGTCGCGCGGGGCCAGTTCGGCGTCCTCGTGAACCGCGGGCATGAATCGGTCGCCCTCGGCGTTGCGGAGCACTGCGCCCTCCCCCCGCACCGCCTCGCTCACGAGGAACGGATCGCCGTCCGCCACGCACACCGTGGGGTGAAACTGCACGAACTCCATGTCGGCGGTCGCGGCCCCGGCGCGGGCCGCCATGGCGATGCCGTCGCCCGTCGCCCCCGCGGGGTTTGTGGAGCGGCTGTAGAGGACCCCAATGCCCCCCGTCGCCAGGACAGTCGCTCCGGCAATCTGTCGCTGCGTCACGCCGCCCGATTTGAGCAGGGCGCCGTTGATCTGTCCCTCTCGCTCAAGCAGATCGATTGCAGCCGTATTCCCCCGAATCTCGACGTTGTCGTGGGCAGCGAGGTAGTCCAGAAAGGGCTCGTGGATGTGCTTGCCCGTCGACGCATCGACGTGCAGGATGCGATCCTCCGAGTGGGCCGCCTCTCGCCCAAAGTCGAACGAAGTCCCGTTCCCCCCCGTGTCGAACCCCACGCCGAGCGTGTCGATGAGCACGTCCCGCACGGCTGCATCCGCATTCTGAACGAGCACGTCGAGCGCCTCGGGGTCGCTCGTGCCACTCGATGCTACGTCGATGTCTTCCTTGAACTGCTCAGGGGCTTTTCGAGCGACGGCAATCCCGCCCTGGGCCCACCACGTGGAGGCCCCTTCCGGCTGCGTGGCTTTGGTGGCAATCGTCACAGAGGCTCCGTCGCGGGCCGCGCCCAGGGCCGCAGAGAGCCCCGCAATGCCGGAGCCGAGGACGAGAACGTCGGTCGAGGATTGAGGCATGAAGCGACAAGGATGTATTCAGGGACACCAGCCGAACAGGGAGCGAAGAGCTTCAATGCTGCGAAGGAAACCGTGTTCGGGCCGAGCGTGAAGATGCAAGAACGATCCGTCCCGCCCCCTCTCCACCAAATGCTCTTCTGTGGTTTTCTGCACAGATTTTCCAGAGACCTCCGAGGTCTTGTGACGCCTGGTTTTAGTTTCTAGAAGGGCGCCACAAAAAACCGGAGCGGCCCGCGCCACAACTGGCAGGGGCCGCCCCGGGAACGAGGGGATTGAAACCGGAATGGTCCGCAGAACCGAGCGCCGCATAACGGCGGGCCGGTCAGAAGCTGAGTTACTGAACCACTGTCAGGCGCTGCGTTCGGGTCTGACCGTCAGTCTGCATCCGCACGAAGTACATCCCGCTCGGCAGCGTTCCGACGTTGAATTCCATGTCGTTCAACTGGCCCGCCTGCGGAGTCCCCTGATAGAGGGTCTTCACGTGCTGTCCGAGGACGTTGTAGAGGGCAACCGTAGTCTCCGTCGCCTCCTTTACCCCAAACGCGATGGTGGTGTATCCTCGGGCAGGATTCGGGGCCGGTGCATTCAGGCTCAGCGCCTCGTCCATGGTCACGTTCAGCTCAACCACGTCGCTGAGGCTCGTCGAGCCGTCGAGGTCCTGCTGCTGCAGGCGGAAGCGATGGGTGCCCGGCTCAAGCTCTTGGTCGACCGTGTAACGGTAGGACCGTGCCTCCGTGGTCGTGCCGCTCGTGGCTTTGCTCTGCACGAACCCGAGGGTCGTCCAGCCGCTTTCCGTCTGCCGCTGCACGCGGAAGCCAGCGTTGTTCGTCTCGCTGGCGGTCTGCCACTGAAGCTCGA
>CAZBIB010000258.1:0-4228 GCA_964491575.1 uncultured Salinivenus sp. | reverse complement strand
ACCACGTGGCTGCCCACCTCGATGCCAAACTCGTTGAGCAGGCGCCGTGCCACGGAGCAACAGGCCACCCGCACGGCCGTCTCGCGAGCGCTCGACCGGTCGATGACGGGGCGCATGTCATCGTGCTCGTACTTCTGTTTGCCCGCCAGGTCCGCGTGGCCGGGGCGCGGCATCGTCACCTTTTCCATGTCCTCCGGCGGATCGCCCTCAATCGCCATTTTTTCCGGCCATCCGGCCTTGTCCTTCTCGTAGGCACCGTTGTCGATGCGGAAGGCGATGGGACTGCCCAGCGTCTCGGAAAATCGGACCCCCGAGTAGATGTGCACCTTGTCGTTCTCAATCTTCGATCGCCCGCCGCGCCCGTAGCCGAGCCAGCGCCGGGCCAGGTGTTCGTTGATGTCGTCGGGTGTGAGTGGAAGATGGGCCGGTGCTCCTTCGAGGATGCCGATGATGGCCTCACCGTGCGACTCACCCGCCGTCAGGTATCGAAGCATGCTACGTTCAACGTTCAGCGTTTCAGCGAATCTAATCGACTTCGTAGAAGGCCGGGGTGCCGTCGCGGCGCTGCACCTGCACGAGGACCGGGTCCGTCGCTTCCGCCAAATGCTGCACCACGTCGGCTGGCGTTTCAACCTGCGTGTCGCCGAGGTGCGTAATTACGACGTTGCGGGGCAGGCCCGCCGCGGCCGCTTTCCCGCCGCTCTCGACGTACGCGACGTACGCCCCCGCCTCCACCCCAAACGCCGAGGCTTCGGCGTCTGTGAGTGCTCGAAGCCCAACGCTCCACCCTTCGATCTCAGTGACAGCCGTGTCGTCCTGGCGGTCGTCGGGAGGGTGAAATTCGGGCGTCTCCGCGCCGGAGGGCGGCCCCGATTGGAGGTCGCTCAGCCACTTCTGGTACACGGGCGCGTCCTCTCCCATCAGCTCCACCTTCAGCGCCCGCTCGGTGCCGTTCCGCCACACCCCGACGGCCACCGTGTCGCCCGGGCGCCGCAGGGCAATCAGGCTCTGGAGGTCGTTGGGAGCATTCACCGGCTCGTTCATCACAGATACCACGACGTCTCCGTCCTGCAGACCGGCCCGGTCCGCCGCGCTGCCGCGTTGCACGTTCTCGATGTACACGCCGCGGATGTCGTTGAGGCCAAGATCATCAGCCCGCTCCGCATCCACCGGGCGAATGCTCACCCCGAGATAGCCCCGCCGCACCTCGCCGTATGCGATCAGATCGGTACTCACCCGCTCGACCAGCGCCGACGGGATCGCAAACCCGTAGCCCTGGGTCCGCCGCGTCCGGCTGGCAATGGCGGTGTTGATCCCGACAAGCTCTCCCTGAAGATTCACGAGCGCCCCGCCCGAGTTGCCGGGATTGATGGCAGCGTCGGTCTGGATAAAGTTCTCGACCCGGAACTGGTCCTCGATGATCCGGAGCTGGCGTCCCAGAGCACTGACGATGCCGGCCGTGACCGTCGACGTGAGCTGCAACGGGTTGCCCACCGCCACCACCCAGTTGCCAACCTGAACGCGATCGGAGCTCCCGAACGGGATCACCGGAAATTCCTTCTCTCCGTCGATCTTGATCACGGCGAGGTCGGTCGCGGAATCCGTCCCGACGATGCGAGCCTCGAATGTCCGCTTGTCGGCCAGGCGCACCCGAATGCGCTCCGCCCCCTCCACGACATGATTGTTCGTCACAACGTACCCATCCGGACTGATGAGCACGCCGCTCCCCAGGCTTTCAGCCGGCGGTCCGAAGGGATTTCCCTCCCGAGATTCGTCGTCTCCGGATTCCACGTGGATGGAGACGACCCCGTCGGTGACCTGCTGGGCCACGTCGTGGAACAGCCGGTTGAGAGCAGCAGGAGGCGGTCCCTCCTCCGTCCACTCTCGCGGCACCGAGGCGGCCTGGGTAGTGCCGGCCCGTTCCGTCGTCCCTACGCGCCGAACAATCTGGGTCACCGAAGACGTGTCCGGCTCGTCGGCCATGACCAGCATCCCGAGGATTCCCGCCAGCAGTCCCACCAGCACCAGGCCGATCCCGGCGAGCAATCGTGCAGTGTGCCTCGAAGAAGACATTCGGGGGGAGCGACAAATGAGAGGTGAACGGCCCAATCTCCACCCCAACTTCGCGGAATTGTTTCCGTCCTGCGATCTGCACGACGGCCAACACGCATCCCCCGTCCTCAACCCCACACGCCGCTACGCCTCGGCCGCCTCCGGAGCAGCTGGCTCTGACGCCTCCTTCGAGGGGCGAGGAAATTCGACGGTAAAGGTGCTCCCCTTCCCTTTCTCCGTTTCGACGTGGATGGTCCCGTCCATCTGCTCCGCAAGGCGAGCCGAGATGGCAAGACCGAGCCCGTTCCCCTCATACGTGCGCGACCGTCCTCGCGACTCCTGCTTGAACTCCTCAAAAAGGTCCGGGAGAAACGACTCGTCGATGCCGATGCCGGTATCCTCCACCTCAAGGTACACGTGTTCATTGCTGCGGCCAGTGGACACGGCCACGTACCCCTCGTGGGTGTACTTGATGGCGTTCTCAATCAAGTTGCGCAGAATCTGCTCGAGGTACTGCTCGTCGACGTTGGCCCGAACCGGCGTATCTGGCGTGTTGACCCAAAGGGAAAGCCCCTCCTCCTCCGCATCCTCCCGGAGGTCCGATGCCACTTTGTGCACGCACTGGTCGATCGATGTCGGGGACAATTTCACGTCTTCGTTCCCGGATCGGAGCATCGACAGATCGAGAAGGGCGTTCAGCGTCCGCTTGAGTCGCTGTCCATTTTGTTCAATCATGTCCAGGAACCTCTTCTGCTCGTCTCCCACCATGTCCCGAAGCACTTCGAGCGCCCCGAGAATATTTGTGAGCGGGGTGCGCAACTCGTGCGAGGTGGTAGCCAGGAAATCTTCCTTGAGGCGATTGGCTTCGCGGAGCCGCTCGTTTGCCGTCTTGAGCCGCTCGGCGACCACACGCTCCCGCTCCAGTTTCCGCACCCGCTCCTGGGCGCGCCGGTTTTCTTCCTTGATCTGGCGGTACCGGCGGTAGCCAAAGGCCACGCCGACGAACGCGACGCCGTAAAAGAAGTAGGCCCAGGTCGAGCGGTACCAGGGCGGTGGCACGGTAATCGTTAATGATGCGGGTTTGCTGATCTCCCCCCGGTCGTTCCGGGCCTGAACGCGGAAGTGATATGTCCCCTCCCAGAGATTTCGGTACCGCTGGCTCGCGCTGTTTGTCCAGTCGGACCACTGATCGCTGCGCCCCCCCAGCTTGTACCGGTATTCGTGGGGCTCGGCCGTGCCATAGAGCGGCGCCGCCACGTCAATTCCAATATCCCGACCGTATGGGAGGGTCAATGAGGAGTGGACCGCCGTAACAGAGCCGCCTCCTCCGTACACGACCTCTCCCTCGCGGAGCGTTGTCACCTGCTGGACGAGAGCTGAGAAGTCGGCCGTGGGGGGGGGGATGTCCCGGCGCTCCCCCCATCCGTAGCGGAAGAGTTGTGTCCCGTCACCAAGCCACACTGTACTGTCTTGACTAACAAAGAGACTCGTATTTTTTGACTTTGGGAAATGCAATGGACCGACAGATTTCCAGGCGTAGGTGGCATCGTCTCTCGGTTGACCTACGAAAACACGGTTTTCTGAAATCAGCCAGAGACTGCTCCCTGCCTCCTCGACCGACTTGACCGTGAGCGTGTCCGTGCCTTCAACGTCGGGCAGAAGCGACGAGCGACGAACAAACTGCCAGGACTCAGGAGACTGATCTGCGTTTTCGACCTGGAAGAGACCTTTTTCAGAAACAACGGTGACTCGTCCGTTAATCGTCTCTACTTCTTTGTAGCCTTGAGGAAGGCCGTCTTGCTCGTCGTACTGCGTTGTCGCTGTGGCGCGCTGTCCATCGGCTGATAAAATGATCCGAATGATGCCGCCGCGCATTGTGCTGGCCCAGAGCGTTCCATCGTTCTCAAGGGCAAGCGAACGCACCTCTCCTCTGACCTCCTCGACCGAGAAGGAGCTCCATCCGCTATGCGTCCGCTTGAGGCCTTTCAGTCCCGAACGAGTTCCCGCGTAGACGATCTCTTCTCTTTTTACCCCCAATAGGTCATATGTAAAAACCCAATCTGCGATCTGCTTCTTGTCACGTCCCTTGATCCGGTAAGCGCCCTTCTCCTGTGTGGCAATCAGCAGTTCCTCCCCGACGGACAACATGTCCCAAATTATTGGAAGGTCTCCCCAT